>VMSR01000260.1 GCA_013792075.1 Desulfobacula sp.
CAATGGGAATCACTCTGGACGTATACGCAATTTTACCTTCACCCAGCCATTTGTCGTATCGGTTGGCATATTTTTTCAGGAATGAATCCATATGTCCTCCTTGTTTAAAAATGGATGTTCACTTTATTGCCGGTATAGATTTATCCATGGGTTTTGGCCAATTTTTTAAACATATTGGCAAGACCGGTGGACAAGGTATAAATGTTTTCTATGGGCAGGTTTTTATCGGCGGTAGTGTCAAAAAACAGGTTTAGATCTGATTCCAGGCCTTCTTCGGGGCGATTGTAGCAAATCAACATGGGTACCAGGGGCAGTGGATGGATGATCAGGGAAATATCTGCATCATAATGATTTTGAACCGGCCTGCCGTTAAACAACTCCATGATGTCCCGGAAAAAAGAAGGGTTTGTATCAGCCACCTGTTTAAAAGAACCCACGCATTGATGTTCAAAAAACCGAGCCCAGTCTCTGGATGTTTCAAGCTCCCGGAAGGGGACCCATGATCCGGTCAGCGGCAACCCTTTGCTGCTCAATACATAATTTAACACCGGTGGGACAATCCAGGGATTTACATGAATATCGGTAGAGATTTCGCCATTTTTACCAATGCCGAAGTCTTTGCCGAAAATTTTTAAAATTAAACGGCCATTTGAAAATTTACCCCCCAGTTTTTCTGCCCTGGACGCAAGATCAATCTGGTTTATCCGGTCTTTTAACTGAGCAAGCACCTTGATATAGTCCTGCTCAAATGCGGATTCATATTCTAATTTCTGGGAACCGTATTTTTTGAGAATGGTTTCATCAATAAACGGGCACTGGCTTAAAGGGACCTGGCCCTGGAATACAGCTGCGGCAAATGCAAGGCAGGTAGGCTTATTGCATTTTCGGCAATTGGTTTTCTCCAATAGTTTAAAGACATCCATTGTGGTTTTAAATTTTGTCATTGCATTCACCTTCCTTGTTTTTATCAGCCGCAATTAGCTTTTTTGCCAAAAGACCGCTGGTCATGGCCAGAGACTCCGGGTCCAGATAATATTCGCCCTGCCTTTGAAATAAAACCTTGCACTCTGCCGGAAACTCTTCGTCTGCATCGTTCATCAACAGCAGCAGGGATAAGCGGGGCAGCGCCGTAAACCAGACCGCTAAATCATAGTTCAGGTCCATCTCCAGGGCGGTGCCATTCATCTTTTTACATGCGATTTTCAGATCGGTCAAACGCCCTGAAAAATACGCTTTGATCTGCCCTATGGTCTCTGTATTAAAAAAATTGGCATTGGTAAAATGGGCCTGCCGTTTAAAATCCCGAAATGTGCACCAGTCTCCATCCAGGTATAATTGATCCGGACAAAGCAGGACATATTTGGCCAAAATGACACAGGTCATATAGTCTGCCGTTTTATTGTCCATTTTAAAAATACCCTGGCCGGATACCTGATAGGGTTTATTAAAGAAGGGAATCTGTGCAATGTTATTTTCAATATGAATGTCAAGCCGGTCTCTGATGGATGCAAAATCCACTGATGCAATCTGCCTGCAATAGTCCTTGTAATGCGCTTCAAATATTTTTGAACGCTGTGCCATATAAAATTATCCTCCATTTTTTGATACAGGTTACGCCACAGATTTTGTATTTAATTACGCCATATTTCAATTAAATACATCCCCCATTTGGGCGATTTTTGAGATATTTAAAGATCAAAATCAGGGATGGTGTGCTTTGGATAGGCGTTACCGGGATGTTGACATCCTGGGGGATCTACCCTATGGTTGAACAAAATAAATTGAGCCGACAATCATGACACCAGGACATTCAAATATCGGATTTCACAGTTTGCGGGTATGCTCCACTGGCCGGGGGCCCGCCACCCAGCCTGCGGATAAACTAAAGGCATGCATGATGGCGGATTTTGATTTTTCCATGGATATCGAATTCTTATTCCCCTATATCAATGCTGTGGTAAAAAAAGCCCAATTGTATGATAACCCATCCTATATCCGGTTTGGTTTTGATCATACCCTGTGTGTGCTTTATCCGGACAGGGGTCTTGCCTCCCCGTTTGATGATACTGAGGATGCAAGGGATTTTATGGTTCGGCTTATGGCATTTTTAAATGATATGTATCATCGGAAGGCTCAGATCGCCCCTCGGTATAAAATTTTCAGACAGACGGCCATCACCCAGATATTAAAACTGCTGCCCCAGACCAATTGCAATGATTGCGGCTTTAACACATGTATGGCCTTTGCCGCCATGCTTGGCCGGCAGCAGACCCTTCCGGGGCGCTGCCCGCACATCAGCAGGCCGGTACAGGAAAAAGCCATTTTCCCGGTCCTTGATAACAACGGAAAACTATTGTCCACCATTACCCTGGATATTGATAACACCCAGAATGTATCTGACTTGGATTCAGCAAAGCAATATATTGAAAACCTGGAAAAAAAAAATTGCGCGATTATCCGGCATGAAAAGCGATCTGATGGATGAAGCCAACCGCCAATTGCCAACGCCCTTGAGCCAGAGGGAAATAGAAGTGCTTCAAATGCTTGCCTGTGGCACCACAAATGTGGAAATCGCACAATCGTTAAATATCAGCCCCCATACGGTGAAAAGCCATATTACCCATATTTTTAATAAACTGGGGGTGAACAGCCGGACCCAGGCATCGGTTTGGGCCACCCAGCAGCATTTTGTTTAATGTTAATTTGTTTTATTGGTAAGTTCCTTTGGTCGGGTCACCAGGGCCGGGCCAAAAATCTAATCTTTCATATAGGTCTGGAAAATCTGTTCATGGGAAATGTATTTTTCCCGGTCAGGGTCTAACAAATACAGGTGAATGGCATTCACCCTGCGCAGGATCTCTTCTTCCGCCCGTTTTCTCATTCGTATTTTTGTCTGGATGATCTCTTCTTTCAGGGATGAGGTTGCCTGGGTGGCATAGTATTTTTCGGTTTTGTATGCGATTCGTTTTTCAATGAGTTCTTCCCTCAGGTCATTGTGGGCGTCATCTAAAAACAGGACCTCGGGCATGAGATCTGCAAAATGGGTCACGGCAATGATATCTTTTTTTCGCTGCCAATACCCGATGAGAAATTCCGGTTCCAGATCCTTATAATTTTGCAGGGGCATATACATGCGCCTTAAGTATAACAGGACCTTTTCCGTCTTTTTTCTATGGCCGCCGATGATCACGGACCCGCCCACTTCGTCTTTTCGCACGCCCTTGGTCCAGGGAGCGCCCGTGATGCCGAAATCAATGCACAAGGGGATTCTCAGGAGGGCGGACATTGTGTTCAGGGCCAGGGCGTACCCGGCGGATGGGCCGCCCACGTTATAGGAGGCACTCAAGAGCTGGTGGTGGATGGTGTAGTGTTGCAGCAGGTCGCCAAACAGCCAGGGGATACTGATTTTGGGGGACAATTCCTGGATATAGTTTTTCACCATGGTCAAGGCTTCCTGGGCCGATTGCTTGGTCATCTGTACGGCCATGTCCAGCTGGGCAGCGTTGGGGGCGGAAGAGGAGACCGCGCCGGTGACGATTATCGTGGAGCCGTCCACCCTTCCTGTCAGGCTGGTGGCAATGGGCAGCAGCATGCCGGTGACGTCATTGGCCCCCACACCAATGATAAACCCCACCTGGGGCTCTTTGCTCAGTTCTGTTTCAAGGAATTCATTGAGCTGGATGGACCCCTTGCGCACCGGGCTCCTGGAAATTTCCCTGCGGGCGGATTCCAGATGGGTCGCAACGATTGGGTATTTTTCTTCGGATGTGATATGGTCCACGGATTCCATGATCTGGTCATAGTGTGTTACAAAGTTTTTCAGGTCGTTCTTTATGTTGGCCTTTAACAGGGGCGGGGCTTTTACTGCATCCAATATTCCCAGGATGGTTTTAAAATTTAATTTGATGAACTCGTGTTTTTCCTGTTCGGTTGAATGTTTCAGATCCCGCAGTTTCAATAATACCTTATATTCGGTGCTGCAAAGGGCAATGGCTTTTTCCGTAAAAGAGGTAAAATCCGCCGGTGTATTGCAGATGCCCTGGGCGGTTTCAATGATTGTTTCCACTTCAAACTCCCGCTTGTGGGGAATATTGTCAAATTGTTTTTTAATGATATCAAAAATATCCTTTTGCCGCATATGGCCTGAAACTTCAAGGGTTTTTAAGCGCTTGGACCGGATCAGGGCAGGGTCCAGGATATCCAGACGATTGGTGGTCAGCACCGTAAACACCTTGTTTAAGGGAATTTCGCCGTCAATGATATTCAAGAATTTATTGGTCAGGGCATCGGAGGGTTGGCCGCCGGTAGCGCTTCTCTTGGGGGCCAGGGCATCTCCTTCGTCAAAGAAAATCACCGTGGGTGCCACCATCTTTGCAATATCATAGACCTTTTCAAGGTTGGCCACTGCCCCGTGGACCGGGCTTGCGGTATCCTGCAGAGCAGAGGGGCTTGTGGCAATGTCATGGACTTTCAGGTTGGAGGACAGCCAGGTCCTGACCAGAAAGGTCTTGCCGCTGCCGGGCGGTCCTGTGAGCACCACGCCCTTTTCCTCGCTGACCCCGTAGTTAAAACAATTGTTGGCCATTTCGGAAAATTTGTCCTTGATATCCCCCACATACTCCTCCCAGTTGACCTTGCGGTCCATGCGGTCCACCACCTTGTTGTAGAGTTCTCCATAGACATTTTTGGCCACCAGCTGGAAGGCGCTTCGCACAAGGATGCTGTTGTCCAGAAATTCAAGGATGAAGTCCCCCCGGATATTGATGATGGATTCAACCAGTTTCCGGACATAGGCCGGGCTGATTTTGAGACTGCGTTCCTTGAAAATGGCATAGATCTTTTCGGCTGCCGCGTCCAGAAGCGTGGAGTCCGGAAGAAAGTGGGTGGGAATCTGGTGACGGTTAATCTCCAGAAGGATGATTTTTTTAAGATTATCCTTGTTCATCCAGAACTTGGACATGTCAATGATGCAGCCTTTTTCCACAAATCGCCGGTAAATGGCCGAATCAAACCGATGGGTCTGGTCGGTTGTGGCAATGAGAAAACAATCCCGCCGGCCGTCAATGATTTCATCCAGTAAAATATTGCTGGTATCAATGAGGGTCCGCTGCTGTTTTTCGGCTCCGCCGCTGCCTGGACTGGTTTCCGATTTCCCGAAGGCAGAGTGGGCTTCCTCAATGTGGCGGATGGACGTGACCTTTGGGTGACCCATGGCCCTTTTAAAATAATTGCCCGGTTCTCCGGACAAGGCGGTCTGGTAATCGTTGGGGGTGATAATGGAGGCATCCACCTCTATACCCCGTTCTTCAAAATTGGTGAGACTGCTCATGATTCTTTTCTTAAATATCCGTCGCAATATGGGAATCCCTGCCAGGCGACGGTAAAAGGCCAGTTTTTTCTTTCTGGCAATCTTCATTGCAAAGTTAGGGTCTACATCCTCAAGTGCGGTAAACAGGCTGTGGTTTGCCAGGATTTCAGCCTTTTTTTGTCTCCAGTCGACGGTGGGGATGACCTCGTTTCTAAAAACCACCTGCTCAAGGGCTTCCCTGACTGTTGCAGATTTGCCGCTGCCCGATGTCCCTTCGATGAGCATGATGGGCGCTTTGGGTACGTCCGGGTCCTCAAGATGCTCTTTTCTGATATGGGCCCGGTAGATTTTATCAAAGGTTACAGCCAATTCCATGGGCACATGCAGATCGGTGAGTTCCCGGTCCAGAACGGCAATCAGATAGTGGTATTCAGGTTTTGTCAGTTCTTTTTCAATGACCCGGTTCCAGGAAGCACCGGCATTGGTTTCTCCGGAATAAAGAAAGCGTTTCTTCCAGTCGGTCAGGATTTCAGGATTGTTGAGAACATTCATCACCCGTTTTTTTCTGCGCATATAAAAGATCAGATACAAAAGATCTTTTATACCCGAGACAAAGGGGCTTGGGGCCTTGTACTGGTTGAGACGGCTTCTTACAAACGCCTTTGTATCATAGGTCCATTCCGTTGCCATGGATTCGATCTTTTTTATGGTTTCTTCGGGCAGGTTGATATAGATTTTTTCTTTTGTGATTCGTTTGGCCATTCGCTCCTCCCGGGCAACTCCTTAGGGGGTTGTCTTGTCGGTCTTACTTTGCATATCCGCGGTTTCCGTCAGCTGCTTTTTTTCAAAGGGGGGCAGTGTCATAGACGGCATCTGGCCGCTGGCATGGAGCACAAAGGTTTTCTGGACAGACTGGTTTTTCTCGTAGGCGGTTGCCCATTTCTGCTGGGACAAAAATTCAAACAGGGCCGGATTTACCGCCTGGTTTTGGGAGCCGCCCAGGGCCATGTGAAGGGAGCTGATCCCTTCCAGATACGCTTTGTAGAGTTTGCCGATCTGGGCTGCTTCCTGGTCTGCGGCATAATTATCGGCCTCTGCGATGAGCTGGCGACGTTTTTTCTCTTCTGTTGCTTCGACCAGCTTGTCCCCGAATCGGGTTTCATTGAGGACAAAACTGACCACCTCAATGCCGTATTTTCCTTCCAGGGTTGGACCGTTTTTGTTGATGGGTCTGTCTTTCAGGGCCTTAAATATGGCTTCTTTTATGGTCTCCCTGTTGCTGATCAGATTGTTGACTTTTTCCCCCTGGAGGATGTCCTTGGAGATGCCGTCAAAATCGCCCTGGAGCAGAATTTCAGGGGAAAGGTTTTCAATGCCCCATACTTTCAGGTCTTTGATTTTAAAGGTCATGAGCGCAGATGTCCACAGGGCGACGTTTTCCTGGGAAATGATTTTTATGGGGGCGGAAGATCCCCCCAGATACATGTTCTGGTTCATGAGCGGGACCTCTTTTTCAAGCCGTGTGAAAAAGGGGAGACGATAATGCCAGCCCACATCGGTAACGGCTTGTCTTTTTCCCCCGAATTGCTCAAGAATGACTGCATAGTTGAGCTTTACCTTGTAAATGACATGGGTGGAATAGACAATGGCTGCCAAAGAGTAAAACACTGCGATAATGACCAGAACAAAGGCGGTCCTTCTGGCCATGGTGATGACCCGGGCCCGCTGGAGAAAAACTTCTGAAGCCTGATCCTTCATACCTGCTCCTTTCCCTTGGATAAACGATCTGGGTTTACTGAAACGATTTGGTTAATACCATGAAAAAAAGTCACAAAACACGGTTAGCTTCAAGGGGAAAATGTACGAATTGTAAGTGGAATTCAATATTACGCGTCAGTATACATGAACAGGGAGAGCTAGTCAAAAAGTTTTTGCTTGTTTTTATTCCATGCGGCCTGCCAAAATTCCGGATTGAGTGGGGCCTATAAAATCAAGTCGAACAATATTTTTTACCCCGCAGGCCACTAGCATGTCAATGAGTTGTTCTTCGCCATAGGACTGTCCTTGTTTGGTCCCCAGAAACATATTCAGGGAAAACAGCGCTGGAAACAGTGGTCCGTCCATGGTGTTGTTCAGGATAAATTCGTGGATGAATATTTTCCCCCCGGGTCTCAGGGTGGTCAGGGCCCTGGCAATTATCTTTTCTGCCATTTCGGGGCTTTCGCCGTGGAGAATATGGGAAAGCCATGCTGCATCAAATCTTTGTTCAAGGCAAAATCTTTTTTTGGTATAGTCACCGGGGACAAAGGAGATACGGTCTTCCAGCCTGAATTTTTTGATGGTGTTTTCTGCAAAGGGCCGGGTTGTGGGAAGATCGCAGACCGAGGCCAAAAGACCGGGGTTTTCAAGGCAGAAATGAATGGCAAAGGTACCGGGGCCTCCGCCAAGATCCAGGAGGTGCTTACACCCGGTAAGATCCAATGCTTTTGCAAGGCCCGGGGCAACGGCCATGCCCATATTGAACATGCCCATGAGAAAACTTTCCCGCCATTCTTCTGTTGATACGGAGGATCTCTGTCGGACGGGGCCACCCCTTGCGATGGCCTTGTCCATGTTCACCCAGGACGGGGCCAGGTGGTGGTGATGAAGGATCATGTGGCCGATATATTGCGGTGAATTTTTTGATAAAAAAGCAGCGGATTCAGGGGTGTTGGCATAGGACTGGTTTTTTTTGACAAGAAGACCGAGGGCGGTAAGGCCGTTTAACAGCAGGATAACGCCCCGTTGATCCATGCCGAGGTTTTTCGCAATTGTTTTTCCGGAGAGGACATTTGCGCCGATAAGGGTAAAAATGTCCAGTTTTACACCGGCATGGAGGGTACAGGTTTTCCAATAGTATCCCGACATTTCAAGCAGGGTTCCCGGGTTCCAGTCCATTTATTTTTCTCCTAAAAGGGTTATGGTTATGGACAATCGTTTTTATTGAATGCGTTCAACCTGGTTACGGCCATTGGATTTTGCCAGGTACAGGGCTTTGTCGGCACGGGATATCATGGCCTGGGAGTCATCTTCTTTTTTAAAGGCAGTGACCCCAAAACTTGCGGTCTGGGAACCGGCTTTTCCAAAGCGTTCTGTCCCGATGCGGCGGCGGAGGGCCCCGGCCAGGTGGCATGCATTTTCAAGGTTGGTCTCGGGGCAGACAATGAGAAACTCTTCTCCCCCCCATCTGCCCAGGATATCCGTGGCCCGTATGTTTTTTTCGATCAGGCCGGTAAATAGTTTTAAAACTGTATCCCCTGTCTGGTGGCCGAAGGTGTCGTTAACGGTTTTGAAAAAATCAATATCCAGCAGGATGATGGAAAGTTCCCGGCCATGCCGGCGGCTTCTTTTCAATTCCAGTTCAAAGGTGGCTTCAATGTGACGGCGGTTAAAGATTTCTGTCAGACTGTCCGTGACCGAGATGTGCTCGAGTTCCTGGGTTTTCTGGCTGAGCTTTTCATGGGCAATGGCGATCTGCTTGTTCAGCCGGGACAGATTCCGGTTCCACAATACCACGAGGACCAGAACAATACCGAAAGCGGACAGGGATTTCCACAAAAGGCCATAGTCCGGTTTGTTTTCCAGTTCTTGGCCCAGCCATTTCTGGGAGATCGTGTCCAATTCATTTTGACTTAAGGACCTGACCACTTTGCTCATGATGGAATGAAGCTGCTTGTTTTCTTTTTGCACCCCCATGCGCAGGTCTTCTTTGATGCTGGAATGACCGGCCACCTTAAGGTTGGTAAGACCGGTTTTCCGAATATAATGGGAGGCCGCGGGCAGGCTTAAAACGGCTGTATCCAACTGCCCGGTGGAGACATCGATGAGGCAGTCCTCAATGGTTTCCATGGGGACATAGTTCAGCTTCGGGTATTTTTCAATGACGCGTTCAAGGACATTGCCGGCTGCGACCATGCCGATCGTTTTTGATTTGAGCCCGGGGAGGTCGGTAATAAAGGAAAAATTTTCCCGGGAAAGAATAACCACATTATACTCCATGAATGCAGAGGTAAAATCCAGGCGACCTTTTCTTGCCTCGGTTTTGCTGATCATGGGGACAATATCCCAGGCCCCTGTTGCCACTTTGTCTATCGCATCGGCAAAGGACAGGGCCGGGATTGCCTGAAAGGAGATGTTCAGCTTTTCTTCAAATATTTCCAGAAGATCAGCGGTCATGCCCACAACCTGGTTTCCCCGGATCGCTGAAAAGGGCATGCGTTCCGGCGGCACACAAACACTTATCTGCTTCTTGTTTTTCAGCCAGTTCCGTTCTTCGGGGGTCAGCCCCACATCTTCCCCGCCGATTTGTCGTCCTGATCTGGAAAACCATTTGTTCTTGAGCTGTTCCATTTCAGCCGAAGTGATGCTGGCAAGGGTCTTGTCCAGGATGGAAAATAAAATTGGGTTGGTTTTGAGTACGGCAAAGTGCATGGAGGATGTTTTCTGGAGTTCTTCATTCTCCAGCCAGGGGGAAAGCGCAAGGTCGGTAAAACCGAATTTTTTTATAAAATACCGGGCAATCCCTTCCTGTTCCACCGTGGCGGTTACCTTGCCCTGGTCCACATACTCAAGGGCCTGGCGGCTGCTTTCAACTTCTATGATATGGACTTTTGGATAATGGGTTTTGAAAAATTCGATGGAAGACCAGCCTTTTGGCAGGGCAATAATTTTTTTTTCCAGGTCGTCGAGGGTCTGAATATCCAGGGCATCGGACCTGAAGATCAGTACATTTTTGCTATGGTAGTAAGGGGAGGAGAACAAGGCTTTTTGCTGCCGTTCAGGGGTGAGACTCAGTGAATGCACCACATCCAGATGCCCCTTAAAGAACATTTCCATCAGTTCCTCCCAGGTGTATCCGTTGACATAGGATATGGAAAGCCCTGATTTTCGGGCCAGAAGATCCATTAAATCAATACCGAATCCGGCAGGCAGGCCGTCGGCAATGAAATCAAATGGCGGCCAGTCAAATTCGTTGGCCACTGTAATGATAGGTCTCGCGTCGATAAATGCCTGCTCTTCGGCGGTATAGGGTCCTGCTGGGATCGGTTTGGAATCCGTTTTATAGCCGAACTGGTGATCCTGGGGATTCCCATGGGCAAGAAGGGGGAAAAATAAAAAAATTACCAGGCATACCCATCCCAGGCCTGTCCGGCGGCAAAAGGAATACTTTTTTTTGTGATGCAAACGCAAGGCCCCCAAAAAAATGATATCAAAAAATTGTCCTATAGATTTAGCATATTCTCCAATGCGATAAAAGCATCTTTTTTGATCGTCTCTTCCACGGTCACGATATTGACTTTGCCGATATTTTCCAGGCAGAAGAGCAGGTTTTTCAGGTTTATTTTATACATATTGGGACAAAAAGAATCAAAGAGGGGCAGTATTTTCTTGTCTGGATATTCAATGGCCAGGCGTTTGATGAGATTGATTTCTGTGCCGATGATAAGGGTGCTGTCAGCCGGAGCATTGGCAACATATTTGACAATAAAGCTTGTGGAGCCCACGGCATCTGACTGGCGAACCACCTCGTTGGTGCATTCCGGATGCACAACAATTTTGGCTTTCGGGAAATGGGTTCTCATGTTTAGGATTTGTTGGGGATTAAACCGTGTATGGACCAGGCAATGCCCTTTCCATAAAAATACCCTGGCGCATTTAATGGCAGCGGTGGTGTTTCCGCCCAGGGGCTTTTCAGGGTCCCATACCAGGATTTCTTCTCTCTGGATTCCCAGCTGGAAAGCGGTGTTGCGCCCCAGATGCTCATCGGGGAAAAAGAAGATTTTTTCCCGTTGCCCAAATGCCCATTCAAAGGCCTTTGATGCGTTGGATGAGGTGCAGACAGCTCCACCATGCCTGCCGCAGTGGGCTTTGATATGGGCATCTGAATTCATATATACCAGGGGCATAACCGCCGTTTCTCCGGTAATGTTTGTCACCTGGTTCCAGGCCCGTTCCACCAGAACGGAATCCGCCATGTCCGCCATCCAGCAGCCGGCATTCATATCCGGGATCTGGACGACCTGGTTTTCCTTGGCAAGAATGGCGGCACTCTCTGCCATGAAATGCACCCCGCAAAAGATTATATGCCGGGCATTCTGGTCCCGGGCTGCCCGCTGGGACAGGGCAAATGAATCTCCCCTGTGATCCCCTAAATCCACAATTTCCTTGCGCTGGTAATGGTGGGTCAGGATGAGCAGCTTATTGCCCAGGCGCTGTTTGATTTTTATGATTTTATCGATCCGTTCTCTGTCTTCCACTGCCCTGTCCTCCATTGTTGTGTCCTCCATATCTTGGATCCCGTGTCTACTCTTTTCCGATCAAAAAATACCATAGGTGGCAAAGAGGTTGGGAAGAATCGTGACCATTTTGCCCTGGTCCCCTTTGGTATGAATGGCTGCTTTTTTCAGGATTTTAAACCCGGCCTGGTCGGCAAATTCCTTAAAATCATCCAGGCTCAATACCCGGATATTGGGGGTATCATGCCAGGAATAGGGCAGCTCCTTTGTTACAGGTGCCTTGCCAGTGGCAGCCAGCTGGGTTCGAATTTTTATGTGGCCGAAATTGGGGAAACTCACCACCCCCATTTTGGCAACCCTGAGCATGGACCGGATCAGTTCAGAGGGTGCGTATACCTGCTGGAGGGTCTGGGAGCAGATGGCATAGTCAAAGGCATTGTCCGGGTAATCTTGAATCTCTTCATTGATATCGCCCTGGAGGACGGAAAGCCCGCGTTCAATGCATTTGACCACCTTGGATTCCTTGATTTCAATTCCCCTTTCAATGACCTGTTTTTCCCGCTTGAGCCAGTCGAGCAGATCCCCTTCTCCGCATCCCAGTTCCAGTATCCTGGCACCCGGAGCAATCCAGGAAGCAATTATTTTCAGATCATATCGTAAGGGCATCATGGGCGGCGCTCCTTAAAAATCCGGTAATGAGGTTGTCAAGGCGCAGGTCGGGCAATAAAAATGCATCATGCCCCCACTGGGCATCGATTTCACAAAAGCTGACATCCAGCCCGTTTTTTTTCATGGCCGTAACCATCTCCTTTGACTGATAGGTCGGATAGAGCCAGTCCGAGGAATAGGAGACCACTAGAAATTTTGCCTTGCAAAGGGAAAAAGCCTTTACCAGGGAATCGTTCCCATATTCCCTGGCCAGATCGAAATAATCGGCGGCCTTGGTGATATATAAAAAGCAGTTGGCATCGAATCGCTCAATGAACTTGTTGCCCTGGTATTGGAGATAGGATTCCACCTGGAACTCTGCCCCGAATTCAAAGCTTAAGGCACTTTTGTTCTGGAGTTTTCTTCCGAATTTAAGGCGCATGGATTCATCGGATAAATAGGTGATGTGGCCTATCATCCTGGCAATGGCAAGCCCCATGTCCGGTTTTCTTTTGCCATAATAGTCCCCGTTGTTCCAATTGGGATCGGCCATGATGGATTGCCGTGCCACCTCGTTAAAGGCAATGGCCAGTGCGGAATGGCGGCAGGTGGTTGCCAGAGGAACAGCGGAAACCACCATATCCGGATATCGGACACACCATTCCAATACCTGCATTCCCCCCACAGATCCGCCGATGACCGACAAAATTTTTTTTATTCCCAAATGATCCATCAATTCCTTCTGGGCCTTGACCATATCTGCGATGGTGATCATGGGAAAATTGATGGCATACTCTTTTCCGGTTTCAGGATCAATGGCGGCAGGGCCGGTGGACCCCATGCAGGACCCCAGGATATTCGAGCAGATGACAAAATATTTGTTTGTATCAATTCCCTTGCCCGGACCCACCATGATATCCCACCAGCCGGGTTTGGCATTGGAGGCCTTGCCATTTTCCGGTTTGTAAAAGCCGGCCATGTGGGAATCACCGGACAGCGCATGCAGTACCAGAACAGCATTGGTTTTGTCTGCATTCAGGGTGCCGCAGGTCTCGTATGCAATGGTGACAGGGCCTAAGGTGGCACCGCTTTCAAGGGCCATCCCATTGGGGGGTGCTGCAAAGGTGAAAAATTGTTTTTCAACAATGCCGATGGTGGCGCCATTTGGGGCTTGGTCTGTGTATTCGCTCATATTCAGACCTTTTCAAGCGCCTGTTCAAGGTCGGCGCAAATATCATCAATGTGTTCGATTCCCACGGAGAGTCTTACCAGGCAAGGGTCTGCCAGTGTATCTTTTAATTCCTTTGGGAAGGAAATATATTGGGAGGAATAGGGGTGAATGATCAGGGTTTTGCAATCTCCCAGATTGGCGATGTTCAGGATCATGGAAAGCGCGTCAATCATTTCAAAACAGGCCTCCTGATCTTTTAATCCAAAGGTCAGCATGGTGCCGAATCCTTGTTTGCCGAATTGTTTTTTGGCCATTGCATGGCTGGGGTGGTCCTGGAAGCCGGGAAAATTCACCCAGGAAACTTTGGGATGATCCTTAAGGAAATGGGCTGTTTTAACGGCATTTTCCATGTGGCGTTCCATGCGGACGCCCAGGGTGGTAAGGCCTATGGCCGTAAGAAATGAATGAAAAGGGGCCGGTGTCGTGCCAAAGTTGATATGGTGTTCCTTCCACATGCGGTGGACAAATGCCAGATTCCCCTTTTGCGCAACAAAGGGATGAAAATCTTTAAATTTGTCTGTTTGCCAGTCAAAATTGCCGCCATCCACCACCACTCCGCCAAGGGCCGCCCCATGGCCGGATAAATATTTGGTGGTCGAGTGCAGGACAATGTCTGCTCCCAGCTCAATGGGGCGGCAGAGCCAGGGCGATGCCAGGGTATTGTCCACCAGAAGCGGAATTTTGTTTTTATGGGCGATATCGGCTATTTGTCGGATATCCGGGATTTCCATGCCCGGGTTGGTAATGGTTTCCATATAGACAAACCGGGTCTTGTTGTTGATTGCAGCTGTCGTCTCCACAGGATCGAGAAGGTCCACCAGGCGAACATGGATATCGTATTTTTTAAAAATATTGGTAAACAGTCCATAGGTGGACATGAAAAGGGATTTGCTGGCAACAAATTGGTCTCCGGCACGCAATAGGGTCATACAGGCATTGTTGATGGCCGCCATCCCCGATGAGGTGGCAACGGCTGCTTTCCCGGATTCCAGGGATGCCAGTTTTTCTTCCAGGAACCGGTTGGTGGGGTTGCTCAGGCGCATGTAGATATGGTCCGGACGCTGACCGGCAAAGGTCTGGCTTAAAGAATCTGCCGTTTCGTGGTAATGGGCGGCTGACTGGAAGATGGGCGGCAGGGTGGCGCCTTCCCAGTCTTTGTTTTTTATTCCGTCGTGGATGGCTCTTGTTTCAAACCGATGGGTGTGTTCATTCATCATTGGCCTCATTCTTAAACAATTACAGGGAAACAGGTTGTAAATATCACATTGTGGTATTCTTTTGTCAATATGCCTTTGTAAAAATATGGGACACACCTATTTAATTGACTTTTTGCCGGGTTCTTCGTATTTGATTTGCTTAAGATAAAAGGCAGTCAGATAATAAAAAGAAAAGGGGAATCCATGAAATTATTTCAAACGCTTCGTGCCAAGCAGATGACCGGTTTTTTGATTATTGCATCCATTACCGCCATTGTAAGTCTGGTCAGTTATAATGGGATGAAAAATTTGGAGAACAAATTCAAGATTGTTATTGAATCGGCACCCCTGATCGAATCAGCCGTGAACATGAAGCTGAACGTGAGCCGGGATATTATTACCGTAATGAAATTAATGGCCGCCCTTGATACGGAAGAGCTGGACATCATATGGAAAGAACATGAAGCCAATATCGCCGGGTTTGATTTTTATAAAACGGGGATACTCCAGGGCGCGACATTAAAATCCAAGACCATTTTTCCGGCAAAGGATGATGCATTGCGGAAGATCGTTCTGGAGACAGGGACCTTCCATGAACAAGAGTTCAGGCCTGGTTTCAAGGTCGCCTACGAACAGATGGGCAAGCAATTGTCTGCAGAAGCCTATGACTATAATGTTCTGGACACCATTGACGAAAAAATTATTGGGATGGGAACGGCACTCACCCAACGGATGGACAAGGTTATTGAAATTTCCGAAGGGTTGATTCTCCAGGCAGAGGCGGATGTCCAGATAGAAAAAACCCGTGCCAACACATTGTTGTGGGCGGCAACCTTGATCGGCATTGCCGCGGCCGTATTTCTGGGCATCATCATATCCGGCCGGGTGACAGGTCCGGTGAAAAAAGCTGCCCAGTTTACCCAGACCATTGCCGGGGGAGATTTTACCCAATCCCTTGAAATTGATCAGAAGGATGAAATCGGCTCCATGGTCACAGCCATGAATCAGATGGTCACGGGGCTTGCCCGGGTCTTTAAGGATATATTATCAGGTGTTATGACGCTGAACCAGACCTCTTCGGATTTGTCCGATATTTCCAAGCAGCTTAAGTCCGGTGCCGAGGATATGTCCCATAAGTCTGCGTCTGTGGATAGTGGTGCCCGGGTCATGCGGGACAAGATTTCAGCGGTATCAGCGAGTGCGGAACTGTCCTCAACCAATCTGGATACAGTGTCAGCCGCCATGGAACAAATGAATGCAACGGTAAATGAGATCGCAAAGAATACCAGTGAGGCCAGAAGAATTACCCAGACAGCCGTTGCCACGGCTGAGCATGCCTCCATCATTGTTCATGAACTGGGGACGGATGCCCGGGAAATCGGCCAGGTCACAGAAGCGATTTCCAAAATATCCGGCCAGACCAACCTTTTGGCCCTGAATGCCACCATTGAAGCGGCGCGGGCCGGGGCCGCCGGTAAGGGGTTTGCTGTGGTGGCCAGTGAGATCAAGGACCTGGCCCAGCAGACAGCAGAAGCCGCCGCCAGCATTGCCCAAAAGATCAGCAGAATTCAGCAGTCTTCCCAGGGAACCGTGGATGAAATCGAGCAGATATCCAGCGTGATCAATGAGGTGGAGGCCATTGTCTCTTCCATTGCCGGGGCCATTGAGGAGCAGTCCATCACCTCAAGCCAGATTGCCCAGAATATTGCCCAGGCAGCCCAGGGCATCCATGAAACCAATAATAATATTGCCGAATCTTCCGAAGCATCCGCCAAAATGGTCCAGGACATTGCCAGTGTGAATAAGAACGCAAAAAAGGTGGCCGATTCCAGTCAGGATGTCAGTGACAATGTGCTCAAACTCATTGATTTTGCGGCCAGTCTGCAGAAGGCCTTAAGTCGGTTTAAGCTATAGGCGGGTGCGGGTTTTGTTCGGATCAGGGCTTGTAGTGTCTGAGCATTTTTTCCATAAGCTGGGTGTGGGCCCGGTTATCCACGGGGCCTGTGATTGAAAATTTCTGCCAGATGTCCGGTGTGGCCATTTGTCCGTGACATCCCATACACAGACCTGTCCTTGAAATACGGTCCAGTTCCGTTCGGTTAAAGGCCCGGCTCAGGGGCCAGTGGGTGCCCACGGTGGCCAGCTGTTTTCCTTCGGGGGTTACAATCTGTGACCAGTCAAAGGGAAGGGCCGAAACTCCGGCAATGGAACCCGTGTCCTTTTGAGCAACGGTTTTGAACAAGCCGTTGTTGATCCCCAGGCCCAGGGTCTTTGAAAGGGTGTGGCAGTTTTCACAGGATCTTGCCCGGGCCTGGTTTGTATGGGGGTGGACCGGTGCCATGTCAATGGAAAGGGGTATATGGGACTGTCCTGCAGCCGCAGCCTCCCCCGGGTTCAGGGGGATTTCATTGTGGATAAGGACCTTGCCGTCCCTTCCAATAACCGTGTAGACCACCTGGCATCCGGGCATGAGGGGGGAAATCCTGCCCTCGCCGTTGATGCCCAATATGGGATCTTCCCATCTCAAATATCCGTTTTGTTCTGTGACGGTTCCGGGCGCGGTTATCCCCCTTGGCCCCTGTTTGTTTGACTTTCTTCGGGATTCTGCGGTCTGGCCGTCTTTTGTCCGGGTATTGCCCGAGGCCACCCAGTCAATTCCATTGCCTTGGTTTTTGCTGAAATCCACCTTAATATGGCACCCATAGCACTGGGGCGCCCAGCTGGAATGGCAGGCATAGCATTCCATCCGGTCCATGTGACCGGTCACCGTTGCCATGGCGATTTTGGCATTGGGCGTTTTCCATTGGGATCGGGTATGCAAATTTTTTAAAACCGGCACCTCAAAGGTCGTTCCCAGGGCTGAATGAACCCGTATGGTATTTTTTTGCCTGACCACATTGCCCAGGGGGTTGCCCCGGGCCGAGAGGAGAAACCCGTCCTGTTTTGCATGGTCATATCCGAATTGCTGATCGGAGAACAGCCTAGTCTCTGACAGCCCCCGGGGTTTTTTCAGGTCTGGTGTTCTGCCAAATTCATCTCCATGGCCGATGGGCAGTTCCCAGGGGTAATGGTTTGGCGTTCCGTGGCAGTCGGTGCATTCGATTTCCACCTGGCCCAGGGTGGTGCCGTGGATATTGCCGTCCCCATGGACATCCATGCTGGTATGGCAGTCCTGGCACAAAAGACCGCCGGAAGGATTGCCTTGACGGCTTTGGGTCCGATGGTGCAGGTCTTCGGAAACAAAAAGATAGGTTTTCCCGTGGAGCTGGGGGGATAAATTTCCCCTGGCGTCAAAGGGGCCTGAATAGGCAGATTCCATCATCCCTGTATAGGATACGCCAATTCGCTTGCCCCTGTTGTGGCAGGTGTTGCAGGTTTCCACGGGAATCCCGCCGGTTTTTTGATTGCCAGAGATCCTGTGGCGAAGGATATGGCCGGGTTCGTTTTTGGGAATACTCTTGTCCTTTCCCTGGTATAGCCCTTCGGTGCCATAGGCCATATGGCAGGCAGAACACCCCATGCCCCGAAAATCCCCCCGCTCCTGACTTCCTTTTACCCCGATGTGGCAGCGCTGGCATTCCCGGCGCTGGTAAGCTATGCCGGCAAGTTTCGGGTCCTTTTCAATCTGGGAGATTGAGGGGGCGGGCAGTTGTTGAAGGCGGCCGGGAAACTGGGCCGGATAGGCGTTCATCAGACCCGCCATATAGGTTTCATAGGCAGGAAAGCCACCGCTGGGAACAGGGCCGTCCGTATCCTCAATTTCATAATTTCCCCAGGGGATCTGGTAATTTTTAACCGCTTCCACCCCCCAGGTGTGGAGATTCCCCTGGATTTTTCCGGCTTCGGTATTCATAAGGGAGTTTCTCGCCCGATATCCGTACCCGGCATGGCAGACCCCGCAGGTATTGTCCACAATCCAGACGGAACCTGGGTCCGGATAAAAATCCTTGGGTCCGGGCGCCCGGGAAAGACTTTTGGGAACCGATCGGTGGGCCTTTTCTTTCTTGGAAGCCGTTGGGTCGCCGCCGTGGCAGATGATACACCCGTCAAAGTCTCCGTGGCGCAGCCCGGTTTTTTTGATGAGCTGCATCATGGGAAGCTGCCCCGGCACAATGTCCATGATGCCGCCATGGCAGTCTTTGGTTGTACAGCCGGTTTCGGCTGCCGAGCCTTTGTCCAGAATAAGGAATAAGAACAGGGTCATAAGGCCTATAATCCGGATACTCCCAAGGAGACTGCCGGGGACCGGATTTTGAAAAAAAGGCTTTAAAAGGGACATCTGCTGTTCCTCAAGGATAATTAATCAATGGAATTATCGGATCATATCTGGTATTCCATAGCCTGAAAAACCAGAATTTTACAAGGTAAATGATGATAAATATTTTAGAATTCACATTGGAGCGCCTGGCCCGGATCTTTGATCAAGAGTTTGGTAAGGGCCGTTTCCATGCCCATGCCCTTTACCGGGATATTTTTAAACAGGGGAATGAAAATTTTTTTGTCAGTCCGGAATTTCTGGATTCCCCGAGGTTTGCAAAGGCCCTAAAAGGAAAGGTGTCCGTGGCGCCGGGGGAGGTGGTGAAAACCGTTGACGAAGGCGAGCTGACCAAGTTCATAACCCGATTGCACGACGGCCTTGAAATCGAATCTGTTGTCATTCCCATGACCCGGCATAACACCCTGTGCATTTCCAGCCAGGTGGGGTGCAAAATGGGGTGTAAATTCTGTGAAACCGGGCGCATGGGGTTTAAACGAAACCTGAGTATTTCCGAGATTGTGGGTCAGGTCTACAATGCCCGGCACAGGTTGAAGAAAGATGTTAAAAATATCGTGTTCATGGGCATGGGTGAGCCCCTGGACAATTTTGACAATCTCATGGGCGCCATTGGGGTCATGAACGAGCAGCAGGGCTTTGACATTGCCCTTCGCCATATGACACTGTCCACCGTGGGCCTGGTCCCGGGGATTGAACGTCTGGCCAGGCTTGCCATGGCAGGCCTGCGCCTGGCCGTTTCCATCAATGCGCCCGATGACGCGACCCGTTCCCTTCTTATGCCCATTAACACGATATTTCCCCTGGCCCATTTGAAAAAAAGTCTGATCAATTTTCCCCTGCCCAGAAGGGGGGTGTTTTTATTTGAATATATTCTGATCAGAGGGCTCAACGATTCTCCGGCCCATGCCGATCTGCTGGCTGACTTTATTCACCCCCTGCCCGTGCGGCTCAACCTGATTGCCTACAACCCGGTCAAGGGCCTTGATCATGAAAGCCCCAGTGACGATCAGATGCATGTTTTTGCCGACCTCTTGTCGGCAAAGGGGATCATGGTCATCAAGCGCTGGAGCCGGGGCCGGTCGGTTGCGGCCGGTTGCGGCCAGCTGGGTCGAAACACCTGATTGTCTTTCCCATGAATTTTAAAGATCTTACAAGTTGACAACCCCTGTATATTGAATGTACACAAAGACAAAAGAAGGAATAGGCTGCGCCTGTTCTCCTTTGGGCAAAAAAGTATGGTGATGGTTGGTACAAACCTTGACCGCCGTCTGTTTTTCAAAAATGGATGCAAAAGGTAAAAAAGAGATGGTCGGATGGATGCAATAAAAGAACTCAACCAGATTGTGTTGGAGATCATCACTTCATCTTCCTATGGGGAGCAGATGATAGCCGGGCAAAAATTGTTTGCATATACGGTACGCAAAGATATTGACGGGGATCTCAGGGATTTTGCTGAAAATATCGCTCTGCTGATGATCCAGAAGGAGGGCCGGGAGCTTCACCTGGAATTTATGAATACAGACCTTCAAAAAACCAGTCATGAACTTCACCTGGCAAAACATGATCCTTTGACCCGTCTGCCCAATCGGGGGCTTTTCTATGAACGCCTGGAAAAGATTTTTGATGTTTCCCGAAAAGAGAACAGACGACTGGCCTTAATTATTCTTGATCTGGATGAATTCAAGCCGGTGAACGATACATACGGCCATGATGCAGGCGATCTGCTTTTGGGCCAGGTCGCATCGCGGATAAAAGCTGTGGTTGGTGATTCAGGGATTACCGCCCGTCTTGGCGGAGATGAGTTTGTCATTCTTTTGCCCGAGCTTCAGAACGACAAACAGGCCCAAACCATTGCCCAGAAAATGCTGTTCAGTATCAAAAAGCCCTTTGACCTGAGCGCCTCCCTGGTGTTTATTGATTCGTCAATCGGGATCTGTTTTATGGACGAGACAACCAAGGGACCCCGGGATCTGTTGAAAAATGCAGATCTTGCCATGTATGAGGCCAAAAAGGCCGGCAGGGGGCGGTATGCGGTTTATCCCAGGAAAGAAGAGGTGGAGAAATGAAGGCCGCCGATAAAAAAATATCAGATGCCCGGCTGTTAGACCTGATTGCCCGGATTTGCCATTCCATTGCCTTTGAAACCACATCAATGCAGGATATTTCTGCCGATGATCCGGGAAAGACAGATGGCGACAAGAGGGTGGGGCGGGAGAACAAAGAAGATATCATCAAGCGTCTTTTTGCCTTAACGGACCAGGGTAAAATCTCCGGAAAAATTTCCAGCCTTGCAGAATCCTTTGGCCTGATGCTGGTGAAATTAGAGGCAAGGGAATTAAGGCAGGAAGAACTTATTGAGGCCTTGAAAAAAAACAACAAGGCACTTGAGATTGCAAAAAACAAACTTGGCGAACAAAACAGATCCCTGGTGATCTCCCTGAGACAAAAATACAACCCTGCCCAGTTTGTGGGCCAGTGCCGGCAAATGCAAAAGGCAAAACAGGTGGCATTGAATATTGCCCGTCATCCCATTAACACCCTTATCCTGGGGGCCAGCGGAACCGGCAAGGAAGTCTTTGCCAAAATGATTCATTTTAATTCTCTGCGGGCTGAAAACCCTTTTATGGCTATCAATTGCACCGCCATACCGGAAGCATTGTTTGAAAGTGAAATGTTTGGTATTGAAAAAGGAGTGGCCACAGGCGTTTCCCAGCGCAAAGGCTTTTTCGAGCAGGCACACACCGGGACTGTTTTTTTGGATGAAATCGGTGACATGAGCCTTGTGAATCAGGCAAAACTTTTACGGGTCCTTGAGGAACGGGAAGTTGTGCGTGTGGGTGCCGTAACGCCCATAAAAATTGATGTGAAAATTATCTCAGCCACCAATATTGATCTTAAAAAGGCGGTTGAGCAGGGACGGTTCAGACAGGATTTGTATTACCGCTTAAATGTTGTGGAACTGACCTTGCCGCCCTTAAAAGACAGGGGCGATGATATTTTGATCCTGGCTGAAAAATTATTGATAAAAAATTGTTCGGATTTGGGTCGTTCGCCTCTTTCCCTTTCCAATGGGGCCCGGCAGTGTTTGCTTGCCCACGAATGGCCGGGAAATGTGCGTGAACTGAACAATGAAATGGAAAGGGCCGCAGCACTTACCCTGGCGGACAGGGTTGATGTGAAGGATTTGTCCGTTAAATTAAGCACCCTTTATTCCGGACCTGGAGATGAAAAGACTGCATCCGTCGGTTCGGCAGATCCTGCGGCAACAAAAATTTCCGGGTTCAATTTGGAAAACCTTGAACAGCATGTTGTTTCCCAGGCCCTTGAACGCGTTGGCAACAATAAGACAAAAGCTGCGGCCCTCCTCGGCATCACCCGGGAAGGCCTGCGCAAAAAGCTATTGAGATTTAAGCTTACGGAGACGCCCTGAGGCTCCGGTGGCAAGGCAATTAAATTACATGCGTTGCCCCTGGCTCTGGGGGCAACGCAACTTGACTAAAAAGAAAAACTATGTCAAGTCTGCTGTTTTATCAGGAAAACCCTCTTATGCGGAAACCCTATGAATTATTCTGAAGATAAGGGTCAGGCCGGTGAATATTTACGGTTGACCCTAGGTTATATTGCAAAATATAGCCAGCCGGCAAGTCCGGTCAATTATACAATCTGGTATGAGTATGTGTCAGGGAAAAACCAGAAACTTAGAAAAGCCATTGATGCATCCATTGAATCGGCCATCCCCTTGACAGATAAAAATATGGAAACCCTGTACCGGAAATTTGTGGCAGACGGAGACAGGATTGTTATCAGCAAGTTATTGACCAAGATCAATCTCATGCTCAGGGAGATCACCAGCCATGTGCTGGAGACCGAAGGGGATCTTTCCGGTCATGGAACAAACCTAAGGGGGCTGTCTGAGCAGATCCGAAAGGTTCAGGATTATGAGGGGATTAAACATATTGTCGACCAGATGATCCTGGAGACCAAGGACCTTATAAAATCAGGATCCAGGCTCCAGAGCCGGATGAAGATTTCTTCTGCTGACCTGCAGCAGCTGTACCGGGAGCTGGAAAAATCCCAGCAGGAGGCCCAGACAGATTCTCTGACAGGTCTGATCAACCGGAGAGGACTTGAAAAACGGTTCGAGCTGGAGAGGATACGGGCAAAACAGAACAATCTTTCTTTTTCTATTATTCTGCTGGACATCGATCATTTTAAACGGGTCAACGATACCTATGGCCACCTGGTGGGGGACAGTCTGCTCAGGGGAATCTCCGGGATTTTGAAAACACAGCTGCGGCGTAAGGATGTTGCTGCCAGATATGGGGGAGAAGAGTTTTTGATCCTCCTGCCCGAGACCGATCTTGGGGGCGCGGATGCCGTGGCCGGGAAAATACAAAAGGCCTTGTCAACCAAAGAGTGGAAACTCAAGGATTCTGGTCAGAGCATGGGGACGATTACCGTTTCCATGGGGATATCCATGTATGCCATGAATGAACCGGGAAACAATATGATCAAACGGGCGGACGATGCCCTGTATATGGCAAAAAATACCGGCCGAAACCAGATTGTTACCCAGGCATCCATCCAGGGTTAATTTCTGGAGGAGGCGGCCATGAAAACCCCGAATCCGATAAATGCGGACCCGCTGGCCCGGCTGAACCATTTCATCCTGCAGGGCTTGGCCAGCCATGCCTTTGCTTTATGGGCCAGGAATGCATAGAGCATGAGAAAAGAGAATGAAAAGGTCATCAGGGTTATCACAAGGCGTATAAATTGGGGAATCAACGCCTGATCCGTAACAATGAACTGGGGAAACAGGGCGGTTAGAAAGACAATGGCCTTGGGGTTGCTTATTGCCACCCCAAAGGCCTGGAGCATTATTTTTAATGAAGAGATATCAGAAATGCCTCCCTTGTTCTCCAAACAATGAATGGGTCCAATTTTATGCTGCTGTTTTTGAAACAATTGTACAAGACCAAGATAGATCAGATACGCGGCTCCTGTATATTTGACAAGGCTAAACAGCAGTTCAGAGGCCTTTAGTACAGCACCAAGTCCGGTCACGGCAATGGTTGCCAGAAAAAACAGGCCGCAAATATTTCCCAGGGCAGAAAAACTGGCTTTTTTCCATCCATGGATGCCGGATTTTGTCATGATGAAAAAAACCGCCGGCCCGGGGGTTGCCGTGGCAATGAAAACAAAACTCAGATATAAGAGCCATGATTCCAAAGACATCTTAATACTCCTTTTTGATATTCACTCGGTTTAAAAGGGGTTTGCCGGTCCTGAGCCGGGCAAGGTTCTCAAGGATCTGGGGGGCAACGGAGATCGGATCTGTCTGACTGGAAATATGGGGGGTGACCATTATTTTCGGGTGCTGCCAAAAGGGGTGATCTGCCGGCAGGGGTTCTGTTTGGAAGACATCCAGGCAGGCTCCGGATAAATGCCCCGCATCCAGGGCTGTCAGCAGGTCGGGTTCCTTCAGGTGCCCCCCCCGTCCCACATTAATGAGATAGGCATTTGGGGGCAGTTTTGAAAAAGTGTCCAGGTTGAGGATATGACGGGTTTTTTGGGTCAGGGGCAAGAGGCAGATCAGGATTCGGGAAAGGGATAAAAAATCGTCCAGCTGATCCCTTCCGTGGAAGCTTGGGATACCTTGCTTTTTTTCAGGCGAGTTGCGCCACCCGCAGACGTTAAACCCTGCTGCCGACAACGTTATTGCAGCAGCTCCCCCCAATTGTCCCATTCCCATTATTCCGATGGTGCATGCCTCTTTTTCCGGGGGAAGCAGGGGATGCCAGTCTTTGTGCTGTTTCCGGGTCTGGTAGACATCGAATTGCCTGAAATGGTAAAGAACTGCCAAAAGGAGATATTCCGACATGCTCCTGATAAGTTCCCTGTCCACCAGCCGCACAATCTCCGGGTTGCCGGGAAGGCTCGGGTCCGGCAACAACGGATCTGCCAGCAGATGGTCTATGCCCGCTCCCATGGAACAGATACAGCTTAAGTTTGGGTATTCCCGGAGGACTCCCGGGGGATGTGCCCAGGTCAGGGCCAGTTCAATCGCCTGTTTGGGATGGTCATGGGGCCAGACCCGGATATCCAGTTGGGGGTCAAGCGCATTTAACGCCTTAACCCATGGGGTGGTATCACGTTGGGGGCAGATAAAGGTAATGGCCATGGCAAATTTCTCTTATGGCAGATTCGATCTGTCCCACCGTTTAAACGGTGAGCAGGGTCTCATTGTTTTTCAAGAGGTCTGTGAGGGGAACGCCCCAGTACTTGACCTCAACGCCCAAAGATTCAATAATGGGTGTTACTTCCAGCTGGTCTGTGCAGGCTTTGCAGGCAGTGACATGGACCCCTTTTTCCACGGCCTCCCGGATCATCCTTTGGATCTGGGTGTCTTCGGCGGCCAGCTTGGCAGTGGCCCCCCAGATGATCAGGGTGACCTTCTCCCACCATCCGTGTACCAGGGAGTTGACGGTATACATAAAAACCATTTTTTCGGCGGTTATTTTGTTGTCGTTGGTCCAGAGTAAATACAAATGTGTTTTTTCCTTCATCACATCTCCTTTTGTCTCAGGTCATTGTTCGGGTCAAATCAATGCTCAGGGCATAGGCCCCGCCTTCCAGCTTTGCCGTTACCGGGAAAGCGCCTTTTTCAAATACCTTGAGCATGGTCCGGTTGGAAGATAGAACATCGGCTGTCATGGTGACGGCCCCCCGTTCCTTGGCAAGGCGCGCCAACATCTGGTATAAAAAGGTGGCAATGCCATGGCCCTGGTATTCTTCATCCACAACAAAGGCAATATCCACAAAGGGTTTGTCCGGGTATTTGGCAATTCTGGCTTCGGCAATAAGGGTCTGCTGGCCGGGTTCTCCCACAAGTCCCACCACGGACAGCACATCCCGATAGTCCACATTGACGTAGGCCTGCATTTTGGCGTGGGGCATGGTTTTAATGGGACTGAAATACCGGTAATAAATGGCCTTGTCTGAAAACCGGTAAAACAGCCTGCGCATATGGTCTTCATCCGAGGGCTTGATGGCCCGGAAATGAACATGGAGATCGTTTTTGAACCGGTGCTGGGTGGCAATTTCAGACGGATAAAAATGGGCACTGTCCGCCAGGAACATCTGATCCGGGTAGAGCAGTTTTTCCATTTTCCCGCCATCCACAAGCCCGGGCCGGTCTTCGGGATGGGCAATCTCTATCAGGGCCTGGGCCCGTTCCCTCAGGGTCCGGCCCCGAAGGTGGGCCACCCCGTGTTCCGTGACCACAAGGTCTACGGATTCCGGGAGGCTGAGCATATCCGGGGAGTCATCCAAAAAGAGCCGGATATTGGGGGTGCCTTCCCGGTTCCGGCTGGGAAGGGCCACAATGGTATACCCGCCCTGGGAAATTTCAGCCCCGTTGAGGAAATCGGCAATTTGGCCTGGGCCTGCCGAGACATTGGCTGCGCTGTTGTGCAGGGCCACCCGGCCGGACAGGTCCACCCGGCGGACGGGAAGGATCATGACAAACCTGTGGTTCCGCCCGATTTCCATGGGACTGAACACCTTGTCAATGCTCTGGAATTCCACCATGGGATTTTTGTCCAGCCAGTGCATGAGTTCTTTGCTGCCAAGGGCATAGGCGGTCAGGGATCTTCCCCTGAACATGCCTTTTTGGCGGTTGGTCACCGCACCGCTTTTCACCAATTCCATGAGGGCATCCGTGAAAAAAGGCGTATGGATGCCCAGGTTGCGTTTCCGGCACAAATATTTGGGCAGGGCTTCAAAAATAGGGCCAAAGGTAAAGGCCAGGCATGATCCGTCCTCAATGACCGAGGCGATATTCTCGGCTATCCTGTCAAATACGGGCTCCACCGGGTATCGGGGAAAATAAAAGGGCGGAACCGTGGCTTCAACAAGCATGTGAAAATCGTCTATGTTCACAAAGGTGTCCCCCAGGGTAAAGGGAATATCCTCATTGACCTCTCCCACCACAAGGGCAGCCTGGGCCATGGCGCGCCTGGCCACATCGACACCGACTCCCAGGCTGCAATAGCCTGCCTCATTGGGCGGGGTGATTTGGACAAAGGCCACATCAATGGGAACCTGGCCTTCCTTCATGAGGGCCGGGATGGCGGAAAACCGTGAGGGGATCATGTCCACCTGGCCTGCGGTAATGGCTTCGGCAGAGACCCAGCCCGAAAAAAAGGTTCTAAGGCGGTAGCGTTTGGATTCCAGGGCCTTGAATGAAATGGCATCCCCGAAACTGAGCAGCTGGATCAGGGTCAGGTCGTCTAAACGATACCCTTGGGCGGTCATGAGGGCATTGACAAGGGTTCGGGGTTCGGCTGTGCCCGTTCCGATAAAAATATGCATACCCGGTTCTATTTTTTTTAACACATCATCCGTGGAAACGGCGTTTTTTTTCCATGGGGGGCTCTTTTTTTTAAACATATATAAAGTACCTTTTTGTGATCAGGTTTGGTTGGTCATAAAATTGATTCAGGCCAAATATTGACAGATTCCGGATTTTCCGTCAATCAAAGGTTTCATTTGTGCTCTTCCGGTGATAAACACAATTGATGATGAACTGGTTTGTTTTGACACTTATTTCCAGCGTTGCTCTGAGCCTGAGGGAATTGAGCGTGAAAAGGGCTGGCCCTGGCCTGTCTTCCGCCTATATGAGCTGGGGGTTAAACTTTTTCATGTTTTTGATGATCCTCGGGATCACCTTTTTGTTTGGCAAGACCGTCCCTGTCACAGACGTATTTTTAAAGATTCTGGTATTGGCCGCCATAATGGATGCCGTTGCCACCCTTCTTTATCTTAGCGCCATTAAACACGGAGACCTTTCAAAGACCATTCCCATGCTCTGTTTTATTCCGGTGGTCCAATTGTTTGTAACCCCTATACTTGTCCATGAAAATTTGTCCTTCCCCGGGGTGGCGGGGGTTTTGGTGGTTGTGGCGGGTTCTTATATTTTGAACATCCAGCAGTGGGATGGCTTTTTTTCACCCATTAAAGGGATTGTCCGAAACAAAAGCACCCTGATGATGCTGGCCACCGCCTGCATCTGGGGGGTAAGTTCCAGTTTCCACAAAATCGGAATCCGCCAGACAAACCCGTTGTTCTGGGGGACCTGCGAAATCGGCCTGATCTCCCTGTTTCTATTTCCAATTGCCATGAAGTCCGAGAAAAAGGCCTTTTCTGTTCAAAAAATTAAAAAAACCATTTGGCCGGCCCTTTTTTCCACCTTTACCGTATTGAGCTATTACATGGCCATTAACCTGGGGCCTGTGGCCTATGTTTCCTCGGTCCGGCGCATGGCTGTTCTATTCTCCGTTGTTATCGGTGTGGTTGTTCTAAAGGAAAAAGCCCGGACAACCGGGCTTTTGGGGGGGCTTATCATGATCACGGGCAGCGTGATCATCTGTCTGTTCGGTTAGGGTTTATTGCTTTGAAAGCCGTTGAATATTTTCCCTTGCAAAGGTGATGGATGGATCTATTTTCAGGGCCATTTCATAGTATTTGATGGCAAGGGGTATATCTCCCAGCTCCCGGTAGCTTGAGCCGATATTGGCATAATTAATGGCCAGGGAGGGGTCTACCTCCATGGCATTTTCAAAATGCCCGATGGCCTTTTCATAGGCCTTTGTCATGAAACAGCAGACCCCCATGGTGTTGAACATATCCGGACGCTGGCTGTCAATGGCCAGGCCCCGTTCACAAATGGAAAGGGCCCGGGAATATTGTCCAAGGTCCTTGAGGCAGGTCCCCATGTGGGAATAGATATCCGGGAGGTTCAGCCGGGCAGGGTTCCTTTCCAGGCAGGCTTCAAATTGGGCCAGGGCGTTGCCATGCTCATAAAGTGCATTGAACATCAGTCCCTTATAAAAACTGGTATAGTATTGGTCCGGCAGCGCTTTTTCAAGGGCATCCAGCCGGGTCAAAGCCTGTATCGGCTCCAGGGTTTCCGTGATCAGCCGGGCGGAGAACATTCCCACGCTGGCGGCAACGGCCCGTTCCCTGAAATGGGCACCGGGAATAATGGTATAAAAGGCCGGGACCCCAAGTCCTTCATGCATGGTGTCAATTGCCAGGATATCAAAATCTCTGTCTGCCAGGGTCTGGATCAGGGTTTCCACTTCCACCCGGATATTGTCGCAGGAAAGATTGGGAAGATCTGTAATGTCCACCATGGAAGTTGGGTTTGTGATAAAATGGGCGTCCTCAATTCGGGTGAATTTGGGAAGGCCCGAGGCCACATAATTGGACCCTGTGTTAAAATCGCCTGCCAGCTGTGCCGTCTCTGTCAGGGCCCGGCTCATGGCCTTCTGGGGGTCCGGTGAAGTACCGGCTGTCCAGACAATTTCGCTCATCCCGGGGAAAGTGGCAGGGTCCCAGGCCAGAACCCCAATGGTGGGGATACCGGTATCCAGGGAAAAATCAGTGGCATAGACCTGTATCCCCTGTTGCTTGTATTTTTCCAGCAGTTCTTTTACAAGGGGATCGGTAAAGGACGAAAGGCGGATGCCGGGAACCGGGCTATTTTCATGACTGACAATGGAGGAGGTATGGCGCTCCACCAATTCACAGATTCCCTGGCTTAAGGCTTCTTCCGTGCAATTTCCCGCACTGGGTCCATTGAATTCATTGATCATGTAGAACCAGTTAAAGGGGATGAAAACTTCTTTTTTTTGGGTCAGATTGTATCCTCTTGCCCATTGAAGGGGCAATTGATCAAAAATGGGTTTGACCTTGAGGGCATCGGTTTGTGTATCGTGGACGGATTTGATGATCTGGGAAAAAGCAAGTCCCTTTTCTCCCAATTCTGCCGGCGTGGCAAAAATGAAGTTTTCTTTTTTATTTACAAAGGAAAAAAAACTGAACCGTTCCCCAAGTTCCATGACAGCACTGGCCTCGGATTGCTCCGGGGTGCCGCCTTTCCCCATCTGCTTGTTGGTGCCGGTCACCCGCCGGGCGTCTGCCCCGCATTCGGAGAAGAAGACCGGGATATCCAGTCTGCCGTTATCAATCCGCCGGGTCTGGCTTAGAATATCCAGGTCCAGATCCGCCGTCCGTTCTTTGAACCGTTTGACGGTCTCTCCCGGAGACATGATCTTGTCCTGATCGTAGGTATAGCCTTTCATGGCGTCTTTTAATTGAATTTCATAACCCATTGTATTTGTCCTTCTTGGCGTATTTTTTTCTTGTCGGGCAATCAGTTCAGCAATGCAATACTATCGCCTACCCTGATGATGCCCCCTTTTAGAACCTTTGCAAATACACCTTCTCTGGGCATAATGCAATCCCCTGTACGGTAATAGATGGCACATTTTTTATGACATTCCTTTCCGCTTTGGGTGATTTCAACCAGGGCATCTTCCCCGAGACTTACCCGTTGTCCTATGGGCAGAGATTTCCAGTCAATGCCGGTGGTGGCCACATTTTCTGCAAAATCCCCAAAATTGAGTCTGAACGCTTCGGTGCTCACCTGTTCAATGCTTTCTGCAGACAGGAAACTCAGTTGCCGGTGCCAGTCTCCTGCATGGGCGTCGTCCTTTATACCGTGGTTTTCAATGAGCTCTGCCTGGTCAACACATTTTTTTATGGTGCCTTTTTTCCTGCTGGTTGCAATGGAGACTATTTTCACATGAAATTTCCTGTAAATCATTGATATTATAGTTCGTTGGGGATTTATATCACAATGTAGTATACGATTTCAATAGCTTTTTAAAATACCATGGCGTAGACCTGGCCGTTCTCTTTCCAGACCTGTGCGGTACACCCTTTGGTGGTGGTGGTGAAGCGGCTTCCATCGGATAGTTCAGAATCCAGGTGGTCAATGTCCATGATAAAAAGAGAACCTGTTTTTCCCTGTTTTTCAATGACAAAGTAGGCCGCCCTGCAGTTGCCCAGGGCACAGAGGCGTCCGCCAACAAGGAAATACCCCTGATCGTCCAGGTTTGGAAGCACCACATTGAATTTCAGTTCTTTTTTTAATATTTCCAGGGCCTGGTAAAGGGTGGCGGTGTCAAAGGTAATGTGTCTGTTCCCCTTTAAATGATCCATTACCGCCTGTTCACTGATCTGTTCCAGATTTTTGAAGGAAGGGGGAGCCAGGGAAAAAACAAGGGCTGTCAGCAGAACCAGGGCAGTTATTCCGGCTATCCAGCCCGTGTGTTTGAGCCGGGAAAACGGCATGCCCTGTTTGGATGTAAACCGATCAAGGAAAGAGGGTGCTTTTTCCAGGGACAGGCGCCGATCGATCTGCGCGGCCAGGTTCGGGGGCATGTCCTTTTCGGTAAACGCAAGGGCAATTGCCTGCTCTGCCTGGGTATCCAGGTCATAAAGCTTTTTGCAGTCCTCGCAGTCTTCCATGTGGGCTATGGCCCCGGTATTTTCTGGGGCATGGCGGATATCACGGTTCCGCAGCCAGTGGTGAAATGCGTTACACTCCATGTTTTGGATACTGCCCCTTAAAATTAATGGTTACTATATTTTTTTTTGTATGGGCCCTTAATAAAGTTGTTTTTATGCCTTCCCTTGCCCGGGTCAACCGGGACATGACGGTTCCCATGGGAATATCAAGAACTTCTGCAATCTCCTTGTACAGCATATCCTCCATGTAATAGAGGGCCAATACCTCCCTGTATTTCACGGGAAGCTTGTCAATGGCTTCGTTAAGTGTTTTGTTTTCAGATTTTTCCAAAAGCATTTCGTCCGCACCCTTTTGCCGGATATGGTTTTTCAAAAATTCAATATAGTCAGTTTCAGACAGCCGCTGCTGGTTTTTGTTTTTTTGGCAGGTTTTCAGAAAATTGTTTCTCAATATTCGCAACAGCCAGGACTTGCATTTGGACGGCTCCTTTAGCTGGTGAAATTTTTTAAAAGCCATGAGATAGGTTTCCTGGACAATATCTTCCGCATCAAATACATTGCCCGTATATTTCAGGGCTACGTTGTATAAAAGTTTCATGTGGGGATACGCCAGTTCTTTAAATCTTGGTTCGGATGCCTTTTTTTTAAATATCATATGATCAATTCCTGATTTTGCCCCTTTGTTTCTTAAAGGTAATCAGAATATGGATCAATTCAATTGCTCTGGCTGTTTTCTTTTGCATACCCGGTGTTTTTGCCAAAGACTCCGGATTACGGAAGACCTTTGCCCGTCTTTATCCTAAGGACAGCCAAGCCGGTTTTTTTATTCCCGTATTTTTTTAGGAAGCCTGACCCCATTTATTTGACCCCATTTATTTGATCAGGGGAATAAATTTCAAATTGGCCCGTGGAAAGGCAAATTCATCAATCTGGGAAATGTGGATCCATCGATAATCAATGGGGCCGTTCAGGGTGACCTCCCCTGAAACATGGTGGCAGTAAAATACATCCATTTCAATTTTAAAATGGGTATAGGCATGTTTTACCCGGGTCAGGAAAGAATCAATTTTTATCTCAATGCCGGTTTCCTCCCTGATTTCCCGAATACAGGCAGAGGGGCTGTCCTCTCCCGGTTCACGCTTTCCACCGGGAAACTCCCACAACCCCCCCAAAAGGCCGTCAAGCTTTCTTCTGGTAATGAGCAATTGCTCGTTTTTCCGGACAATGCCCACGCTGATGGTATGGGTGGGCACGGGTTTGGACGGGATCCGTAAGGGGAATTGGTCAAGGGTTTGGGTCTTAAGGGCCAGACACTCGCCGGACAAGGGACAGATGTCGCATTTGGGATTGGCGGGTGTGCAGACAAGGGCACCCAATTCCATCATCGCCTGGTTAAAGGTGCCGGGATCTTTTTTTGCCACAAGAGAATCTGCCGCTGATTGAAAGTGATTGTGGGCCCCCGGCTGGTTCACCGGGTGTTCAAGGCAGAACAGTCTTGCCAGCACCCGCTTGACATTGCCGTCCACCACGGCATGGCAATGGCCGAAGGCGATACTCTGGACGGCTGCGGCAATATAATTGCCCACTCCGGGCAGGGCCAGAAACCCGGAGAAGTGGTTTGGAATTTCACCGTTAAGAGTCGTTGTCACCAGGGTGGCGGCCTTGTGAAGGTTTCTGGCCCGGGCATAATACCCCAGTCCTTCCCAGGCTTTTAAAACAATTTCAAGATCTACAGCCGCCAGGTCTTTGACCGTGGGAAAGGTGGCCATGAACTTTAAATAATAGGGAATAACCGTTTTAACCTGGGTCTGCTGGAGCATGACTTCGGATACCCAGATGGCAAAGGGGTCATCACTTTCCCGCCAGGGCAGTGGGCGGTGGTTGGCCCCATACCAGGTCATAAGTTTTTCTTGGATACACAGGGTTGTTTTATGGGAGGGTTGTTTCAATGGGGTGTTCCTTTCGGGGGTCAGGTTTGGGGTGAAACAGATGAATACGGGTTTTAAAGTCAGCCAGGGCCGTATGCGGGCAGTTTTTCTGGAATCTGAGCTGAACATAAAGGGCTGTGATGGCCATGATCTCAGTTTGTAAATCCACTCTTTTTTCTCCACAGGCCCGGGCAAAATCCCAGGGGCCCTGGTGGGGTGGCCTCGCCAGACCCAGTTTGTCAAGGCGGAAGCAGAACTCAAAATAGGCCTGCCCCACCGGATCAGGCTTGTTCTTCTTTGGGCGGAGCAGCCAGAAAATAATTCCTGAAAACACTGCCAGGGCCCCAAGGGTCACCAGAAGAAGGACCAGGAGAGTGCCGGTAACGCCTTTCCATTTTTCCAGTCCCAGTTTTTGAAGAAAAGCTTTTTGTTCAAAATAGGAATACCCGGTAAACCAGGCTTCCCATCTCAGGTTGGCGGCTTCCAGGGCAAATTTTATTTTCCGGGCAAAGGAAAGGGTGCCGGCAGCCGATTCTGGGACTGCAGATGATCCGTCCGGGTTTGTTCTGATCCTGTCCGGCGCCACAGCCATGGTGGGATCCACCCGCACCCATCCCCTGTCCGGGTCAAAAAATTCCACCCAGGCATGGGCATAGGAATTCCGGATGGTCAAATACCGGCTATAGGGATTGTGTTCCCCGCCCAGGTATCCGCCCACAATTCTGGCCGGAACGCCCAGAACATTCATCATGAACCCAAAGGCAGATGCATAGTGCTCGCAATATCCTTTTTTTTGATCAAGAAGAAAACTGTCAATGGGATGGCGCTCAGCCGTTGGGGGCGTCAGGGTATAGACAAATGAATTTTCTTTGAAATAGGCCAGTAAAATCCGGCTTTTCTCTGTTGGTGTGTCCGTCATCCGGGCCAGCTCCATCGCCAGGGCTCTGGTTTTTGGGTTCTGGTTTTTTGATGGTGAGATGATGGCGGCGGCCATTTCTTCGGGCAAGGTGTTTTCGGCCACCTTTGTTTCACCAGACGTTTCCCCCGCAAGGGAAGTGGCCGTGTACCGGATTTTTTGTTTCACCGGGAGACGGGATTTTAAGACGCCGTCTTGGGTAAGGTCGGCCCATGGCGGACCCTTGACGGGTCTGTCCAATGCCATGAGCCAGTGCGCGTTATGGGGTTCCAGAACAATGGTGTAGGTATGATTTTCCCCCAGGCGGGTCGGGGGCGGGGCCGGCGGGGCCGGCAGGGCCGACGCCCGGGTTGTCCAGGTTTTTCCGTCAAAGGCCTGGAACACGATTCCACGCCAATAAAGCTGTTCCGCCAATGGCAAAGGACCGTTAAACTCTGCCCTGAAAGCCGGGGTCTGGTCCATTGTCAGCCTGGAAACACTTCCCGGGCTCAGACGGTCTGAAAAACCGCTCCTGCCAAGGGTCTTGTCCTCAACTCCGAACAAACTTCCCGGAAGCCTGGGAAAGAGTAAAAATAGAAGTACCATCAGGGGGATGGCCTGGGCCATGATCCTGGCCGCCATGTTCAGGCTTTGTCTGAAAGGGTCCTGGGGGGCATTGACCCGGACAAGGGCGATGGTGGTCACAAATACGCTGAAAAACATGTAGAACACAATGAACATGGATTCCGACCGGAACAGGCTGGTAATGATGATGAAATAGGTCAGGAGGACGGTGATCATCTGGTGGCGGTGGGTGGCCATTTCAAAGGGTTTTATGGCGGCCATGAGGGCCAAAAGCCCGATAAAGGTATCTGCCCCGATCCGGAAACGATAGGTCAGGAGCAGTCCGGCGATTGACGCAAAGGCCAGGGCGTACCGAACCATGTTTCCCGGCAGGGGCCACCCTGTTTTCAATTGTACCAGGACATACCCCCACATGACAAGACACCAGGCGTTGATCCACAGGGGCAGTCCAGGTGTATGGGGGGCAATGGCCACCACAAGGGCGCCAATGACGGGAAGAACATGGGCGGATTCTGCTTTCACGGTACATCCTTGTGCAAGGGATTCTTTTCCCGAAGATCAAACAATGCCAATGCCTTTAAACAAAGGTGCTGATGGGCTTTTCCCCTGGCGGGATTTTTGACAAACCCGGGCAATCTTAGTCCGTATTCCATTTGCCGGCGGTCTGCCCAAAGGATATTGTGACAGAGCAAGGAGAGTTTGACCTCAGTGTCTTTGCCCGGGACGGCAGTAAAATCCAGCATCACCCAGGGATTGTCTTCGGCAGTAAAATCCTTGACAAACATCCCCCTGCCCCTGGACAAGGCCTTCCAGGAAATCCGGTTGATACTGTGACCGGGCTGGTATTGTTTTAAGCCCTGGAAATCGTCGGGTCCCTGGCGGGCAGTTGTTTCTTCCCCGTCGGGTAAAAGAGTGCCGGAGGTCGATCTGAAGGGGCCCGGCAGAGGATGGGGATAGACAAGGCAGCTTGTCTGAGCCGGCAGGGTGGCGCAAAAGGTGAAGAGTCCAAAGGGATAGCGGCTGGATAGGGTCAGGAATTCGGGGCGCAGCACACCCCTTTTGGGGGCAGGCACCCTCATTTGAAGGGTCTTATGCCGGTCAACGGATACAAAGACAGGTTCCTGTTCGGCCAGGGAAAATGTAACAGACCGGCACGCGGTTCCAGGAGCCGTGACCCGGACGGGGAAAACGGCGGACCGGCCTGCAAAAACGGGTATTGGAGATAAAAAAGCCAGATCAATCCCCACCAGGTTTCGAATCGAGTGGACCATGGAGATCAGGGCCATGCCCCCCAGCAGAAAGACAAGAATAAATCCGGCATTGTTGTTGTAGTTGATGGACCCCAAAAGCATGGCAATGAGAATGGCCATGAACAAGAATCCGTGTTGGGTGGGGAAAATGGACAAATGTTTCCGGTGTAATTTCATACAGGCTCTTTTGTTTATGGTTGGGCAAGGCCGGCGACTGTCAGACGGGGACCGGCACTTTTCGGAACATTTCCACCAGCCTGTCTTTGGGAATTCCCCCAAGGTCCCGGCGATACCTGAGCCGATGGCCGGCCACCCAGGGCAGTATGTGCTGAAGGTCTTCGGGCAGGGTGTGATCCCTGCCATGGAGAAAGGCCCAGGCCCTGGATGCCCGCAGCAGGGACAGGCCGGCCCGGGGGGAGAGCCCGATCTGGAAATCAGCTGAGGTCCGGGTGAACTCTAAAAGATCCTGGAGATAGGCCAGGAAGGTGTCTGAAGAATGGACCCGGTCTATCTGGGCCTGGATACTAAGGACATCCTTCTGGGCCATGCAGCAGGCAAGTTCGGCCATGGCCTGGTCCGCGCCTTCTCCTTTGAGGATTTTTTTTTCCGCCGCCCGGTCCGGGTATCCCAGGGCAATGCGCATGAGGAACCGGTCCATTTGAGATTCGGGCAGCAAAAAGGTGCCGGCCTGCTCCAGCGGATTCTGGGTGGCAATGACAAAAAAAGGGTTTTCCAGGGGCCGGGTCTGGCCCTCAAAGGTTACCTGTCCTTCTTCCATGGCCTCCAGCAGTGCGCTCTGGCTTTTCGGGGTGGCCCGGTTGATCTCATCGGCCAGAAAGACCTGGGTAAATATGGGCCCGGCATGGAAGTGGAATTTACCTGTGTTCTGATCAAAGACAGACATGCCCAGGATATCCCCGGGCAAAAGATCTGCCGTGAACTGCATTCGCTGGAATTTCAACCCCATGCATTTGGCCAATACCTTGGCCAGGGTTGTTTTGCCAATGCCGGGAAAGTCTTCAATCAACAAATGACCCCTGGCAAAAAAACAGGTCAGGGCCAGGCGGATCTGGGGCTTTTTCCCCAGAACCACACTGGAAATCCGGTTCACCATATCCTCAAATTCCTGGGTCATCATGGGCGGCTATTCCTGTTTTAATTTTCCCATTGTCCAGTTTTTGATCAGGGTAAGAAAGGTTCTGACCCCAATGCCGGAAGGTCCCTTGGGAATATAGGATTTTTCCGTAAAATCCCAGGCAGTTCCGGCAATATCCAGATGGGCCCAGGGGGTTTTGCCCACAAAATTGGACAGATAGGCGGCCGCTGTAATGGTGCCACCGGGCTTGCCCCCGATGTTTTTAATATCCGCCACCTTGGATTCGATCTGTTTTTTATAATGCTTGTTCAAGGGCAGTCTCCACAGGGGCTCTCCCGCCTGCTTGCCGGCCTCTTCCAGGGATTTTGCCAGGGCATCGTTGTTGGAGATCAGTCCCGAGTAGTGATGGCCCAGCCCGATGATGACAGCGCCTGTGAGGGTGGCCACATCCACCACGCAATCCGGGGCATATGTTTTAATCCCATAGGCCAGAGCATCGGCCAGGATCATCCGGCCTTCGGCATCGGTGTTGACGATTTCAGCAGTCACCTGGTTAAAGTGACGGATGATGTCTCCGGGTCTTACGGCAGAACCGCTGGGCATATTGTCCGTGGCCGGGATAATGGCCACCACCCCGATATTGGGTTTTTCCTCTCCCACGGCCTGCATGGCGGCAAGCACGGCTGCCCCTCCGGCCATGTCATATTTCATTTCTTCCATGCCCGCCGAAGGCTTCAGGCTGATGCCGCCGGAGTCAAAGGTAATCCCCTTGCCCACAAGCAGAAGGGTTTCTGATTTTTTTTCCGGCTGGTATTCCAGTATCACCATCCGGGGGGGAATGGCAGATCCCTGGTTTACGGCAAGAATACCGCCCATGCCCAATTTTTCCATCTCTTTTTTTTCAATACATCGATAAGTGAGCCCATGGGTTTTGGCAAGCGCCTTGGCAAAGGCTGCAAAATCCGCCGATGTCCAGCCGTTTCCCGGCTCATGGGCCATGTCCCGTGCAGCACAGGCGGCCTGGGCCCAGATTCTGCCCTGGGTTACGCCTTTGCGGACAGATTTGACAGAGGATTTGCAGGCAAATTTAATGGCCTCAAGCCCGGGATAGTCGGTATCCTTCCGGGTGGTTTGTTTGTATTTCGCAAACCTGTAATCCCCCAGCAATAGTCCTTCAATAAGGGCTTTGGCCACCTGTTCCGGCCCCGGAATATCCAGGGCGGGCAGGCAGAGGACTATCTCTTTGGCCCGGATTTTTTCGCAGGCGCCGGCCAGGTGGCCCCCGGCTTCCCGGAGGCTGTCACAGACCATGGCCGCATCTTTTTCCGATTGGATTTCACCAAGCCCCAGGACCAGTATGCGTTTGGCACTGGCGTGTTTTTTCTTTGTGCCGGTTGGGGGGTAATAAAAGAGCTGCTCTCCCTCCTTTGCTTTAAAATCCCCCAGGTCAAAGGCCTTTTTTACCGGGTCCATGACGGCAGTGTCACAAAGGGGAGCCTTGTCTTTAACCTGGATTGCCAGATAGACCAGAAGGTCTGTTTCAAAGGAATCAACGACTTTGTCTGTGGTGGTCACGCGGGTTGTTTTCATTGGGGTCACCTTCTATATGAATGGGAAACATTAATGGTTTGGTATCCGATGTGTTAAAATTAACACGAATCTTAAGTTATGTAAAAGGTTTTGGCGTGTTGATTTTTTATGGAGGGACCTGCTACCCCTCCCGCTGCGGGGCCTTCGACCTGGAAAAACCATGCTTGGAAACCCTTAAATGGGGAGTTTGATAATAAAGGATGTTCCCTTGTCCGGCGAGGATTCCACGGTCAGTTGTCCGTTATGGTTTTCCGTTATGATGAAATAGGAGACAGACAACCCAAGCCCGGTACCAATGCCCACTTCCTTGGTGGTGAAAAAAGGTTCGAAAATTCGTTTTCGGATCTCTTCGGGGATAGCGGGTCCATTGTTCCCTATTTCAACTGCCGCCATGTTCCGCTCTAGAAAATATCGGATAACAAACCTGGGAAAGGCAACTTTGGCCTCGGACATGGCCTCGGCCCCGTTTTTCAGGATATTAAACAATACCTGCTGGATTTTGGTTTTCTCGCAGGGGACCGGCGGGAGATCGTCCTCGATTTTCCGGAGAATCTCCATGGTGCGCAGATCATATTTTTTTTTCAGGTTGTAGTCATTTCTCACAAGGTCCAGGGTGGCCTCCATCATGTCGTGCAGGTAATGGCTGGATCGTCTGCTGTCGCTTTTGCGGCTGAATGACAACATATTGTCAACGATTCTTGCGGCCCGTTTTCCCGAAGAGACCACCTGGTCCATCATGTGGAAAATGCCCCTGTCTTCCATGTAGCCTTGGATAAGGTCCAGGGATATACCCTGTTTTTGTGCAGCCTTGATATTGGCCGGCAATGGTTTGGACAGGCGGTTCCGGATGACCTGGGCGTTCTGGAGGATTCCGGCAAGGGGGTTGTTGATCTCATGGGCCATGCCGGCTGCCAGGCCGCCCACGGACATCATTTTTTCGGACTGGACCATCATTTCTTCTATCTTTATCCGCTTGCTGATGTCATCCACCCGGATAACCGCACCCGGGGTATTCCCTGACAGGATGGGGTAAATGATAATATCGGTCACAAATTTGTTGGTATCAATGATCAGGAGCATCTTTTCTTTCCTTTGCACCTGCTGGTTTTTGATGGCCAGAAAAATATCGGGGATAATCCCGGCCAGTTGGGAAAAGACCTTGTCCAGGGGGTTTTTTCGGGCATGGTCGGCAGGGATACCGGTCATCCGTTCGGCCTCAAGGTTCCACTGGGTGACCATCCCCTTGTCATCTACCCCGATGAGAATGGATGGCATGGAATCGATGATGCTTCTGACATAGTCCCGGGCGAATCGAAGTTCTTTTTCCACTTTTTTAATCCGGGTAATATCCGTATAATTGACCACCATACGGGTCTGTTTTCCGTCCTTGTCCCGGTACAAGGAGGCGTTTATGCTGACATCCAGAAGCGATTTGGATTTTGTGTACCGCTGGGTGATAAAATCAAAATTTCCGGCAGGGTTTGTGTAGGTCCGGCGGACAGCTTCTGCCGTGGCCTGTTCCTGGTTTTCAGGAACAAAATCAAGGGGTGCGCCGACCAGCTCTTCGCGGTCCCAGCCAAATACCCGGGTAAACGCAGGATTGACGTAGGTTACCTCCCCTTTTTCCGAATAATAGACAATGGGGGTGGGGGAGGCCTCCAACATGGTTCTGTGTTTTTCTTCACTCGCCCTCAGGGCGGATTCTGTCTGTTTTTGTTCGGTAATATCCCTTAAAACGATGAGCCAGCCGATCTGTTTTCCTTTGGAGAGCAGTAAGGGAGAGATTCTTAAGTGCCATTGCCTGACAGTGTTGTTTATCTTAAGGTCAGTCTCAACTTCAATGGCTGTTTTTTTTCGGTGGGTGTCGACAAGGGTGAAAAGATCGGAAAATAATTCTTGCGCCGCATCCTGGCCCGGTGTAAATGTTTTGAGGGCAAAGATGTTCGCACTGGCCGTGTTAATCTCCATGACCCTGTCGTCCATATCCAGAACAATTACGGGATCTCCCATGCCGTCCATGACGGCTTCATGGGCAAGGGGAATCAGGTTTAACAGTTGATACCGCAGAAGGCCCCAGGCAAATAAACTTCCGCTGATCATAAAGGAAAAGGGAGTCAGATCCAGGTAGCGTAGTGTCTGGAAACCGAACAGGTAGGATACATTGCACAGCCAGGGAACCAGAATGCCCGATAAAAGAATGGTCAGCTGTTTTCGGTAAACGCCCCTGGACGATACAAATGCTTTCACCAGGACCAGGGTTGCCCAGAAGAGCAACCCGTAGGAAAAAGCCACATAGCCCCAGAAGCCAGATGCCCGATTGTACATGACCACCTGGAAGGCGGAATTTGATTCCAGCCAGGCATGGTGCCACATCATGCCGTGGAATTCATTGGTTGCGGCCAGAAAGATGGTCAGAACCGGGACCATTAAGAAAATAAAATCCAGCTGTTTTTTCAGAGGATAGGCTTTCCCGGTGGCGCTGCAAATGAATTTAAACATCAGAACGCCCACCCAGGCGGCACCGATATATTCAACCCGGACCCACCAGAGTTTTAAGAAAAGGGTGGGGCTTAAAAATTCCATGCCATACCCCATGGACCAGACGGAAACACCTGCCATGAGCAGCGAAAGCTGCCGGGCGCTGGTTTTATAGCGGTAGTGGGTCAGGTAGATGGCGATGGCGGCGCTGATCATCCCGGAAATCAGGGAGAAAAAGCCGTATAATTGGGTCCAGTTCATGTTCTTTATATTACAATAGTTGGGGGCGAATGCAAACCACCTTTTTAGATGGGGAAAATTATTTTAGTTTCAGCAGAAACAGTTCAAATTCATCCTTATTCTTGATTTCTCTTTCTGCTATGCCTATAGTAATTTACACCTTTGCGTAAATTGTATTTAACCTGGGTATCATCCACAGATAATCCTTGTCTGAAAGGAGCTTGCCATGGACAAATCAATGAGTGTTCACGTTAGACAAAGCCATGTCCGGGAAAAACCGTCGTTTCTCGGCAGGATACTGGCCCGGTTGTCCCATGGGGACAGAGTGCTTGTTCTGGACGACAAAACAGACTGGTTCGATGTCAGGGTTGAGGCCACAGGCGCCCGGGGGTTTATGCACACCTCCGCCCTTACCATAAAAAAGGTGATTTTAAATCCAGGAGAACAAGCGGTGGAAAAGACCGCCACCAGTGACGAATTCGCCCTGGCGGGAAAAGGGTTTAATGAAAGCGTGGAAGGCCGTTTCCGGGCAGAGAATCCCCATTTGAATTTTGGCAGCATTGATCGAATGGAAGCGTACGGGGTGTCTGAGGACCAAATGCGGCAATTTCTTTTTGCAGGCAAGGTAATGCCCAAGGGAGAACCCCTATGAAAGAGACCACCCGGAGAGATTTTCTAACCGCAGCCGGAACCTGTGCCGCCGCCGGACTCTTGTTCACCGGCTGTAAAACCATGGAGGCGGTAACCCAGATAATGGAAGTGGCATCCGTGGACACCGGCCCCGTCACTTCCTCCCAGGTTCAGTCCGCAGTCAAGGTGGGTCAGGCGGTTGCAAAAACCTTTGAAAGCTTTACACCGGAGCAGGAGTACTATATCGGCCGTACCGTGGGGGCCATGGTGCTGGAAAAATATCCCCCCTTTAACCAGACGATTGCCAATACCTATATAAACATGTTGGGACAGACCCTTGCCGCTGCATCGGACAGACCGGACACCTTTGGGGGATACCGGTTTCAGATTCAGGATTCCGATGAGATCAATGCCTTTGCCGCCCCCGGCGGATTTATTTTTGTTACCCGGGGGCTTGTCCGGTGCTGCAAGGATGAAGATGCCCTGGCCGCTGTCCTGGCCCATGAAATCGGCCATGTCCAGGAAAAACACGGTCTGCGGGCCATTAAACAATCCAGGATCACCTCGGCCCTTACCACCATCGGCCTTGAAGGGGCGAAACAGTTCGGGGGAAAAGAACTTGCAGCCCTGACCCAGACCTTTGGGGAGAGCATCACGGATATTACCCAAACCCTTATCGTAAATGGCTATTCCAGAACATTGGAAAGCCAGGCAGACCTTGCTGCCGCAGATATCCTTACCCGTGTGGGCTACTCCCCCCAGGGGCTGCTTGAAATGCTGACCCAGATGCAGACCCGCATCAAACCGGGATCCCTGGATTTTGCAAGGACCCATCCGTCTCCTTTGGACAGGATAAAGGCCCTGGAACCCGAGATCGGCAAATTCATCCCCTATTCCCAGCCCAGGGTCCGGCTGGAAAGGTTTATCAAGTATATTGCCTGGGTTTAAACCGGGCATAGAAGGCAAAGGGCTCAAAAGAATGGTCCGGGGGGGGCTGCTTGGACTGACGGCCCTGGCCATTTCCCTGGTGTTTCACTGGGCCGGCTGGTTTTTTGCCATTGAAAACAAAACCTGGGACTTCCGGGTATCAATTCTGGCAGATGCCCAAAAGGCGTCCCCGGATATTGTAATGATTTTGCTGGACCAGAACAGCCTGGACTGGGCTGGGAAAACCCTGGGCCTGACCTGGCCCTGGCCCAGGGAAATCTATGGTATCCTGGTGGATTTCTGCAATCGGCAGGGAGCAAGGGGCCTGGCCTTTGATGTGATCTATTCCGAGCCCTCCCCATACGGGGTGGCAGACGACAGGCTGTTCGCGGATGCCCTTTCCCGGTTCGGCCATGTGGCCAATGCCGCAGTTCTGGGCAATTCTTCGGGCACTCAAACCCATTGGCCTGAAACCATTCCCAGGCCTGGGTTCAGGGTGGAGAATCTAAAATCCCAGTCTCGCCAAATCCAAAATTATGGCCCGACATTTTCCAGGATCACCCTGCCCATTCCGGAAATTGCTCAAAACAGCCGTATTCTCTGCAATGTGAACCTGGCACCGGATACAGATGGCATCTACCGGAAAATACCGGTTTTCAGTCTGTTTGACAAACACGCAGTTCCCGGCATGGGGCTGGGACTGTTTTTGTCAGCCCACTCCGGCACCCAGGGGACCATGACCCCCGATGGCTTGAAGTTCAATGACTATACCATTCCCATGGACCGGCAGGGCAGAACCATCCTCCGGTACAGAGGCCCGTCGGGTACCCACACAATCGTTTCCGCAGCCTGGGTGCTGCAATCGGAAATTTTGTTTCGATCAGGCCAGGAACAAAGGGGCGGAGAACAGACGTCATTCAAGGATAAATATGTGTTTTTCGGGTTTTCCGCCCCCGGACTGTTTGATATCCATGCCTCTCCCATTGACAGCCAGTGCCCCGGGGTGGAAATCCATGCCACCTTTCTGGACAACCTTCTGTCCCGGGATTTCATTAAGGCCGTTCCTTTCCCCCTGGTGCTGGCCTTGGCCTTTTTTCTGGCCGTTTCCTGCGGTATGCTTACCGCCTTTTACATCCGGGTCCGGCCCCTGGTCGCCATCGGTATTGGATATCTGATGGTTCCTCTGGTATGCGGTCTGGTGGCCTATGGCATTGGGTTCTGGCTGCCCGTGGCAATTTTGGAATCAAGCATTTTGTTGACCATTTCCTTTGTCTGGGTCACCAATTATGCCGTGGAAGGCCGTCAGCGGCGGTTCATTAAAACGGCCTTTCACCATTACCTGAGTCCTGAGGTCATAGAACAGATCATCCAGAACCCTGATAGGCTGCGCCTGGGCGGGGAGCGAAGGACCCTGTCTATTTTTTTCAGCGATTTGGAAGGGTTTACCAGTCTTTCGGAAAGTTTGGACCCCGAAGCATTGACCACGTTTTTAAACCAATACCTGACGGCCATGACCGATATTATTCACCAGGAGGGAGGAACCATTGACAAGTATGAGGGGGATGCCATTATTGCCTTCTGGAATGCGCCTCTGGAAACCTCTGACCATGCCGTCAAATGTGTCAGGGCCGCTCTGCGTTGCCAGGAGAAACTGACCCGGATGCAGCCTTTTTTCAGAGAGCAGGTGGGCCGGAATATTTTCATGCGCATCGGTATGAATACGGGTCTTGCCGTGGTGGGGAACCTGGGGTCCGACACCCGGTTTGACTATACCATGATCGGGGATGCCGTGAACCTGGCGGCCCGTCTGGAGTCGGCCAACAAGCAGTTCGGCACCTATACCATGGTGTCCGAAGCCATCCATGCCCTTGTTGCATCTGAATTTTCCTTCAGGGAACTGGGCAAGATTGCGGTCAGGGGCCGCAGCCAGGCGGTCCGGGTTTATGAACCCATGTTTTCCGGGGTCTATGAGGCCAATTTGCAGGTGTATTCAACCTTTGCAAAGGGTTTGACCCTGTATTATGAGGGGCGGTTTGAGGCAGCAGGTGCTCTTTTTTCATCCCTTGCCGACAAGGACCCGGCAGCCGGGGCCTATGTCCCTATCTGCCGGGCCTATGGGACAGATCCTCCCCGGGACTGGGACGGGTGCTGGGTAATGACCCAAAAGTGATCCAATGCCCTAGAAAAAAGACCCAGGGTTCAGATTTGCCGGATAAAATTTTTGAGCCGGTGAAATTCTTTTTCCAGGTCTTGTAACAGGGATTGCAAATCCCGGCTTTGTTGCAATTTGCTTGCCGTTTCAATGGCGGAAGCGATTTGGCACAGGTCCAGGGCCACTATGTTGGCAGCTCCGCCCTTAATGGCATGGGACAGGTCCTGGAGAGCTTGAAAATCCTTTGCCTTTTCTGCTGTGATCATGGCCGGGATTCTGTTTTCAAGATTCTTTAGAAATTCTTCCATGACTTCCAGGAAAAAGGGTTTGTCATTTTCAAACTCAGCCAGGGCTTTTTGAAGATCAACGGGTGTTTCAGGCTTGATCAGGCCTTCTTCCGTTTGAGGGAAAGGCTCCCCGGAATCCGGCAGAAGGGCAGGAACCGGGGTTTTTTTTGCAACATAGGTGTCCACCAGGGAAAGAAAGGTCTCTTTTCTCAGGGGTTTGGTCATGAAATCGTCCATTTCTGCGGCCAGGCATTTTTCCCGGTAGCCTTTTATGGCATGGGCGGTCATGGCAACAATGGGGGTGCGGTGCCACAGGTGTTCTTTGCCGGGGTTGTTCAGGACAAAGGTTTTTCTTGATTTTTTTTCATGCTCCCGGATGAGCCGGGTGGCTTCATAGCCATCCATTACCGGCATCTGGATGTCCATGAGAATGATGTGGAATCGCTTGGTTTTGAACATTTCAACAGCCTTTTGCCCGTTTTTCGCCAGGCTGACCTGGAACCCTAAGCCGGTTAAATGTTTGATGGCCAACTGCTGGTTGGTGGGATAGTCTTCCGCCAATAGAACTTGTATTTTTTCCCGGCTTAAGGGGGGAAGCCCAGGTTCTGTGGCAGGGGCCAAAATTTTGGAATCGGACCGGATGTTTTCGGAAATATGGGTGTTTTCGGAAAGATCTTCCATGAAACAAGCTGTAAACCAGAATGTGGAGCCGGTAAAGGGACGGCTTTCCAATCCGATTTCTCCGCCCATCATCTGGACCAGGTGCTTTGAGATGGTGGTGCCAAGCCCTGTACCCCCATATTTTCGGGTGGTGGATCCGTCTGCCTGGGCAAAGCCCTCAAAGATGGTGTTCTGTTTTTCCTCTGGAATGCCGATGCCGGTGTCTTGCACAAAAAATTGCAGTTCGACCCGGTTGTTTTCCTGTTTTAAGGTTTCGACCCAGATGGATATTTCTCCCCTATGGGTGAATTTTATGGCATTGTGGGTCAGGTTGACGAGAATCTGCCGCAGCCGTCCCGGGTCTCCGATCAATCGCTCCGGGATATCAGGGGGAAAAGAGCACAAAAAGGCCAGTTTCTTTTTCCGGGCCGAAATGGCAAAGGTGGTGGACAGCTCTTCAAACAAAAGCCTCAGATTGAACGGCGTAAGTTCAAGTTCAAGTTTCCCGGCTTCAATTTTTGAAAAGTCCAGGATGGAGTTGATGATCTCCAATAGAGAGTTGGCTTCCCTATCAATGGTTGTGACCAGATTTCGCTGGTCTGGGTCAAGGGCCGTGTCCAAAATGAGTTCCACCATGCCAATGATCCCGTTCATGGGGGTGCGAATTTCATGGCTCATATTGGCCAAAAATTCACTTTTTGCCTTTGTTGCGGACTCTGCCAGGACCTTGGCATGCTGGAGCTGCTCTTCGGCTTCTTTCCGTTCCGTGATATTGGTAATGGTGCCTTCGATTCCCAGGGCATTGCCATGGGAATCGGTATAAAATTTGCTGCTGGACATGATGGGAATGGGTGTGTCGTCCCGGGTAAACAGGGTCAGTTCAAAATTACTGACCCAACCCTTTTTTTTCAGCGTTTTTAGAAAACGGGCATAATCGGGGCTGTTTTTATAGAAAAGTGTTCCGATATTATTTCCCAGGATCACGGCGCCGGGGTCATATCCCAAAAGCCGAAGTCCAGACGGGCTTATCATGGTGAGGTTCTGATCAATATCGGTTCTGTAGAAAACATCCTGCATATTTTCAATCATCCCCCGGTATTTTTCCTCGCTGTATTTTAATTTTGTTTCCGTCTGTTTGCGTTCTGCAATCTCTTGTTCAAGGGCCCGGGTTCTTTCTTCAACCAGGCTGCCCAGGGCATCCCTGTGTTTTCTCAGTTCGTTTTCAAGCCTGCTCCTGTCAGTAATATTCCGGATATTGCTGATCCATGCGGGTCGTCCCTGGTATTCGGTTTCATCGGTCCTGACTTCCACATCAATGGTTTTACCGTCTTTGGTGATGTGGGTATAGCGATGGGTCTGAATTTTTTCTGAGTCATGGATGTTTTGATTGACCTTTTCCAGTTCTTCTTCCGGATGCAGATCGTGGGGGGTCATGGTTTTGAGTTCATCCCTGGTATACCCGTATACCGTTAAGAATGCCCGATTGCAGTCAATGATATGGAGATCTTCCTGATCGAAGACAATGATGGGATCGGCAATATGATGGAAGAGTCCCTTGTATTTTTTCTCAATTTTTTTGCGCTCATTAAAGGTATGATCAATATCTGTTTTCAGAACGGTAAGGGCATCAAAAACAACCTTAAAGGGGTGGGAATCCGGAATATCCTCCACCGGAATTCCCTGTTTGTCCCAGTTGATGGATCCAATATAGTTCAGGATCTCTTCGGCCTGGGCCCGGGATTTGTTCTGGAAAGAAAATTTTTTCATCAATCCATGGAAAAAAGAAGTGTATTTTGATTTTTGATTCTGGATTCCCAATGCCCTTTGAATGGCTTCTTTGTAGTTGGTAACAGCAAGCATGGGTATGGCAGGCTTTTTCAGACGTGTCCCGATATTGTACATCCATTTGATGTGGGTGGGCACATTATAGACAAAATGCCCCTTTAGAAATCCGAGTTTTATTTTCTCATATAATAGCTCCAATACTTTAATCCGGGTTCTTCTGGAGGGGATATTGGTGATCCGGCTGTAATCGGAAATTTCAATAAATTCGAGACCGGATAGACCCGTGGTCTCCAAAAACTGGTCATAGCCTTTAAAAAACGCCAGGGTGCCTTCGTAACTGATTTTTCCCTTGGGATAGGAACTTAAAATAGTGTTATTGATCAGATGAAAGGTGACCGAATACTCCCGGGTCAGTTGGATATCGGTCCATTGGTGACTGTTATGGATCATGACCCCGGTTTCAGAACAGCGGGTCTGGGCAAAATCATCCGGCAGATCTGGTTTTGGTATCAGTTTCATATAGATGCATCCTGAAATTGGTTTTCGAAGCGGGTATTCATGATCTCCACAAATTAACCCATCCCGGGGATATTTGCACGGATATTTTTGCTTTTAAATTTGTCTGCCGGATGGTATGGATACTTTTTTTTAAAAAAACAGATACTAGAAATATTAGCATTCCGGAGAATAAAAAATGCCCAAGGCCTGTGATTTGAAAAAAGGGAACGTTGTGGAGATCAACAATGAAGCTTACATGGTCAAACATATCGATGTGAGATCTCCTTCGGCAAGGGGTGCTGTAACCCTTTACAAGATCAGATTCAACAGCATCAAGACCAAACAAAAATACGAAGAGACCTACAAGGGAAATGATATGCTCAATGAGGTGGCCCTCCTGAGAAGGCCGGTGCAATATCTATATCCAGACGGCGCTCTCCATGTATTCATGGACAGCCAGGAGTATTCCCAGTACATGATTGAAGGGGATGCAATCGAAGAGGAACTTGCCTGGCTCACAGATGGCATGGAAGGCATTGTTGCACTGATCATTGATGAAAACATGGTTTCCATTGAAATCCCAGCGGCGCTTGTTTTTGAAATCGAGAAAACAGCTCCCGGCATCAAGGGGGCAAGTGCATCGGCAAGGACCAAGCCTGCAACCCTTTCAAATGGTGTTGAGATTCAGATTCCGGAATATCTTGAGGCCGGGGAAAGGGTCAAGGTCAATACCGAAACAAAGAAATTCATGTCCAAGGCCTGATCCGGGAACTATCCTTCAACCCTATTCGAGAAGCCAGGATTCGTGGTTATAGATGGTGAGCAGTACAGGATGAAGGAGGGTGTTGATTTCGGTTCGGTCCGTTTCCAGCAGGCCCTTGCCGAAAACCAATTGGCTTCTGAAAACTTCAGGGGTTAAGAAGCGGGTCTGGACGGAAAAGTTCAGGCCGGCAATCTTGTCCATAAGTTTGGGGGTTTGTATGGCAGGGTTCCAGGCCAGGTACCAGCCCCAGTCTCCGAAGCTGGGCACATTCTCATGGAAGGGGAGAATGGAAAACCCTGCGCTTTCCAGGGTGCGGCCGATGCACAGAAAACTTTCCTTTGCCATGTAAGGGGAGGTGGACTGGACAACCATGATCCCGTTTTGGGACAAATGCTGCTTGATTTTTTTGTAGAATTCACGTGCGTAGAGTTTGGTAAGCTCGGGGCTGGAGGGGTCGGGCATGTCCACGATGATCACATTCCAGAATCCTTGGATTTCTCCTAAAAACTTGTCTGCATCAACATTCATGACCTTTACATCGGCCAGGTGTCGGGTGGACGGTGTCTGGCCAGGCAGTGTCGGAATGGCATGGCGCTTTTCTTTGGTTCCCATGTAAATCTGCCGGTCCGGACCCGGGAGAATGCCCTTTGCCGGCAAAACGACGGTTCTGGCATCCTGAAAGGCATTTTGATTGATCCGGGTTAACAAGGGATGGCTGGCGGCAAGTGTTGTCATGGCCGGGTCCAGGTCTACCAGCAGCACCTCTTTTATTTCCTTGTATTTTAAAACTTCCCGAAGGGCACACCCGTCTCCTCCTCCCAGGATAAGGACCCGGTTTTTTACTTTGGCCAGGGCCATGGCCGGGTGGACCAGAGATTCGTGGTACCGGTCCTCGTCTGTGCTGCACAATTGAAGGTTGCCATTCAAAAAGAGGCGGGTTTCATCAAGGGGGTTGTAGTGGGTGATGACAATGTGCTGGTATTGGCTGGCCTGGCTGTATACAATGGGGTCGTCGTAAAGGGGCTGTTCGATTTTAACCTGCCATTCCCGGTTGCTCAGGTATCCGTAGATGATGGCAGCCAGGGTTATTCCCATGACAAAAGAAAGAACTATGCTTTTGGGGATTAATTTTTTCCGGGTAAAATAGACAAAGGTGACCAGGGCAAGGAAAAAATTCATGCCCGCAGTCAGGAAAGCCGCCTGGGTAATGGGGGTATACCGCAGGAGAACAAAAACATAGATCAGGGACCCCGCCAGGCTGCCGATGTAGTCTGCGGACAGGATACGGCCAAGGTTTGTGGACAGTTCATCGGAGTAATCGTTATTGATCCGGATGATCACCGGGATTTCAAGTCCGATCAGGATGCCGATGAGGCTGACAAAAAAGTAGAGGACCAGGCTATAGTGGGCGGTATACCCGTATGACAGATAGGTAAGGGTGGGAGAAAACCCGCCGGCCAGGGCCAGAAAGATCTCAATGCCGATAAAGGCGTACACCAGGTATGGTTTTGAGATTCGTGTCTGGATGAGGCTGCCAAATCCCATCCAGAACATCATGAGCCCGATTACCATGGCCCATTGTTCAAAGGCATTGCCAAGGATCATGGAGGCCAGGCTTGCCTGGATATACTCAAGAATGATACCGCAGGCCCCGCTGGCAAACATGCAGGCGCAGAGCAAAAGCGAGGCAAAATTAAAAGATTTTTGCTGGGGGGTCATTTTTTCTGGGCCTGGCACCTACATGGAATAGGAAATGATAATGGCAATTGCTGCAATGGCACTTTCCACCACGATCAGAGCCGCCACATTCCGGTCTTCCTTTATTTCGGTTGCCAGGTTGGTTGTGGGCAGAAGAATCCTGTCAATGAGGCTTCTTAAAATCAGGAGCAGGACCATGCCGTACACCGTATAAATCCCGAAACCCGCCAGATCATTGGCCCATCCGGTAAAGGGTCCGGAAAGGCTTCCCATGAGGATGATGCCAAGGGAAATAAGAACGCCGCCCAGGCTGATGCCGGCTGCCAAATTGTTCTGTTTGATTTCTTCCCTGACATTAAAGGGGGTGATCAGTTCATAGATGAACCCAAATACCAGCAGGGCAATTTGTCCGAGGATAAAAAAGAGGACGGCAGAGACAAGGGATTGGAAAAATGTGCCGCCCCCGCCGGCCAGGCTGCCCTTGAGGATAAATCCCGTGGCAATGTACATGGAGGCTTCCACCATTCCCAGGGCCGTGTTGCCCGTGACCTTGCGCCCATCCGGCAGGGTGAATTCCTTGATGCACTCAACATCGTTGTTCAAATGACCCATCATGATAAAGTCATTGATGAACCGGGACGAGAAAAGGAATCCGGTTATAATAAGGCCGTCCACAAACAGCTGGATCAGGTCCAGGAAAAATCCGCCGGATTTACCGGACAGGGCTCCTGAAAGCGCAATGGCAATGCCAAGGTATAGTCCTGCCCGCCGCAGGCCCACTGCCACGTTGCCGTCATCAATATGGCGATCATCATCAAAATCTTTGGTCCGCCAATCGTCCACCTGTTTGACCAGCCAGATAAAGAAAATACAGATAGTAGCATAGACGAATCCCTGGCTGATACCTGTGAGAATTGGTGCGATAGTCATGTGTAATCTCCTTAAAGTTATTTGCCCTTGGCTTTGGGACCGCCGCCGCGAAGCCCGGCACCGGAACCTCTGACGGAAGCGGATTGGGATTTAAAACCGCCTGTTTTTGAGAAATTGCTGCTCTGATATTTGGGGGATTGCTTCACAAAGCTACCGCGGGTACCATATTGTTGATTTCCGGTTTGGGTTTTCCCAAAATAGGGTTGCTGGTTCCTATGGGTATTGTTCCAGCTACCCCAGGCCCCCCGGTGAAAATAGGAGGGGGGGAAAAAGAAGAGGTGGGAGAAGAGTGCATACTTTCCGTACCAGGACCAGAAGCTGTTGCCGGTATCATCTTTCTTCCATTCTCCGTACTTGGGATTGCCCATGTAGGCAAGCCCCGGTGGCGTGGCCTGGGTTATACGGTCCTGTTCAAATACCCCATAGGGTTTTGACAGGATGGCCATGCCCAGAAATTCCAGGTTTTGTTCATAAAAGGACGGGTCTACCTGAATCCAGTCGGTTTCACTGGTTTCCCCGTTTTCTTCCTTTAAATACTTGTGATAATAAACCTCTTTGGAATCTTCAACCCCGAAGGATGCTGCATTGTGATACCGCGCCGGCCATTGTTCCGTGGGGTTAATGTCCAATTGCTTCCAGGTATCGCCGATCTGGCTTGAGAACCTGAGCCCGCTGAATCCCGGGGACAGTGTGGCGATGTTTTCCATTTCGTTCTCTGTTAAGATTTCATATGCCGATGGGGTCACCTGGCGTTGAAAAGTGGCAAACTTTGGATCATAATAGTCGGAGTTCTCATCCCAGGATTCCCGTTTAATGGTGACAAAATAATCTTCTTTCATGTCCTGGAGAACCTTTGTATAGCTCTCATAAAGTTGTGCCAGATCCCGCTCAAATACGGGCAGGGTCTGTTCAAGGGTTTTATCATCCCGGGTCAGGGCATCGGCATTGTCGATGAAGGCGGCATAGTCGGGGCCGGCTTTGGATTTGTGGGCCTCATATTCCCGGGTGGCGGCGTAGAGGTGGTCCTTTGCCGCCTGTTGCATTTTAAGAAAGGGAGAAAATTGTGTATCAATTTTTTCAATGCTGTCCGGAAATGCATCCCGGGCCTTTGTCACGGATCCTTCCTCCAGGCCGGCTACCTGGGCTATGATCCTTTGGGAAATTGCCTGGGCTGCAGCCTGGACGGCATCGGTGTTGTCCATGGCCTCACGGATCCGTGAAAACCTGTTGATCGGTCTTTTGGCCTGTTGTCTGGCCTCCTGGATGACCTGGTTGATCCGTTTTGTCTGGACCAGAACCTGGGGGGCAGATTCAGGGGCGTTTTTTTTCAATAAAGGAACCAGTTCTTGTTTATGAAGATCTCCGGCCCGGTCCAGAGACTTTCTTGCCTTGGCAAACAGGTTGTCCCAGTCTTCTTTCTGGGCATAGGGTGCAATGGGCGCAAAAGCAGCTGATTTTTTCAGGCTTGCAAATTGTTTTTGGTCTTTTTGAATCTCTTTTTGGGCTGCTTCAATGGCATCTGGAATGGCCTTGGCATTTTTTTTGACATCATCGGGAAGGCCCGGTCCACATCCAGAAAGGGACAAAAACATCAATACAATGCCGGTCAGTATCAAAAAGTTCAAAAGATGAACCCAGGAGCTTGTCAGGTGCCGGATAGCTTCGGGCAATTTATTGGATATCATCCCCCAGGGCTCCTTTGCTCATGATGGTGATTTCTCCGGGCGCAATTGATTTGGAAAGATATATTTTGTGTTCGTCCCGGCCCGAGCCGGTCCATTCTTCAATGGTTAAAAACAGGCTGCTTCCCTCGTTTTCAAATTCATACATATAGACCTTTTCTTCTTTTCCGTTTCTTTGATAAACGGCGGCCCAGTCATCTTCGTACCAGAATTTCTGTCCGGCATAGACAATGGCATCCTTGTCATCGGCAATCTGGTCCAGGTCATCTTCGTCCACGGCCTGTCCCTCTTCATCTTTGATATACTTGAAGCTGGTCTGTTCCAGGGTGATGGAAACTTCCAGCTCATCATCAAATTCCCATTCAAAATGACCGGTATGCCCTGTTTCCAGGCACATACAGGTGAGTTCGGTGATAAAATAGTCCTGGGGCCTGGCAAAATCCTCGGACATTTCCTGGTATCGGTTTATTTCCTGTACATAATAGGTGTCTCCAAAACAGGTAAAAAAACAACCGACCGCAGCATCCATAAGGGTCATGGATGTCTGGTCCGCCTCCGGAATAAGCCTTTTTTTATCAAGGGAGCGGACGAGGGAAAACCGCTGTTCAAAGGATTTTTTTACGGCCGTATCTATCATGGGATCTCTCCTTTTATTAGTCTTGGCGTCTGGCGGTCAGGGCATCGGTTCTTGCCCTGAACCGTTCATTCATTTTCCCCAGGGCGGAAGAACTCTGGGAGGCGATGTTTATGGTTTCCTTGGAGATCAGGGCATAGGTTTCAAAGGCTTGTTCATAAGAATTGCAGGCTTCTTCCAGAGCCTTGATATTAACGGTCATGCTCTGGCTCATCTGGGCGCCCTTGATGGCAGCAGCGCCAATGACCTTTGCCGTGTCCTTCATGGTTTCTGCGGCTGCCTGCTGTACCATGTCCAGGTGCTGAAGGGTTTCCATCTGCTGTTCTGCGGCAACCCGGACCGCCAGGGCATTTTTCACGGCCGTGGACAGGATCATGTCGGTTCTCTGGACCAGGCGTCTGACCAGGTGGGAGTTTCTTACCATCATCTCTCCGCCGAACCGGGTCTGGAGGTTGGAGTTGTCAATGGTCTGGAGATCCACAACCGCCATGGCAAGATCCGAGGTGAGTGTGGTCAGGGCTTCTTTTATCCTGGGGTCTTGAACCGTTTCCATGTGGGCCATAAGTTTCTGCCAGATGACCTGGCCCAGAAATATTTTTTCCTGGAGGCGGGGCTGGATTTCTTTTAAGGAGTCGCAGATGGTGGAAAGTTCCGACGCGTCAAAGGCCACCTGGTCTGCCTCGTTGCGCAAATGGGTCCGGATGCCGTCAATGGTGGAATTGACAGTTTCCCTGCGCTCGGCAATAATCCTTAAGATCTCGTCTCCCTTGGGCAGCCGGTTTATGGTTTTGGTGAACAGGCCCAGCATTTTTTTGGGAAAGGGCATTTCCTGTCTTCCGACCATGGTTGGATTAACCTTGTCCAGTTCTGTTTTGATGGCCAGGATGTTTTTTCCCACAGGTGAGGAATCGTCCGTGGCAACATTCTTGAGCACATTGCCCATTTTCCGGTCATAGAGGGTGACCTGGGCCTGGGTCTGGTCCATGATTTCCTGGCCCAGGGAAAAGACAAAATTGCCCAGCTGCCAGTCGGCGGGTTCGGCTTTGACTTTTTCCAAAAACGCATTGGCCTCGGCTTCAATGGCCTGAATATCTTGAACGGCCAGGTGCTTGGGCTGGATCGGTTCCAGGCTGGAGGGGGATTGGACCTTGGTCAGTGCTCCCTGGCCGGAAATTTCAGTCACGTCTGCAAGAACCGGCGCTTTGGCCTGGCTGGCAACATTTTTTAGGTCTTGGGAATAATCGTTCATTGGTTCCTCCTTAAGAAAATTTTCCGGCGAGAAAATGGGCCATGGTTTTGAATTCAGCGGTCTCGTTTTTTTCAACAATGTCCCGGGATCTGTGGGTAACATCGTGGAGACTCTGGAGGGTTGTTTGAAAGTTTTCCAACTGATGTTGTCTGCTGTCTTCCGACAGGTCCAAAAATTCCTTTACGGTCTTGTAAAGATGGGACAGACCGATTTTTTTGATCTCATAGGTCAAAGATTCTCCGGGGTATCGTTCCATCATGGCAGGCAGAACCGCTTTAAGGTCATCAATGATTTGTTCAACTTTGAGAACCATCTCCATTGAGAAGGTTATATCCTTTCGGATCAAAAGATTTAAGCCCAGCAATACATCCAGAATCTCTTTAAACTCTTCTTCGGGAGATTTTGAGGGGGGAGGGGGTGTCATGGGATTTTCAGACACCTTCATGCCGGCTTCCCTGATTTTTTTCATGACCAGGCCAAAGCCGATGACAGCAGCCAGAAAAATGGTTACAGCAATAATGATGGTCATCTGGTTAGCTCCTTCTAGGGTAGTTTCCATTATAATCTGTTGAAAAATAATGCAGGTCTATGATTTTACAAGGTTAGAAAAATGTTAAAACCTGTAACAGATATACATAGGCAGCAAGAAAAATCAAGCTTTCCGGTCTGTTTGATTTCCCTTAGGTCCTGATTGGATCTGCAGGGCATGCGTGGGGAAACCGGGTTCTTTTTTGTGCCGGACAATCCATAAGGATGCTTGACTTTGGGAACTTAATGTTTACTTCATATAGCCAAGAATGGGCGGATAAAATCATTAAATCAAAGCGTAAGGATAATAGTATGAAACAATTGGCCGACAGTATAAAAATTATTTTTTTTGCGGGCCTCACGGCAGTTCTGATTTTTGGATGTGCTTCCAGCAGGTCAAGTGAGGTGTATTCAAGGGACCAGGCCCAAAAGGCCCAGGCTGTTGTTGCAGGAATCGTTGAATCCGTCAAACAAATAACCATTGAAGGCACCAAGACCCCTGTGGGAACAGTTGCCGGCGGGGTTGCCGGCGGGGTTTTGGGCAGCACCATCGGCGGTGGTTCCGGGAGAGCCGTTGCCACTGTGGTCGGAGCCCTTGCAGGGGCTGCTGCCGGGACTGTTGCCGAAGAGGGATTGACCAAAAAAGCGGGTCTTGAAATTGTGGTCAAGCAGGACAACGGCCAGACCATTGTGGTGGTCCAGGAAGCAGACGTCATGTTTGCCCCCGGAGACCGGGTCAGGATAATTTCTGCACCCGACGGCACCACGCGGGTGTCCAAATAAACACAAACGATATAATTTCTACAAAATCGTCTACTCTGTACCATTTATAAAGGAAAGCAACAGGAGAATATGAAAAAGAATACAAGTTTTAATGAAAAATTACGCAACATTGCCATTATTGCCCATGTTGACCATGGCAAAACCACACTTGTGGATGCAATGTTCAAGCAGAGTGGACAGTTCAGGGAAGGCCAGGAAGTGGATGAGCGGCTCATGGACAGTATGGACCTTGAGCGGGAGCGGGGCATTACCATTGCCGCCAAAAATTGTTCGGTCACCTGGAAGGGCGTAAAAATTAATATTATTGATACCCCGGGCCATGCGGATTTTGGCGGGGAGGTGGAACGGGCATTGTCCATGGCCGACTCTGCCATTCTTCTGGTGGATGCCTCCGAAGGACCGTTGCCCCAGACCCGGTTTGTATTGAAAAAAACCTTTGAAGCCAAATTGCCGGTGATGGTGATCATCAATAAGATCGACCGCAAGGATGCCAGGGTTGATGAGGTTCTGGACATGGTTTATGATTTGTTCATCGACCTGAATGCCACGGAAGAGCAGCTTGAGTTTACCTATCTGTATGCCATTGGCCGGGATGGGATTGTCAAACGGGAACTGGAAGATGATGTGGACAATCTCAATGTTTTGTTCGACCTTATTTTAGAGGAGATGCCTCCTCCTTACTATGATCCCAGTGCCCCTTTTCAGATGCTGGTCTCGGATCTGGGATATTCCGACTACCTTGGCCGCCTGGCCATCGGCAAAGTATTCAACGGATCCGCCGCATCCCATGCAAGTCTTGTCTGCATCAATGAAGAGAACAAGCAAAAAGTCTTGAAGGTCTCCAAACTCCAGTCCTATGACGGTCCTGCCCTTGTGCCCGTGGAAGTGGCCCAGACCGGGGATATTGTGGTGCTGTCGGGTATTGAGGATGTCAAGATCGGGGATACCATCTGCACCAAGGAGGAACCGGTACCCCTTCCCAGGATTACCGTGGATGAACCCACAGTTTTCATGCAGTTTACGATCAACACCTCTCCCTTTGCCGGCCAGGACGGCAAATATGTCCAGTCCCGGAAAATCCGCGAGCGCCTGCTCAAGGAAACCCTGATGAATGTGGCCATTGAGGTGGAAGAAAGCACCACGGATGAAAGCTTTGTGGTTAAGGGCCGGGGGGAACTCCAGCTGGCCATCCTCATCGAAACCATGCGCAGGGAAGGCTTTGAACTCTGCGTGGGCCGTCCCCGGGTTATTTACAAGGAACAGGACGGGGTTCGCCTGGAACCCATTGAGCATTTGTTCGTGGACTGTGACGAAGCGTTCATGGGTGTGGTTACGGAAAAACTCTCCATCCGGAAAGGAAAGATGATCAATCTGGTCAACAACGGCAAAGGCCGCTCCAGGATTGAATTTTCCATTCCCTCCCGTTCGTTGATCGGGTACCCGGATGAGTTCATGACCGATACCAGGGGAACGGGCATCATGAACTCCTATCTGTCCGGGTATGAACCCTTTCGCGGGGAGTTCCCGGTCCGGTTCACAGGTTCCCTTGTGGCAGACCGCCAGGGAAAGGGCGTGGCCTATGGGCTTTTTAACCTGGAACCCAGGGGACAGCTGTTTATCATTCCGGGCACCCCGGTCTATGAGGGCATGGTCATTGGCGAGCATAACCGGAATACCGACATTGACGTCAATGCCTGCAAGGAAAAGAAACTGACCAATATGCGGGCGTCTGGCAAGGATGAAAACGTGGTCTGTTCGCCCATACGGGAGATGACCCTGGAAAAGGCCATCCATTTTATCCGGGATGATGAAATGGTCGAAGTGACGCCCCACTCCATCCGGATACGGAAAACCATTTTACCGGCCGGGAAACGCCATCTGGCAGCCGGGAAATTAAAAAAGATGGATAAAAACTAAGCCATAAAAAGGGGGGGAGATGATCTGGTTAAACACGTTAATTACATTACTTCTTCCCTTTGTTCCCAAATCCCTGGTAAAATTTATTGCCCGACACTATATTGCCGGAGAGACCCTGGAACAGGCTGTTGTAAAAACCAAACAACTGAACCGGCAGAAGATCCAGGTGACCCTGGATCTTCTAGGGGAAGATCCGGTCAGCAAAGCCCATTGTACCCA
>VMSR01000100.1 GCA_013792075.1 Desulfobacula sp.
AGAATCATCGGGACCTGGCTGCTCTCTTCCGGATTTATGTTGCTCTTGCATTTGACCATGGGTGTAATTGTCTGGACGCAAACCGGCGGCTTTAATCCGGGATATCTGGGGGCCTTTCTTGTTTGTTCGGTGAACCTTCTTTTTATGATATCCACCGTCTGTTTTTTTTCTTTGCTTGTGCCCGATTTTATCTCTGCCCTGTTTGCAATTGGGCTCCTGGGTATAGGATTTGTTTCCGATGGCGGATACCGATTGCTGAACACGGACACGGTATCGGCCCTCCTTTCTTCAACCGCCGACTCCTCCCCTGCACTCTGGCGGCTTTTTTACCCGAAACTTTTTATGGTGCAGGCCTATGCCGACACATTCATTTCCCAAAATGCTTTTGTGGGTCTCGGGCCGGTGCACCCCCTCATAAATGTTTTTGGGTTTAGCGGTCTGTTCATCTGGTTAACCGTGGTGACATTTAACAAAAAATCGCTTTAACCAATACCGGAAAGTATGGGGCAGATGGGGTCTTTTGCCCCCTATCCACATGAAATTTTCCCGAATTTCCGAAAAACAAAAAGGCTTGAATTATTCGGGAAAGCCTGATATATACTGTTTCCGTGATGTGCGCCTGTAGCTCAGCTGGATAGAGTATCTGACTACGAATCAGGGGGTCGGGAGTTCGAATCTCTCCAGGCGCGCCACTAACACCACAGGGTTTTTGGCAATTGCCGGAAACCTTTTTTGTTTTAATCTTGCACTGCGCTGGCAGGCCGACATCGCTATCCCGCTTCTTTTATATCCAGGAATGGATAAGTTCAGCCAGTTTTTTTTGATTCCGTTTCCGCTTGTAAAGGGGCGATCTGTCCTTTTGATAGCAGCTTAAAGAATCGGTAAATGTTTTGCCCCCTTCGTTTTTGTAATAAACACCCAGTCCCAGTTTTCCCGGCTTTATGGCCAGCTCCCATGCTTTACTGCGGTTGGTTTCATCATGGGTCTCAATCTTATACGTGTTCTCTTCATACCATTTAAAGGTATTTACCTTATTGAACGAAACACAGGGGTGAAGCACATCAATCATGGCGTACCCCTTATGGTTTACCGCCATTTTGATGAGGTCCTTTGTCTGCTCTATTTCTCCTGAATAGGCACGGGCCACAAAGCTGGCACCCAGAGAAATTGCCACGGCCAGCGGATTAAAGGGTTCGTTTACAACACCGTTTACCTGTACACCTGTTTTCATTCCCGGCTGACTTGTCGGAGATGCCTGCCCCTTTGTCAGGCCGTAAACCATATTGTTGTGCACAATATGGGTAATGTCGATATTCCGGCGGATGTTGTGAAGAAAATGGTTGCCGCCTTCGCCGTACATGTCGCCATCCCCTCCCTCGGCGATAACGGTAAGAGAAGGGTTTGCCGCCTTTACGGCAAGGGCGACCGGGAGTGCCCGGCCATGCAGGCCGTTGAAATAGTTAACATTCAGATACTGGGGCATCTTGGCAGCCTGTCCTATTCCGGAAACAAAAACAACATCTGTCTGATGGACTTGGCCTAGCTCGTCCAGGGCAGATAGGATACTTTTCCGGATCTGGAAATTGCCACACCCCGGGCACCAGGCCATGTCTATATCAAAAGGCAATTCATATTTACTCATTTAATCCCCCTGTATTTTTTTGAATTTACGGGTGAGAAATTCAGTGCTGAACGGAAATCCGTTTGACAATAAAATTTTTTCATTCATCTTGCGTCCAAAGGTTTTAAACAGCAAATCACCAAACTGTCCTGAATAATTATTTTCTACCAGCACCAGCTTTTTAGCGCCCTCAATCGTGTCTCGGACACGGGGATTCAGCGGATAGACCTGGGAAAAATGGAGATATTTCATGCGGGGATTGCCCGCATTTTGTAACGCCGACAAAACCATGTTATGCGGGGAACCCCAGGCGACAACGACAATATCACCGTCTGGATTACCATGTACCGAAGGCATCAACGCCTTGTCTTCCAGCACTTTAAGGCGCTTCATCCGCTTTTTCATCATTTTTTCACGTGTCTTCCAATCTTCAGTTATCCGCCCTTTTTCATCATGCTCGTCACTGTCTACACAGACCAGTCCTTTACCATATCCGGGAACACCCCGTGGCGAAAGACCATTACGGGTGTAGCGGTAGCGGCAGTAATCCGAATCTGTTTTTACAAATCCTTTTTTAACAGACACAGGGTCCAGATCCCATACCGGTATCGTGTAGGCAGAATCCATCAGATACTGATCGGTCAGAATCAACACCGGAATCTGATACGCATCTGCCAGGTTGAAGGCGTTTGCCGTTAAATAAAAGGCCTGATCAAGATTGCCGGGGGCAAAGATCGCCCTGACAAAATCACCGTGCCCCGAATAAAGGGCCAGGTTAAGATCCCCCTGCTCCGTTCGGGTGGGAAGCCCTGTGGCCGGTCCCGGGCGTTGGGCAATGTGAACAACGGCAGGCGTTTCGGTTATCCCGGCCAGACTCATGGCTTCACCCATCAGGGCAAACCCGCCGCCAGAGGTTGTTGCAAAGCCGCGCGCGCCAGCATACCAGGCACCCAACACCATATTCAGGGCCGCAATTTCATCTTCAGCCTGTTCCACTACAAAAGAAAACGCATTTGACTGGCCCGCAAGAAATTCCAGGACGCCAGTACCAGGAGACATGGGATAGCTGCTTACAAAATCACATCCGCCTGCAATGGCACCCATGCCAACAGCCTGTGAGCCATTCACCAAAATTTTTTCATCAGACTTTGAAACAGGAACCATCTGAATTTTAACGACGCCCTTTTCAACCAGGGCCCTGCCTTTTTTAACCCCCAGTTTGGCAGCCTCAAGATTTGCATCAATAATTTTTTGAGGTTTATCGACAAATTTCTGGCTCAGGTAGGTATCAAGCAGGGAAGGATCGACATGCAGCAGCGAAAGAATCAGGCCGGATGCAACCGTATTGGCATATTTTTTACCTCCGGCTGCCTCTGCCGCGGCTTGGAACGAAAACTCTATAACGGGCTGTTTCGTGGTTATCTTCTCTTTCTCTCCGATAATCATAGTCTTGCTGCTGATGCGGTGCTCAAGGCGCGAAAGATCAGGGTTAAGCGGGATCAGGATATCAATCCGATCAACCCATGCATCAACTTTTTCGGGGGATATTCTGATTTGAATGGAATTCAGCCCTCCCCGAACCCTGGACATGTATTCTTTGCAGCTAAAAACATTCAGGCCCTGTTTTTTCAAAAGCCGGGTAAGCACATATTCCAATGTTTTAATGCCCTGACCTGCCTCGCCGGACAAAACAATTGCAATGTCCGTGTGGTCTGAAAAATCATACCTCTTGTTCATTCATACCTCCAAAAAAAATGCCAACAGTTTGATTTATATTTCTGATAATAGACTCAGGCCAATGCCCTGGCCTTGAAAAGGTCCTTGAACATAAAATTTTTTCGCAAGGCGGTGTGCTTGCCTTATTTGTGTTCCGGCATCTGATTGTGCAAATTTGTCTCTGTGGTATGGTTTACAGGGACAAGCTCCATACCAAAATTTTTCATTTCATAGATACAGATATTGTCAACGGTCAGGCACCCGTCGGACACAACCATATGCTTGCCCGAAAGAACCGATATTTTCTTGATATGGGCATGGACTTCCACAATTTTATTGGAAGGGATGATCTGACCCCTGTATATCCATTCATGGGTGTGCCCGGGCGTCATGTGTGCGGTATAGGCGTCTGCCGGGATATCAAATTTTTTAAAAAGAAAAAAACGAAGTACCTGTAAAAAAGATTCGACCCCCAGTGAGCCGGGGCAAACCGGATCCTGGTAAAAATGGGCATCAAAAAACCATTCTGCGGGATCAATTTTTTTAATTGCCTTGATGTATCCTTTTTTATAAAGACCGGCATTTGTATCCATAATCTCAATCTGGTCTATCATTCTAAGTGCCTTGGACGGCATTCCTGAATTCTTGCTGGTGCGGGTATCTGCCGGGTTTAGGGGCGCATCATCAACAAACATATGGGGGGGGGCGTCAACGGGAGAAGCAAGGCCGATATCAAACGCGCTGTCCCGGATACCCACCTGGTTGGCCAGGGAGGCACCTGTGAAAAAACCAAAATTGGTTGTCCCCTGGTATACGCTTTGGCCGTTCTGTCTTACCTCCATTTCAAAATCCTGGATAATCATGCCGCCTGCCTTGGAAACCTCAGTCATCCGGCTTTGAATGGTAAGCGTCCCCGAAGTATTCACGATGGGGTTGTACACCGTGGCAGTGCCCCCTAAATTTCTGAAATGGAGGCGGTCATTGCTTTGAAGGGCGGAGCCGGCATAGGCAGCAAGCCAACCGCAGGGCTGAAGTGCAATCTCAAGGAGGATACAAAAGGGAATGGTTTTGGTTCTGTTCGCCCTGAAATACCAGGCATCTTCGGGGATATCGTATTGGGTCTCAATCCAGCCGCCCGGCTGCATTTTCCACTGGGGATGATCCGCTTTCTGTACCCGGTCCATAAAAAAATACGGGGGCCTGGGCAGTCTTGCAATTTGCCGCTGGGTATCAAATATTTTGTACTTTTCCCCAAAGGCTTCGGAAGGCTTCCCCTGGGCAAAGTCCAGGATGCGCTCTTTTGAAAAAAGCGGGCTGTTTTTAAATTTTTCAGTTAAAGAAGAATCCAGGACAGCTTCAAATCCTGTTATGCTTGCGACCACTGTCTGATCTTCGTCCAGAAAGGTAAAATACCCCTTGATTCTATGTTTGGTTTCCTCATTGACCGTGAAGAGGATCCGAACACTTCCCCTAAGCTTTTTATAGGAAGCATAGAGGCGAAGGTTTGCCATGTAGCTTGGCAGGCAGACCTGCTTCCTGGCTTCATAGGACCATAAAATGGCGGCCTGGAACGCGGCATCCAGCATCATGGGATCAATGGCCCAGCGTTTGCTGTGGGGGTGTCTGAACCAGTGTTCCGGTGGGGGCGCAAGTTGGGTAACCACCTCAATTCCCTTGGCGGAAATCCCGTTGATGGCCGTAATGCACTGAAGTTCTTTCCCGTGGAATAAGATGGTTTCATAGGCCTTTTTTACAGACATCCCATGGGGTTTGAGATCCATGAACGCAGCCTGGGACAGCACCGGCGGCCTGGGCAGGCTGTTTTTAAGCCTCAGGACACTTCTGGCATGACTGATGGGCCTTTCGGATGAATCCTGGGATGTCAGACTGCCCGGGGTGGTGAATCCCGATTCACCGGGACTGCATTTCCCCAGATTGACCTGCACCTGTATTTCATTGTTTTTAGGGCAAACTCCCTTTAAGAGACGCATGTCATCCATACCGGCAAATACCAGGCCTGGATTGTTTTTCTCTGCTGCATGGGCCAAAAGCTCTATCAATACTGCAAAGGGAACCACAGATTCCTGTGCGATTTTGTGGGATTCGATGATGGGGGAAGCCCCGGACCCGAAAGATTGTTTGAATATGGGTGTCAAAACCGGCTCTTTTAAGGGGGTGTTATTGGAAATATGGGCACCAACAACCAGTTCAACCGGCCGGGTGTCCGGATTTCCCATTTCCCTGAGCAATTGCAGGGCGCCCTGGTCCAGGGGGATCAGGTCAATGCCTTTTTTTGAAAATTCGCGTTTCAGGCCATCATCCACCATACCGCCTGCCCAGGGGCCCCAGTTTATGGATAAAAAGCGGCAATCAGAATTTTCCAGGGCCAGTTTCTGGGCGGTTTTGTTCAGAACTTCATTGGCCATGGCATAGTCGCACTGGCCGGGATTTCCGGTCCTGGCTGCAATGGATGAGAACAAAACAAAATATTTAATCGGATCCTGTTTGGAGGCATTTACCAGAGCATCAAGACCTTCGACCTTGGTGCTGAAGACCCGGTCAAACTGATCAAGGCGTTTGTCGCAAATCAGTTTGTCTTCCAGGACCCCGGCACCATGAATAATGGCGGATATTCCGGTGAATTCCCTGCGGACCTGTGAAAAAATCTGCTCAATTTCCCCGGGATTCCGGATATCGGCCGAAAAATATCTTACCTGGGAACCGCACGCCCGGATACGGTCCATATTGGTCTGAATTTCCCGATTGGACAAGAAAGCCTGATAGTGTCGTTCAATATCTGCGGGTTTGGGTTTCAGGTCAGGGAACCCATGCGCCAAAATTTGCTTTTTCATATCACCGGGCTCAATAATATCCTGGATCCAGGCAGGTTCCTTAAAAGATTCAGGCGATCGGCCCACAAGGATAATTTTAGGGGAACAGGCCCGGGCAAGCGCAACCGCACATTCTGCCGTAACGCCCTTTGCGCCGCCCGTAATGACCACCACATCCCCAGAGCAAAGGTCAACACTGCCTTCTGTAATCGCTTTTTTTTCAAGGGTCGGAATATTGCAATTGTCCCCGTCCAATCCCATTTCAACGGCACCATGGGTCATCATTAAGGAGACGGCAGCTTCTGAATTTTCAATACACCTGGCAACAGAGTCCGGCATATCCAGGGCCCTGCACACTACATTTTTCCATTCAAGGGCGGCTGTTTTCGCAAGGCCTGCAAGGCCGCCGTAAACAGGACTTGCCGAAAATGAGGGGGTATTGAATGCAAACCCGCCGCCCATAAAACTTACGGTCGCAAGAAACGCCCCTTTTTCAGCACCAGAAGATATCAGGTGGGGACCATTTTTTTGGGCCAGGCAAAAGGCAGACTTCAAAAAGGCTTTTGCAGTTTTGCTGTCCGGATGCGCAAATGAATCGGGTATGATGACAATCCCGGCTGCATCGGGCAGGTCCGGAATCTTGTCCGGGCCGATATCTATAAGTGTGGCCGGAATTCCCAGGGTTTCAAACTCCTGTTTGAAACGGGCTGCTATTTTGGCCTTGTCCCGGGTTAAATAGACCCTTTTCCGGGAAGACACTTCAATTTTTGCCCCGTTGTAAAACCGAATCTGGTTGGTGGGGAACGCTTTTAGGATAATTTCCTGGCGTTCAACCTCAGTTTGAGCAGATTTAGCACCAAAAGGGTTTAATTTTTCAGCGCCCGCATTGGCTGAAGTTTTTTTTTTATCCGTCTTGGTTAAACCTGCCGGGCGGTCCGGCGTGAGAAACTGGACAATGTCCTGAATAGTTTTCAAACCGGCCATGTCGTCGGAAGAGATGGTATTGATATCCGCAAGTTCCTGTTCCAGCCTGGAC
>VMSR01000137.1 GCA_013792075.1 Desulfobacula sp.
GGCCCGGTATATGAACCAACGGGTGGCGGGCATGGATATACCGGACAAGGTCATCCGCCGGATGGAGCAGGTTCCAAAGGAACAGGCCCCTGAAGAAGGGGTTCAAATCTGCCTTGAAACCATCGAAGAACTCAAGAATCTTCAGGGGGTCCACGGGGTGCATATCATGGCCATTGAGTGGGAAGAGATCGTGGGACAAATTGTACAGCGATCCGGACTAAAAAAGGCCAGGGGATAATCATCATGCCTGCAAAATACACTATCCATACCCAACAGACGCAGCCCAGGTTTTACCCTGTGGGCAAGTATGCCACCATCGAATTTACGGAAAACTGTGCCGGGTCCTGCAAAGAATGTGTCAAAAAAAAATGCGTGTACGACATATTCAAGAACAATTACATGCACATGCACCGCATGGAAGACCCGGAGTATCTGTATACCTGCAATTCCTGCTTTCGGTGTATCCAGGAATGCACCAAGGGAATTTTTTCCCGGGTGATCAATCCCGAATACCGGGAAATCGGGGATGATTACTGGACCCCGGAGGTGTTGAACCGCACCTGGTACCAGGCCCACACCGGCAGCATCCCCGTATCCGGGGCAGGCTACAGGGGACCTTTTTCAGGAAAAGGATTTGATGCCATGTGGACGGACATGTCGGAAATCGTCCGGCCCACAAGGGACGGCATCCACGGCAGGGAGTATATCAATACCTGCATCGAGCTTTCCAGAAGACCGGCACAGCTTGCCTTTCATCCGGACGGGTCTTTGGCCAGTGAAAAACTGCCCATCCTGGAAATCCCTTTGCCCATTCTCTTTTGCCAGCCCGACTTCGGGATTTTAAGCAAAAATGTCCGGATCTCCATGCTGGAAGCTGCGAAAACCATCAACACCAAAATGTTTATCCCGGCAGCCCAGGTGACCCCTGACCTTGCCCCCTTTGGCCGGACCATCATTCCCCTGGTGACAAAAAGCAATTACCCAAAATATACAGGGCTCATTGCCGGCTGCGACATGGTGGAGATTGCCTATGAACCAGGGGTTGAGGAAAAATTTTTCCAGCTTCGGGCCATGAAAAAAGATCTTTTTATCAGTTGCGGCCTGCCCCTGACCGCCCAGCTGGATTATGCACAAATCGCCGTGGTCCTGGCAAGGGCAGGGGTGGACACGATCCATGTCTATGCCGATACCCATGGCCGGGAAAAGGAGTCCGAGACCCCCAGATTCATCAAGGAAATGCTCCGGGACATCCATCTGGCTCTGGTGGCAGACAATATCCGGCAACAGGTCAACCTCCTTGCAACCGGCGGCATCTCCATGGCCGAGCATGTGAACAAAGCCATTATCTGCGGTGCGGACGGGGTGGCCATTGATTTGCCGATACTGATCGCCCTGGAATGCCGCCTCTGCCACCGCTGCGAGGACGGGTTGTCCTGCCCGGTTAAAATGGAATCCATTGACCCGGATTACGGCAGCCAACGGATTGTCAATCTCATGGGTGCCTGGCGAAACCAGATACTGGAAATGCTGGGGGCCATGGGCCTCCGGGAAGCCCGCAGGCTCAGGGGGGAAGTGGGACGATCCATGTGGTTTGAGGACCTGGAAGAACAGAATTTCGGGCCCCTCTTCGGAAAAAGAAAAACAGATATAGGATGACCTATGCAACAACTACAAAAACAATTGCCCGAAACCATTGAGACACCCTCCCGGTTTCGCAACACCATCGGCAAATACATGGTCAAGCGAAACTCAAATTGTTCGGCCTGCGGACAATGTGCAGAACTCTGCCCCCACGGGGTCCATCGGAAACCGGAAAATCACAGCCTTCCCTTCCGGCCCGTTGAGCATAACTGTATTGGTTTTTCGTGCAAAAAAACCGATCATTTCTGTATAGACGCCTGCCCTGAAAAGGCCCTTACCCTCAAAAAAAATCCCCTGCTGGACACCATGGGGGATTATCGCTGGACCCCTGAAATGCTGCTGGGCCATTTTGCCATGGCAGAGACAGGACATCTCCCCCATGTTCCCCTGGAATACAACCTGGGCAATTCCGGCGGCGGATTTGACAAGATCCGTTTTGTCCACCCGGACCCGGGAGCGGCCATCGACATCAGGGATGAAGAGATGGACACCAGCATTGAACTCAACAAAACAGGGGACGGACGGCCAGAAAGGCGCATCTCCATCCCCTGCTACGGGGGCGGCATGTCCTACGGGTCCACGGCCCTGTCCGTCATTGTGGGCCGGGCCCGGGCTGCCAGGCGCCTCAATTCTCTGACCTGTACCGGAGAGGGCGGATATCCGCCTGAGTTTCTTCCCTACAAGGAACATGTGATCACCCAGGTGGCCACGGGATTGTTCGGGGTGCGGGAAGAGACCATTCAGAACTGCCCGGTCATGGAATTCAAATATGCCCAGGGGGCCAAACCGGGACTGGGAGGCCATCTTCTCGGGGAAAAGGTCACAGAAGCCGTGGCCAAGATGCGGGAGACCGTCGTGGGAAGCTCCCTGTTTTCACCCTTTCCCTTTCACTCGGTCTATTCGGTGGAAGATCACAAAAAACATGTGGACTGGATGAAGGAGATCAACACCAATGTGCTGTGCTCCATCAAGGTAGCCACGCCCACGGATGTGGATATGGTGGCGGTGGGGGCCTATTATGCCGGTGCCCATATCATCCACATCGACGGCAGCTACGGCGGCACGGGCGCAGCCCCGGACATTGCCAAAAAAAACATTGCCATGCCCATTGAATATGCCATTCCCAAAGTGCATGGGTTTCTGACCGAAGAAGGGGTAAGGGACAAGATCACCCTCATTGCCAGCGGCGGCATCAGAAACGGGATGGATGTGGCCAAGGCCATTGCCCTGGGGGCGGACGGCTGCGTCATCGGCACGGCCGATCTGGTGGCAGTGGAATGTGTGAGGTGCGGCAATTGCGAAAGCGGCAGGGGCTGTGCCAGGGGAATCGCCACAACCGATCCCGAACTTGGCGGCATGGTGGAAGAGGCCTGGGTGGAACAACGCCTGGTCAATATGTACATGGCCTGGAGAAAACAGTGGTGTGATATTTTAAGGACCTATGGTCTGAAGAGCATAAAAGAACTGCGGGGGCGTTCGGATCTTCTGGTCCACCTGGATTATCTGGAAGCCGAACAAAGGCAAACCTACCAGCCGGCACCTGACTATAAAATGGTTCTATAAACGGGAAATTTTTCATGACACGAGACAAACTGATTCAAAAAATTCTGACCTCCAGGGGACGCATTCCCCATATAAAAACCCCTGTCAACAAATGCGATGAAGAAGGCGGGTGCGGGGGCACAGGGTTTATGGCCAATATTCCCATTGCCGGCCGCCATATTTACGAACCCTCGGTTCAGATGCACAACAGGGGCAACGGCAAGGGCGGGGGCATTGCGGCCGTGGGATTGTCGGCCGGGGACATGGGGGTGCCAAAGGATGTGCTGGAAGACCATTATCTCCTACAGGTGGCCTATCTGGATCCCCTCTCCCAGGCCCGGGTGGAATCCACCCATATCCATACGTATTTTGATATCTACGCTTTTAAAAAAATTTCCACCATTGCCGATTATACGCGCATCGGCCTTTTGGTAAAGCCCCCGGATGTATGGCAATATTTTGTCCGGGTAAAGCCGGCAATTCTGGAGAGCTTCATCCAAACCCATAATTTGTATGAAATGGACAAAAGAAAGGCAGAGGATGAGTTTGTGTTCCAGAACTCCACCCGTCTGAACCAGACCTATTATGCCTCTTTGGGAGAGAAACAGGCCTTTGTCATGTCCCATGCCCGGAATGTCATGATCCTGAAAATCGTGGGCTATGCCGAACAGGTGACCCAGTATTATTGCCTGGACGATTTCAGGGCCCACGGCTGGATTGCCCACCAGCGATACCCCACAAGGGGACGCCTGTGGCACCCGGGCGGCGCCCATCCTTTTTCCGGTATGCACGAGGCCCTGGTTCACAACGGCGATTTTGCCAATTACCATGGGGTCAGCGAATATCTAAACCAGCACAATATTTTCCCCCAGTTCCTCACGGACACGGAAACAGCGGTTCTGCTCCTGGATTTATACAACCGGGTGTTTGAATACCCTATGGAGTATATTATTGAGGCCCTGGCCCCCACAACAGAGCATGATTTTGACTGTCTGCCCAAGGAAAAACAGGAGGTCTACCGGTATATCCAGTCCCAGCACATGAGCGGCTCCCCGGACGGACCCTGGTTCTTTATCATCGCCCGGAACGACCCCTATAAGAATATCCTGCAATTGCTGGGCATAACCGATACCGCCATGCTCAGGCCCCAGGTCTTTGCCCTCCAGGAAAGGGATGAGGTGCAGATCGGCCTTGTCTGCTCTGAAAAACAGGCCATTGACGCCACCCTTGAAAATATTGCGGCCGAAGATCCCAGGTTTTGCCCCATTGCCGATAAATACTGGAACGCCCGGGGCGGCAGTTCAACCGACGGCGGCGCCTTTTCCTTTACACTCAGGGACAATGGGGACGGGTCCAAGCGTCTTACCACGGAAAACAAATTCGGCCAGACAGTCCGGACCTCCCAGGACCAGGCCCATTTTGATATCTGCCTGAACCTGTCGCCGTCTTCCGGTCCGGATGCCCAGGACCCGGCTTCAGATCTTCTGGCCCTTTTTGCATCCGGGAATACGGCCGGGTTAAAAGACTATTGCACAAAGGGCATGGCAAACTGGGCATTTTCCCGGATCGCCCTTGTGTGCCAAACCATTGAAAATATTGCTGAAAAGAATGATCCCCAAAAAGCGTTGGCCATTGACCTGCTCACCCACCTCAATGACAGAATTTTCCCCATTGGCCGAAAAAAAAGAAGCTCATTTCTCCAGATCATCCGGAAAAGCCTGACCCGGATTTTTATATCCTGTCCCCCAATAGGAAATCGGACAGGGGATCAGAAAGGCAGCGCCTATGCCTATATCGATTTTGAAACCCGGCAAAACCTGAGGGCGCCTGAACAGGACGAAAGGATATTGGTGGTCAATGCCAAGAACTTTGAACCCGAGGGAGACCTCTGTGATTCACGCCTGGAAAACGCGGCATACCGTTTGGGGTGGAAACGCTTTATCTGTTTCGGATATAAGGGCCAGCGGTTTACCGGATGCGCATTGGGCAGCAATACCCAGGCCGTTCGATTTGACGTGTATGATTCCTCCGGCGACTACCTGGCTTCGGGCATTGACGGCATGGAAATCCATGTCCACGGAAATGCCCAGGACCAGCTGGGACAAATCATCAAAAGCGGAAAACTGGTGGTCCACGGGGATGTGGGACAAACCTTCATGTACGGGGCCAAGGGGGGTGAGGTCTATATCAGGGGCAATGCCGCCGGCCGACCCCTGATCAATGCCACGGGCCGGCCCCGGGTGATTATCAATGGGACCTGCCTGGATTATCTGGCAGAATCCTTTATGGCCGGAGACCCGTTAAACGGAGGCGGCTTTGTCATCCTCAACGGAATTGAATTTGACGAACAGGGAAAGGTTCTGGATCTGGAAATGCCCTACCCGGGGTCCAATCTGTTTTCCCTTGCCTCGGGCGGTGCCATATACATGCGGGACCCGGACTGCAAGGTGGTGGATGAACACCTCAACGGCGGCAAATTTGTCGCCCTCACCCCCGAAGACTGGGAACTGATCCTGCCCTATCTTATGGAAAACGAAAATTTGTTCGGTATCTCAATCCAGGAGGACCTGTTGACCATTCGCCGGCAAAAATTGTCCTTTGACCGGGTGTACCGCAAGGTGGTGCCCATAACCTCGACCGCCCTTGGCACCAAAAAGAACTGATACCGCCGACACCATCCTGCCTTAAACACACCGTTAAAAAATTCAGGGGGCCTCCTTTTCGGGGGCCTTTTTTTTTCAAAAAATAGGTGCACTTTTGAGTTCACTATCCTAAACTATCAATTTACTTCAACTTATTTTTAGCGATGTACCGTCTTCATATAGCAATACAAAAGCATTAAATAACAGTGATTTAACCGGAAAGACGGTCTTGTTCATCATGGCGAACGAAATAGTTCTATCCAAATCCATATTTTTGTTGACACATCAACTTTCCAATGGTAGCTCATTAGATAATCAATGATTTTTCCCTTTAACTTCAAGGAGACAAATATGCTGTTACCCATGTTTGAATTTCACGAACCCCTTTCCATCGAGGAAGCCCTGGAACTCAAAAAAAAGCTGGGCCAGAACGCACGCATCCTGGCAGGCGGAACCGATCTTCTGGTTCACCTGAAAAAAAAGCTGGTAAAAACAGACAACCTCATCAGCCTGTCCCGGATCAAGGCCCTTTCCCTGATTACCGAACAAAAGGATTCAATTTTTATCGGCGCCTGTGCCACCATGGCCCAAATCTCTCGTTCCCCTGTGATCGCAAAAAAATTTACCGCCCTCAAATCCGGCTGCGACAACCTTGGCAACCATTTGATCCGGAACCGGGCCACCATTGGCGGGAATGCCTGCAATGCCAGCCCTGCGGGAGATACCCTGCCCGCCCTTTTGATCTATGACAGCGTGGCCCTTTTGGAAAGCTACGGCAAAAAACGGGAGATCCCCATTGCCGACTTTTTTACAGGACCGGGCAAATCCTGCATCCAGCCAGATGAAATCCTCACGGGCTTCAGGCTTCCCATACCGACTGACCACAGCGGTGCACACTATATTCAGCTGGGCAAACGAAAGTCCTCGGAAATCAATGTTGTGAACGTGGCATCCTTCCTTGAATATGATCCGGGTACAAAAAAAGTGATTACCACCCGCATCGCCCTGGGATCTGTGGCCGCCACCCCCATCCGGGCAGCCCGGGCGGAAGCCGCCCTGCTGGGCCAGGCACCCGAGGAAGCTTCTTTTTTTGCTGCTGCTGAAATGGCCCGGCGGGAGGACTGCCGCCCCATAGACGACTTTCGGGGGACTGCCGGATACAGACAGGCCATGGTCGGGGTGCTGACCAAACGCACCCTTGCAACGGCCTATGAACGGGCAAAGGGCGCTTGACTTTAGGCCATTTCCAACCCCTTTAAAAAACAGTTTGCAAAAATGTGGCAATTGAACAGGAGAACCCAATGAAAAAAATAATCAGCCTTACCATCAATGATCAATCCCATGAAATTGCGGTTGAGCCCAATATCACCCTGGCCGACATGCTCCGTTACGAGCTGGCCCTTACCGGCACCAAAAAAGGGTGCGACACCGGCGACTGCGGTGCCTGCACCGTTATCATGGACGGGGATGTGGTCAATTCATGCCTGGTCCTGGCGATCCAGGCCAATGGATCTGTTATTGAAACCATTGAAGGGTTGAGCACGGACGAGGGACTTTCCCCCCTGCAGGAGGCCTTTGTTGAAAAAGGGGCCATCCAGTGCGGCTTTTGTTCCCCGGGCATAATCATGTCCGCCAAAAACCTGCTGGACAAGAACCCCAATCCCACGGAAGATCAAATCCGGGAGGGTGTTTCAGGAAATCTTTGCCGGTGCACGGGATACCAGAAAATTTTCGAAGCCATTGAATCCCAGCGTTCATAAACAAGCCTATCCTTAGGAGGAATCCATGAAAGAATTTGATATTATCAGCACCCGGGCACACCGAATCGACACCCCGGACAAGGCAACGGGACAGGCCGTGTTTACCGACGACATCACCAGACCGGGCATGCTCTACGGCGCCCTGCTCCAAAGCCCCCACGCCCATGCACGCATCCTCTCCATTGACACCTCAAAGGCCAAAGCCCTTGCCGGTGTGAAATCGGTCATCACCCACGAGCAGGCCGGACACATAAAATACGGGGTCAGCCCGGCCCGGTATGACGAGACCGTGTTTGCCATTGACAAGGTGAGGTATATCGGGGATGAGATTGCGGCGGTTGCAGCCGTTACCCTGGAGATTGCCCTTGCGGCAGTGGAATTGATAGAAGTTGAATATGAGATCCTGCCGGCGGTGTTCACGTTGGAGGAGGCCCTGAAAGAAGGAGCACCCCAGCTCCATGAAACCTCGCCCGGCAATCTGTGCGCCGAGGTTCACCAGGAATTCGGGGATGTGGCGGCGGCCTTGAAGGAATGCGACATCATCAAGACTTCCACCATGAAAAACAAACGCCAGGACGGGGCCTTCATTGAAATGCAGGGATGCATTGCCGAATTTGACAACCGAGGCGTCCTCACCCTGGTCAGCTCCACCCAGGTGCCCCATTATGTCCAGAGAACCGTGGCCATGGTTTTGGGCATGGACGTGGGCATGGTACGGGTGAAAAAGCCCTATGTGGGAGCAGGTTTCGGCATCAAGGCCGCTGCCAACCCCATGGAACTTGCCTGCTGCATCCTGGCCCGTGAAACCAGAAAACCGGTCAAGATGAACTTTACCCGGAAACAGGTGTTCATGTATGCCAGGGCCCGGCACCAGTTCTCCCATACCATTACCACGGGCGCAAAAAAAGACGGGACCCTCATGGCCATCAAGCATGAGTGCTGGCTGGACGGCGGGGCCTATACCAGTTTCGGCATTGCCACGGTCTATTACACAGGTTCTCTTCTGGGAGGTCCCTACAAGATTGCCAACATGAGCTATGACGGGTACAGGGTCTACAACAACAAGCCCACCTGCGGTGCCCAGAGGGGACACGGGGCGGTCATTGCCCGTGCCCTGTTCGAGCAGCAGGTGGACATGATTGCCGAAGAAATCGGCATGGACCCCATGGAACTGCGCATCAAAAACATGATGGACACAGGGGACACCACCTGCAACGATCTGAACATGAGCTCCTTCGGCATGTCCGAATGCATCGAGGCGGTTCGCAAGGGATCTGACTGGGACAAGAAAAAGGGGAACATGCCCACCGGAAAAGGCATCGGCATGGCCTGCGGTTTCTTTGTGTCCGGCGCCGGATACCCCATTTACCGGTCTGACACCTATCACGGCACGGTCATTGTCAAGCTCACCGAAGACGGGGGAACAGCTCTTGTCTACACGGCGTCGGCAGAAATAGGCCAGGGATCTGACACCGCCTTTGCCATGATTGCCGCCGAAGCCCTGGGGATTCCTTTGGACCATGTCCGCCTGGCCTCGGGTGACACCGACATGGGAGTGGATCTGGGGGCCTATTCCAGCCGCCAGACGCTCATGACCGGCCATGCCACCAAGGATGCCGCCGACCATGCCAAGGCCCAGGTCTTAGAAGTCCTGGCAGAACAACTGTCCGTTCCCCTGAAAGAACTGGACATCAAAAACGGATTTATCACCTTTGCCGGGGACACCCCCGATTTTTCAGCCCTCCGGACCCGGTACATCAAAGAACACAGGGGATGGATCGACAATCCGGATTCCGAGCACCTGACCTTTAAAGAAGCCTCCCGAATTGCCTTTCTTGAAAAGGGTTCCATTGTGGGAACCGGAAAATACAAACCCCATAACCTGGGCGGCAAGTTCAAGGGCGCGGCTGTGGGCACATCTCCTGCCTATGGGTGTTCGGCCCAGGTGGCCGAGGTGACCGTGGACATGGAAACCGGACAGGTGACCATTGACAGCATCACCGATGCCCATGACTGCGGCAAGGCCATCAACCTGACCTCGGTGGAAGGCCAGATGGAAGGCTCTGTTTCCATGGGAATCGGAGAAGCCATGCATGAAGAGGTGATCTTTAACGACAAGGGCCAGGTATTGAACGCTGACCTTGCCGAATACAAGATCGTCACCTCCATGGACATGCCAAGGATCAAGGCCATTGTGGTGGAAAGCGACGAACCCAATGGGCCTTACGGTGCAAAGGAAGTGGGGGAAGGCGCGATCATGCCCACCATACCGGCCATCCTCAATGCGGTTTACAATGCAGCAGGGGTTCGGATCAATGAACTGCCCCTGACACCGGAACGGGTTTATTTTGCCATCCAGGACTATAAGGATCGGATGGCAAAATAAAGTTAGGAAAATAAAAGAACAAACATAGGAACGCTTATAAAATGGCCCTTTTGGATAGCGACCGTTATGCTCGCCAGATCAAGCTGCCCCAAATCGGCGCCACAGGCCAGGAACGACTGGCCGGATCAACGGTACTGATTGCCGGTGCCGGGGGTCTGGGCTCCCTGTCCGCCCTATACCTGGCAGCTGCCGGTGTGGGCCATTTGATCATTTGCGACCACGACCATGTGGAAATTTCCAACCTGAACCGCCAGCTCCTCCACGCCGAGACCTTCCTGGGGAAACCCAAGGTGGTCTCGGCAGCGGACCGCCTGGGACAGCTCAACGCGTCCATTCGCATCACCCCGGCCCAGGTGCGGCTGGACCATGGGAACATTGACCGTTTCCTGGAAGGGGTGACCCTTGTGGTGGACGGGTGTGACAATTACCAGACCCGGCAGGTGATCAACCGCGCCTGCCTGCGCCATCACCTGCCCTGGGTATTCGGCGGGGTCCAGGGCTTTGACGGAATGATTTCAAGCTTTGTCCCGGGAACCACTGCCTGTTTTGAATGCATTATTCCGGATCCGGCCACAAAACCCGGGACACATTCCCCGGACAATGGTATCCTGGGGGCAAGTGCCGGCATGATTGCCTCCATCCAGGCCATGGAAGCTGTCAAGCTATTGCTGGACATCGGAACGCCCCTGGCAAACCGGCTGATCCGGATTTCCGGACTGGACATGCGGATTACCACGACCCGGCTGACCCCCAACCCGGACTGCAGGGCCTGCAGCCCCACCCAGCAAAAAATCAAGGAAACACAAAGATGAACATCGAATTTAACGGCTTGGAGGAGACCATCCCCCAGGGCCTTTCCATCAGGAAACTCATTGAATTTTTCGGCGAAGGCGACCCCCACGTCATTGTGGAACAAAATGGCAGGTATATTTATCCCAAAAATTATGATACGTGTATGGTCGCGGAAAATGACAGGATTGAATTTATCAATCCCAATCTCGGTGGTTAGATCCCCAGGTCACAACAGACACCGGCGCTAGACAGAATTCAAGGAACTTGTTGATATGAAATACTATGAAAAAGAAAAAATTGCGGCCGTGCCGGTTCAAGATGCTGTGGGCAAAGTGCTGCTCCATGATATTACCCAGATTGTGCCCGACCTGTTCAAAGGACCTTGTTTCAGAAAAGGCCATATCATTACCCAGGAAGATGTTGCAAAACTGCTGGACCTGGGCAAAAAAAACATCTATGTGTCAGGCCTTGAAGGAGAGGTCCATGAAAACGATGCCGCCCTGCGCATTGCCCGGGCCGCCATGGGCAAGGGTCTGTCCATCAGCGACCCCAAGGAAGGAAAGGTGGGGGTTTTTGCCACCTCCCTCGGCCTGCTCAAAATCAATGTAGCGGCACTGGAAGAATTGAACTCAATCCAGGAGGTTATCTTTGCCACCCTGCATACGAACCAGGTGGTGGAACCGGGCCAGGAACTGGCCGGCACACGTGTCATCCCCCTTTCCATTGATGAAAGCCTTGTCATTGAAGCAGAAGCGGTCTGCAAACGCCATTGGCCCATCATAGAGGTAAAGCCCCTGGCCCGGCTGGATGTGGGCCTGGTGATCACCGGATCAGAGGTTTTTTCCGGCAGAATCAGGGACGGTTTCGGGCCTGTGGTCGCAAAAAAGTTTGAAGCCCTCGGCAGCCGGATCACCCGAAAAATAATTGTGTCCGACGAATTGTCCATGACCGTTTCCGCCATAAAGGAATTGCTCGAAGAAGGGGCCGGGATGATCGCCGTAACAGGCGGTATGTCGGTGGATCCCGACGATCTGACCCCGGCTGCCATCCGGGCTGCGGGAGGCGAGATTGTCTCCTACGGGGCCCCGGTTCTTCCGGGCGCCATGTTCATGCTGGCCTATATCAAGGATGTGCCGGTGGTGGGACTTCCCGGGTGCGTCATGTACCACAGGGCCTCCATTTTTGACCTGATTCTGCCCCGCCTTCTTGCCGGAGAAACCCTTCACAGGTCTGATATGGTGAAAATGGGACATGGCGGATTCTGCGCCTCCTGCAAAGAGTGCCGATTTCCGGCCTGCAATTTTGGAAAATAATTTTTAGGACCCTGCCATGGAATCGCTTACCCAAGATATACTCGCTCTTTTAAACCAGGGAACTCCCTTTGCCCTGGCCACCATCATCACCCACAAGGGCTCCACTCCCAGAACTTCGGGCAGCAAAATGGTGGTCCTTGGGGATGGCCAATTGTACGGAACCATCGGCGGCGGCCTGGTGGAAGCCCGGGTCATTGAGACCTGTCTTGACCTGATGTCCGCCCCCCAGTGCCTGATCAAAGAATTTGTCCTGAACCAGCAATTAAAAGACGGCCTGGACATGGTCTGCGGCGGGGATCTCACCGTCTGGATCGAAACCTTCGGCCCGGCCCCCTCTCCGGATCTGATCCAGGTGTATACCGCCATGGCAGCCCAGGAAAAAAGCGGGAAAAAAAATGTTCTGGTTTCACGGATAAAAGGATTTTCCAAGGCAAGCTTCACAACGGAAAAATGCCTGGTGCTTCCGGACGGAACTGTCATCGGCCCCAACCTTCTGCCAAAACAACTCTTCCATGCCATTGGGGACAACCAGTTTTCCGGTACAGCACCCGTGATCCAGAACCACAACCTGGAAGAGTTCATCATTGAACCCAGCCAGGCCAACGACACCCTTTATATCTTTGGTGCAGGACACGTGGGACTCCAACTGGCAAAAATCGCCCATCTGCTGGATTTTCGCACCATTGTGGTGGATGACAGGGCGGAGTTTGCCAACCCAAACCGCTTTCCCCATGCCCATGCCGTCCATGTGGCCCAAAAATTTTCCACAGCCTTTGACACCCTGGCCAGTGATACCCTGGAAATTGACAAGTCTGCCTATATTGTCATCCTGACCCGGGGACATCTCCACGACCAGACGGTTCTGGAACAGGCCCTGAAGACACCCGCCGCCTACATCGGGATGATCGGCAGCCGGAGAAAACGGGACCAGATCTACACCCATCTTCTCGAAAAGGGGGTCTCCCAGAAATCCCTTGACCAGGTGTATTCTCCCATTGGACTGGACATTGATTCGGAAACCCCGGCGGAAATTGCCGTGAGCATCATCGGCCAAATCATCCAGGTCAGAGCCCAGAACAAATGATCCCGGCCCTGTCTGCCGTGATTCCTTCGGCCGGGCTCTCCTCCCGCATGCACCAGTTCAAACCCCTGCTCTCCTTTGGCGATCTGTCCATGGTGGAGGTGGTGATCCGCCTGTTTCAAAGCTGCGGTATCCAAGATATCCTGGTGGTCACGGGATTTAACCATGATCTTTTGGAACCCATTGTCCAAAAGGCCGGGGCCAGGGCTTTGTTCAACCCTGATTTTGAGACCGGCATGCTCGGCTCCATCCAGACAGGCGCGGCCCAGGTTTCTCCGGAAAGCCTCGGCTTTTTCCTGCTGCCGGTGGATATTCCCGCCATCCGGCCCGGCACCATAAGAACCCTTGCATCGGCATTTAAACCCCCCTTTGAAACCATTATCCTTCCCGAGTTTGATAAAATTTGCGGCCATCCGCCGTTGATCCCGGCCCGGCTCATCCCCCGGATTCTGGCCATGGACCCCACGTCAAACCTGGGGGAACTCCTGCTCTCCCAGAAACAGCACCAGGTCCGCCACCCTGTCCACGACCGGGGCACCCTCATGGATGCAGACACAAAAGACGCCTATGACCTTTTGTTGGAAAAATACCGGCGCATGGATATTCCGGACACAGAAGAATGCGGGTCCATTATCCGCGCCCTCCTTCCGGGGGAAGATGCCATCCAGTCCCACCTGGCACTGGTGGCAGCGGTTGCCGAAAAACTTGCCCGGGCAATTGAAAACAACCCAAATCATACGGCCGAGACACCAGGACCCGTTCGCCTGGACAAACAGTTGATCCAGGCAGCCGCCTTGCTCCATGACATCAAGCGAAAAGAAAAAAACCATGCCGCTGCTGCAGGCAGGTTTCTCAAAAATCTGGGATTTGACCGGGTGGCCGACATTGTGGCAGACCACATGACCCTTGTGCCGGGTGAGAATCTCACGGAAAAAGAAATTGTCTATTTTGCAGACAAACTCTGCAACGGCAGCCAGGTGGACCCCTGTTACACCCAACGGTTCACCGACAAGATCAAGCAGGCCCCCGGGGCTGAAAGGCAGATTGTTCACCGATATGAAACTACGCGACACATACAGGCCCGGATCGAAGCGGCTGCAGGCTGTTCCATCCGAACACTTCTCCAATAACCGCCCCTGCCTCTTCCTGCTGCGCCACGGACAGATACAGGGACACGAAACCCGCAGCTTCATCGGCCAGACCGATATTGCCCTGGATGAAACCGGGAGAGCCCAGGCCCTGTTCTGGAAAAACACCCTTGCCCACATCCGGTTTAACCGGGTCTATTCAAGTGCCCTTGCCCGGTGCCGGGATACGGCAGACCTCGTCTGCCCGGAAAAAGAAACAGCCATTGATGCCAGGCTCAATGAAATCAACATGGGAACCTGGGACGGGGTCTCCTTTGATCATATCCGCAACACCCTGCCCGACCTGTTTGACCAGAGGGGAAAGCAAATGGAGACCTTCAGACCTCCCGGGGGAGAAAGCTTCAATGACCTCTACAACCGGGTCTTTCCTTTTTTTGAAACCCTGGACAAAACCCTTGACGCCCCGACCCTGGTCGTCACCCACGCAGGTGTCATCCGGGTCATGCTCTGCCGGTATCTGGGCATGGACCCCGGAAAATTGCACGAGATAAAAATGGAATACGGCCAGTTGTTTGTGCTTGAAAAAATATAAGACCGGATGCCTTACAGATCCCGCCGGTTGAATTGCACAAGCGACACACAAAAAAACACAGCAGTGATCCCCAGGGATATGAGAATACAGGTTCCGGCACCCACTTCCCCCAGAATCAGCTTCCCCGGCTGGTATAAGTGAAAATAGCTGTAGGGCTCCAGAAATTGCAGGGATTTGCTCAATCGAACAATCGTATCAAAAAAATACAGGCAAACGAAAAGCCCCATGGCCATGGCGACACTTTTCCCTTTTTCAGACGCAAAGGATGAGATGGCGGTTGCCGCGGCCCCCATACTCAAAAAGAAAAAAAATCCAACCGCCGCCACCCCTGCATATTCAAGCATATCCACCTTTAAATCAAAACCGATATCCCCTGCCAGCGTTCCCATCAGCATGGCGGCAAATTCAAGGGCCAGACAAATCACAAGAAAGGTAAAAATACTCAACGGAATGATCACCCGTTTGACAGGCTTGGTCAGCAGCAGATCAAAGGTTTTTAATTCGACCTCGCCGCTAATATACCGGGCCGGGATACTGATCTGAAGAAAAGAAAGGCTGATGAGAATTATGGGGTGCACATATCCAAAGGCCAGCATCTGCACGGCAAATTGGGAAATTCCTCCCTGCACGCCCATAAATGCGCTTACCCCGGGGGGAAGCATTCTTATCAAAGAGACGAGATTTTTTTTGATGTCCGATTCAAAAAACACCCAGGCAAAGGCCCACTCAAACAGAAAACAGAACAGAACCAGGATGGTAAGGGCTATTTTCTGGTCCTGAAATATTTTTTTCAAATGGGACAGATAAAAGGACATGATTTTTTATTCCTTTTCATAAAAGGTCATAAAGGTCTGTTCAAGGGAGGGCTCCGGGAACACCAGGTTCTCCACCTCATACCCTGCGATCTGCCGCAAGAGCGGGTTGATATCGCCGCTGACATCCAGAACAAGCCTGTGGGCGTCCTGCTCTAAAATTTTCATGTTCACCCGACAAAAGGCCTCTTTGGGTAGTGGCTGAACAAAGGTGACCTCCATGCGGCGCACCATTTTTTCCTTTAACGCGGATATGGATTCTTCGGCGATAAGCCTGCCCTTTCTCACCAGCCCCACCCGGTCACAGATTTTTTCCACCTCTGCCAGGTAGTGTGAAGAGAAAAAGATGGTTTTCCCCTTTGATTTTAAGTGTTTCAGGTATGCATACAAAACCCCTTTATTGATCGGGTCAAGCCCCTCGGACGGTTCGTCCATGATCACAAGGTCCGGATCATCCTGAAGGGCCTGTATGATCCCCAGTTTCTGCTTCATCCCGTGGGAGTAATATTTAATCTTTTTGTTGAGATCCGAAGGATGCAGATCAAAGGCATGGATAAGTTTTTCCCGGAATTTGGGTTCTTTCCGGGAAAAGCGGTTCATATAGGTTAAAAAAGACCGGCCGGTCAGATTGTCATAAAGCTGTAATTCGCCGGGGACATTGCCGATAAATTGAAATATCTGCCCATAATGGGTTTTTACATTCTTGTCAAACAGCTTCACCTCTCCGGAAGAGGGACGCAGCAGATTGAGCATCAGCCTTATGGTCGTTGATTTTCCTGCGCCATTTGGCCCCAGGAACCCATAAATCTCACCCGGGTCAACCCGGAGATTCAGCCCTTTTATCCCGGGAAATTTTCCATAATATTTTGTCAAATCACGGATGGCGATGACGGACATGGCATCTTCCCTGTTTTTATTTCCCTTTTTATATCCTATAAAATGCGGGCGTTCTTTGCCACCCAAAAATCAAGGTTAAGGCATTTTTTTCTTGTGTATCTTCTTTCCTTGGACAAACACTTCGCTTCCTGCTGTAACATGGCACAATATCTAAAGAATTTAGGCAAATAGACTCAGATTTTTAAAAAAAATCTTTTTGATTATTTTAGACGTTGGATAATCAGGCCCCAACACGGTTTCGTATATTTTCAGAGCCCTGGTGACATGGACAGAGTGAAAGGCCATTCCTTCTCTCCTCAACCGGGCTGATTGACGATGTCTTACTTGTCCAGGTCAAAAACAATCTTGCAGCCCTTACGGCATTTCTGTGTGTCTATCGGGTTGGTTGTCTCCCCGAAATTTTTGCCACAAGCCCAGTTGCAGCGGGTCAGAGCGTCAGTTGGGTTGTCTTTGCTTTCGGTAATACGTGCGTGTAGATAGTATTTACAGCCAGTGACCACCTTCCCCTGCTCTCCCTGGCAAACTGCACTGCCGGCTTTATTGACAAGTGGGCTCATTGAAACGGCATAGGCCTTTGGCGGGATAAGAACCGCCAAGGTCAAAACAGCCAGGACGATGACTGCAAAAGATAAAATCTTCATAATACATTCTCCTTGGTATGGGTTTGTTTGATATGCCAAAAAAGTTGGCAAAAAATACGCTAATAACAATAATAGCAAATACCAGGCCAAAAATAATATATCAATGATTCGAAAGTCAATTAAATATAAAGCGTGGTTTTTTATCTTCAATATGCTGTAATGGCAAATCTGGAAAAGTTCGTACTGGTGTCAAACAGCGTTGAATATTGCCCCCTATCAGAATCTTCTAACAGCCAAATGAGCCTTCAGGGAATTCTGAAAATTTTCGATGTCTTGTGTTTCCTGGCCCAAAAATAATAACATTCAGGGTTTAATCTATTACCGTTTTTCAGACAGCCAGTGAGGTTGCACCAGAACCCGGAAATTTAAGGATAGTCTTTATGTTTCAGAAACACTGTGAATCGGGTTTAATCCATATAAATTTTTGATCTTCCTTTTGATGCATCTAAAAAATTTATCCCCATTATCCGTTTCACCATTGTCCAGCCGACAATATATGATCTTGATGTTTACCAGCCGAGCAATCCAAAGGCAAGCACCTATAAGGAACTATGGCGCTTTTATATCCAACACCGTAATTTTAACATTGCCATGATCGGCCAGAGCCAGATAAATTTTAGGCAACCCCACATATGGTATGTGATTTTTTATCTCCAATTAAATTTACAGCAGGCTTTCTATGATTGATCTCAGGCCATCCCATATATTGTAATTTTAAATCTGAAACTGAAAAATCTATCCATACCATATCTTGTATCATGGCAAATCCTAAAAAACCCGGACTGGTGAAATAAGCGCTCGGTAATCTGTTTGATTTGACTCGTCTCTATAGATACCATTAATAGTCGCGAGTAATTCGGTTGAAAATAATGAAGTTTTTTTAGTGCCTTAAATATTTTGGCTGTAAAATACTCCATGATAAAAAAATGGAATTTCTACTCTGATGAACACTTGATATCGCTATTATTAATTACTATCGAGAAAATCAATCATAATCCTATTTAATTTTTTTCCGATGTTACAGAGCTAAATAATCTGCAACAAGATTTGTAATCAGATTGACCATGACCGGAATACTGGCCAGCTCAACATATTCGTCCTGACGGTGGGAATTGGCCCCCACAAGCCCGAGGCCGTCAATGGTGGGGGTGCCGGATGCCGACACAAAATTGCCGTCAGAACACCCTCCTGTGGAAATAGAATGGATGTCGACCCCTAAAGTTTTACCTTGATCAACCAGTTGTTTAAGCAGGTCCCGGCTTGCCGGAGTAGGTTCCATGGGCGGCCGGTCAACTTGCCCTGACACCGTTAGGGTTACGCCGTCAAGAATGGTTTTTTGCGGCAGACAATCAAAAAAGGTTTCCACCCGTTTCTTTTCGGCAATTTTAGCGATGCGGATATCCACCATGGCGTTTGCGGTCGCAGGGATAATATTGACCTTGTCCCCGCCATGAACCACGGTCACCTGGGCAGAGGTGCCCTGTTCAGGGTCATTGAGACCATTGATGGCCACAATCTGATGGGCAATTTCAACCACCGCATTGGCACCTTTTTCAGGATCCGCACCGGCATGGGCTTCCTGTCCGGTGACGGTTACCTGGAACCATCCACCACCTTTCCGCTGGGTTACCACATGATATCCCGGCCGACAGGGCTCGAAAACCAATGCCCGGCGGCTCTCTTTGGCCAATGTTTTGATCCAGTTTTTAGATGCTTCAGATCCGGTTTCCTCATCTCCGTTAAAGGCAATACACAATGAGAGCTGATCCAGAAGTCCTTTTGCCTTTAGTTGTTCAACCGCATGCAGCACCACCAGAAGCCCGCCCTTCATGTCGCAAACGCCTGGACCCAACGCCTGATTGCCCTGTATGGAAAAAGGGCGTTTTTTGACTTCTCCCTGGGGAAACACAGTATCCATATGGCCCAGAAACATGAAGTCAAAGGGTTTTGCAGCTTGCCGTGTCCTGGCCTGGAGGCAGGGGACTTTTTTATCAGATAAAAACAAAAGCTCTGTTTCAAGACCAATGGCTGAAAACCGCTTCTGGAAAAATTGTGCCACCCTTTGGATTCCTGCCAGGTTGCCACTGGCGGAATCGATGTTAACGATGGTTTCAAAATCGTGAATAAATGTGTCAAGCCGTGTAAAAGTTGAAGATGTCATGGAGTGTTCTGTCTTTGTTTTATGGGGTTTGGGTGCATCAGGATCGTTGGGATAATCTGGGGTTCATTTCATCACGGAACCAGTCGGAAAAAAGGTTAATGGCAACCACCATCAGGATGAGCGTCATGCCGGGGAAAAGAACCATCCACCACATGCCGGCATAAATATAATTTTTGCCAATGGAAATCATCATGCCAAGGGAGGGTTCGGTGATGGGAACCCCCACTCCCAGAAAGCTTAAAGTAGCTTCAAGCATGATCACCACTGCCATATCAACCGCCATTAAAACAAAAATCGGTGGCATGGCATTGGGAAGAATATGCTTGAACAAAATCCTGAAATCTTTTGCACCGCATGCTTTTGCAGCCGTAACATAGGCGTTCTCCTTTACTTCAAGCACGCTGCCCCGAATGGTTCTGGCATACTTGACCCAGCCGGCGATACAGATGGCAAACACCACGGTCCAGATGTTGCGGCTTTCAAATATCCCCAGCAAAAGGATTGCCAGCAAGGTGGTTGAAAAAGAAAATACCGTGTCAGCAGACCTCATGATGACCGTATCCAGCAGACCGCCGTAATATCCACCGATCATTCCCAGGACAATGCCAATAATGCTGCTGACGATCACCACGGTAAAGCCCACCAGAAGAGAGGTTCTCAACCCGTAAAGAATGGTGGATAAAATACCCCGGCCCTGGTCATCGGTACCCAGGGGAAAGGCGAGTGACCCGGAGTCCATCCAGGCCGGTGCCATAAGCGCGTTGCCCAGATCGACACGGGTCAGATCATAGGGGTCCATGGGAGCCAGAACCGATGCAAACAGCGCGCAGAAAACAAACACAACGATCAGAACAGCCCCGATAAGCGCTGGCGGATCATTGACAAAACTGTTCAAATGGTGTGATTTTTTAAATATTCTTATCATTACATCCCTAATCGTATCGGATTTTTGGATTCAGCAATGCATAGAGCATATCCACCACAATGTTAATGGACAGGATAATAAAGGCTGCCAGCATGATATAGGTGACAATAACCGGATGATCATTTTCAAAAATAGAAATCAGCAGCAGATTTCCCATACCCGGCCATTGAAAAATGGACTCGGTGACAATGGAAAAAGCGATCAGCTCCCCAAAAGACAATCCGGCAATGGTGACCACCGGGATCAAAACATTTCTCAAGGCATGCTTGATAATTACCTTAAAAGGAGAAAGCCCTTTTGCCCAGGCTGTTTTGATATATTCTTCAGACAAAACTTCCCGCATACCGGCCCGGGTCAGCCGAAGCAGGACAGCCAGCTGATATCCGGACAGCGTCAGTGCCGGCATGATAAAATGCTTGAGGCCGTCAAGGGTAAGAAAACCGGTCCGCCAGGATCCGAGCTGTACCGTATCCCCCCTGCCGAAGGCCGGCAGCCATTCCAGGTAAACCGCAAACACCATCACCCACAGGATGCCCATAAAAAAGGTAGGGATGGATATTCCCCCAAGAGATCCTGCCATGATCAGCCGGGACAAAATTCCATGGGGCTTGATGGAAACAACTACCCCCAGTAGCACGCCGCCGGTAATAGATATGAAGATGGCTGACAGGGCCAGTTCAAATGTTGCCGGAAACCGTTCCAGGATCGTATCCAAAGCATCCACCTGGGAAATATACGATTTGCCGAAATTTCCCTTCACGGCATTTGTCAGGAAATTGGCATATTGGACATAATATGGCTTGTCCAGTCCGTAAACAATTCGGACATGTTCTCGCTCAGCCTGTGTTGCATATTTGCCTGCCAGCATCAATACCGGGTCCCCTGTGAATCTGAAAATCAGAAAACAGACAAATGAAACCGCTAAAAGAACGATGATGCCCTGCAATATCCGTTGAAAAATATACTGTGTCACAATCTGTCCAGTTCAGGGGCTGCCATTTGCGGCAGCCCCTATCGGTTTGTTATTTTTTAATTTCTTTCACAACAATCCAGTAATCAGACCGGGGCGTAAACTTTACATTGGCTGATTTTAAAACAGCATACAGGTCCTGCTGGTAATGCAACGGGATCCATGAAATATCTTCTACAGATTCCCTGTTGATCTTTTGAAGCGCTTTTTCACGCGCACTCTGATCCAGGACTTCAGAGGATGCGACGATTTGTTCATCCAGGGATGCATTGCTGTACATGGCGCCATTATATGTTCCCATACCTTTGTCTGCATCAATGGAGTGAAGCAGCATCTGTGCGGATCTGCCAAAATCATATGATCCGTCCATCCAGCCAATCAGATAAAACAGATGCTTGTTCTGGGACAACTCGTCAAAGAAGATGGATTTGGGTTTTACGTCCAGGCTGACATTCAGTCCGATTTTGGCCAGGTATTTGGCAACGGCTTCACAGATCTGTTTGTCATTAACATACCGGTCATTGGGGCCGGCGATCGTGATATCAAATCCATTTGGATATCCGGCTTCTTTGAGCAGGGCCTTTGCTTGTTGGGGATCATACGGCAGCCGCTGCAGGGAGGCATCATATCCGACAGTGGGAGGGTCCGGCACCTGGGCTGCAGCCGTGGCCTGACCGTTCATCACGGTTTTGATAATTTCCTCTTCATTGATGGCCATGGCAATGGCTTTTCTGACACGGATATCTGCAAAGGGTGTGCCGGCTTTGTTTCCGATATCCATATAAATGCAGCGACGGGCAGGTCTGGAAACAAGATCAATATTTGGATTTTTCTTAATCTGCTCAATCAGGTTTACCGGAACACCGGTCAGGATATCGGCCTGGCGGGAAGAAATGGCGGCAAACCGGGTAGAGCTTTCTGTGATCGGTTTTATTTCTACCGTTTTATACTCTGGGGCGCCTTCCCAGTAATCGGGGTTGGCTTCCATCCGGATATAAGACCCTTTAACCCATTCCACCAGTTTGTAGGCACCGGTGCCGATGGGATGGGTGTTATAATCACCTGAATCCCTGTTAATCGAAGACTCCATATCCACAATAAAGTTCTGGTGCATGGTTTCGGCAAACCAGGGTACCGGTTTGGCTGTTTTGAAAATGACCGTGTAATCGTCGGGTGTCTCGATGGATTCAATGGAATTGGCAATGTTGACGAATTTGGAAAATTCAGGGTCTTTCATGCGCTCAAACGTAAATTTTACATCTGCTGCATTGAATGAATTACCGTTGTGAAAGGTGACGCCTTTACGGAGCGTAAATTCCCAGGTTAGGGCATCTTTTCGTTCCCAGGCGGTTGCCAGCGCGGGAGAAAGCTTTCCTTCCGGTGCAGGGCGCTGCAGCAGCCCGTCAAAGAAATTGGCCATATAGGACAGGTTTGCATCTGAATTAAAACTGTGGGGATTCATGCTTTTGGGTGGCGTATCCACAGCAATCACAAGGTCGGCTTTTGCCAGGGCCAGGACCGGTAGTGATAAAAATGCCAGCACAAGCAAAAGGGTTAAAGACTTCAGTTTCATGGGGCTTCCTCCGTTAAAAGGGTTAATCTTCAATATAAATGACAGGCAGCAGAGTGACCGCTGCCAAATTGTTTCATTTCTGGTTCCTGGGTCTCGCAGAGGACCATTTTTTGAGGACACCGGGTGTGAAAACGGCATCCAGATGGTGGGTCAATGGGACTTGGCACATCCCCCTTTAAAATAATCCGCTTGGTTTTCTTTTCAGGATCCGGAACCGGAATGGCTGACAATAAGGTCTGGGTATAGGGGTGCCGGGGAGTGGAGTAAAGGGATGAAAAACCGGCACTTTCCACAATTTTTCCCAGATACATGACAATAATACGATCGCAGATATACTCGACCACAGCAAGGTCGTGGGAAATGATGATCATTGACAAGTCAAAAGTTTGTTTGAGTCGGATCAAAAGGTTGATGATCTGTGCCTGTATGGAAACATCCAGGGCAGATACGGGTTCATCACCAATAATCAGGGTGGGATTCAGGGCCAGGGCTCTGGCAATGCCGATACGCTGGCGCTGTCCGCCTGAAAATTCATGGGGGTATCGGTCAGCCGCATTGGGGGACAACCCCACGGTGGTCAATAAAAATTCCAGCCGTTCTTTTCGATCTTTTCCTGTAAAAACCTTGTGAATATCCATGGGGTCGCTGAGAATCTGCCGCACCGTCATCCGCGGGTTCAATGAAGAATAGGGGTCCTGGAAAATAAGCTGCATCTTTTGTCTCAATGCCCTTAGCCTTGACGGACGCATTTTGCCGATATCTTCGCCTTCCCAAAAGACATGCCCTTCCGTGGGCGGTGTCAGATACATGGCAGCCATGCCCACCGTGGTTTTGCCGCACCCGGATTCCCCCACGATTCCCAGGATTTCGCCTTTTTTCAATTCAAAACTGACCCCGTCTACTGCGTGGACAACTTCGCCTGTTGTGCCGAAAAATCCCTTTTTAATGGGAAAATGAACCTTCAGGTTATCAATTTTAAGCAGCGGTTTATCCATGGTCCTGAATCCTGTTGTGCAGCCAGCACCGAACGTTGTGTCCGGAACCGTCGCCGGTCAGCTCCGGTGCCTGTTGTGTGCAGATGTCCATTGCCTGGGGACAGCGGTTGCTGAATCGACATCCTTTGGGAAGGTTAGTCAGGCTTGGGATCATTCCCTTGATCTCTGTCAATTCCTGCCGATCGCTTGCCGTTCGTTTTCCCAGCACGGGAATCGATTTGAGCAGGCCCCGGGTATAGGGGTGAAGGGTGTTTTTAAACAGTTCACGGGTTTTGGCCTCTTCCACAACCTGACCGGCATACATCACAACCACTCGGTCCGTCATTTCCGCAATGACTCCCAGGTCATGGGTGATCAGCTGGATGGCGGTGTTGTATTCTCGTTTCAGGGTCTGCATCAGGTCCAGTATCTGGGCCTGGACGGTCACGTCAAGGGCAGTGGTGGGCTCGTCGGCAATGAGTATTTCAGGATCGCAAGACAAGGCCATGGCAATCATTACCCGCTGGCGCATGCCGCCTGAAAGCTGGTGGGGATATTCGTGCACCCGCTTGTGGGGTGAAGGGATCTGCACCCTGTCCAGCATCTCGGTTGCCGCCAAAAGGGCCTGTTTTTTGCCGTACCCCTTGTGGATGCGGAACATTTCAGAAATCTGGTTGCCTATGGTAAACACAGGGTTGAGTGAGGTCATGGGTTCTTGAAAAATCATGGCAATTCCAGAACCACGGATCTTCCGGATCTCTTTTTGGGGCAGGGTCAGCAGGTTTTTTTCATGAAATAAAATTTTCCCACCGACAATTTTCCCGGGCGGATCCGGCACCAGCTGCATCACCGATTGGGCAGTGACACTTTTTCCGCACCCGGATTCTCCCACAACCCCCAGCACTTCACCCTTGTTCAGATCAAAGGAAACACCGTCCACAGCCCGGGCCACCCCCTGGTGGGAATAAAAATAGGTTTTCAGCTCTTGAATGGAAAGAATCTTTTGACCCGCCGGTATCGTCAATATAACCCCTGTAGATTAAATTTTGATTAGCATCAAATTTGAGTTAACATAAATTTAATTTAAAGGTCAATAAAAAAATGATACATGGTTTAAAAAAAAATTAAACCAACCCTTAGAAAGGCATTAATGCAGATTCATTCCTTGAACGTCCATCAATTGCGCCAGGGCAACATCAAACAAATTTTTAACACCGTGGTAATCAAACACCCCTCTGATATAGGCGCAAAACCCCTCTGGTGTGTTAAATTCCCGTGTTCCTTCTGTGGCCACCCGGTATTTGTCCACCTCACTGAAAAAAAGATCGGTTATGCCGGGCGCATTGGATAAAAAGCCTTCAATATTCAAGGATTCCCACTCTTTCCCATAATAATGGCGCTTGTCAGAGGTAAAACTGACCTTTGGGTTCTTCCCCTCGGCATCCTGAATCTGGAACTGGAAATAGGTGCACCGCTTGACCACCTTATGAATATGCTGGTCTGGAAATTTCAGGGATGCAGACACGGCGTTTGCAAAATATCTGGCAAACAACTCTACTTTATGCATGGATGCAGCCTGGGCTTTTGTCCCGATGTTTTTATCCAGACTCTCTTCCAGGCACTCCTTGCAGATATAGGTTTCATAACGAAATCCCTTGCGACAATTTTCAGTGAACAAGGATTTTCGTTCAATGACCACATCATGGGTGAAGGTCATAAAAAAAC
>VMSR01000199.1 GCA_013792075.1 Desulfobacula sp.
AAAAGCACCTTGCTGAAAATCATGGCCTTTGCCCTGAAACCAACCCGAGGAGCGGTATGGTTCAACGGACGCAAAGAAAGTCCCCTGTCCCCCCGGGTCCGCTCCCGGGTCACCCTGCTTACCCAGAAACCTTACCTGTTAAGACGGTCGGTCTTTGACAATATTGCCTATGGCCTGAAAATCCGGAAAGATCTTTCAAACCTTGAAAAAAGAATCCGCGATGCCCTTGAAAGCGTGGGGCTGGACCATGGGGAGTTTGCCCACCGTCAATGGCATGCACTTTCCGGCGGAGAAGCCCAGCGGGTGGCCATGGCTGCCCGGCTCATCCTGAAACCAGATGTGTTGCTCCTGGACGAGCCCGTGGCCAACGTGGACACCCAAAGCGCAGGTCAGATCCGGAAAGCCTCCCTGGCTGCCAGAAAAAACTGGGGGTGCACCCTGGTGATTGCCAGCCATGACCTGCCATGGCTTACCGAATGCACTGATACACGGATCTCCATTGCCAATGGCAAAATTTTTTCAACGGGCACGGAAAATATCATCCCCCCGCCCTATGACCTGTCACAAACAGATGCCCCGGTAAAATGGCTGGACAATGACGGGACAGGCGAACACATCCGCCTGCCCATAAGGAACAAGACCCAGGGAATCGCGGTGATCCAAAAGGAAAAAATTCATATCTGCCTTGAACGGGATACGGCAAACGGATACGATAACCAGATCACAGGGGAAATCACGGCCATGCTCATGGAAAAAAGCTGCGGCCGGATCATGGCCCGTCTTAAGGCCGGGGATTTTTCCATAGATATAAGCTTTTCCCAGGACCAGGCTGCGGCCTTAACCCTTTTGCCCGGCAGACACGTCATCCTCCTGTTCCGGTCCCAGGATATTGAATGGCGATAGCTTTCTTTGGGGATAGATTAAAAAATTAGAGGTGTTCCCCACACATCTTTTAGTCGGGACAGGCCTCCTTGGATGGAATTTTTGACATGATATGCTCGGACAATGCGGTAATGGTCAGACTCGGATTTACCCCGAGATTGGCAGACACCACTGACCCGTCCGCAACATAAAGCCCGGGATAATTAAATACTTCTCCCTTATCCGAAACAACACCCTCCAGAGCAGACTTGCCCATGGAGCATCCGCCCAGGATATGGGCTGTGGTGGACATGTTCAACAAAACTTCGGGAAAGGAACTCAAGGCAATTCCGTCCATCTTTTTGGCCAGGCGCCTTGCGGTTTCATTGGCAACCGGGATATAGCTGGGGGACCTTTCAAATCCCTCGGGAACCTCGGAATTGATGGACTTGCCGCCCAGGCGCCACCACCTGGGTTTATACCCCAGCTTGAGATGATTTTTATCGGTCTGCATCACCAAAAGTACCGATATGGAGGTGGCTTTTCCCAGGGGCCATAACAATTTTAAAAACCCCAGGGGATGCCGTGCAACATTTCCCAAAAACCGGATCACCCGGGGAACATTCCCTCCCCCTCCGGACATGATGGTAAACAGATTCAAAAGGACATCCGAACCTTTGTTATAGCGGACAATTTCAATGTGGGTGGTCTTGTCCGGGTAAATCCCTGAAGTGATGGCAATCTGGTCATTCCAGTCGCAGGTTTTATCATTGGATTTTACACCGATCAGGGCTTCGGAATTGGTCCTTACAAAATTGCCCAGTCCTTCAGAGATAAGGGGAAGAAGCCCCTTGTCCTTACACTGGCTCAACAATTTGACGGTTCCCAGGACACCGCCTGAAAAAATAACGCCTTTTACCCGGAATATCCTTTGTTTTTTCAAGAACCCCGTCATATTTGTTGTTATCACCTCATATCCGTCGGTCACCTTTCTTACGCCGGTCACCAGTGTTTCCGGAATAATTTTTGCCCCCCTGCCCCTGGCAAGAAACAGATAATTTTTATCCAGGGTATTTTTGGCCCCCACAGGACAGCCGATCATACAGGCGCCGCAAAAAGTGCACCCGGTCCGATCCGGCCCCTTGCCTTCAAAATAGGGATCCGGAACCGTTTTTTCAGGCGTGCCGAAAAAAATACTCACATCATTTTTATGGAAGGTATCCTTGCCGGTCATCTCCATGCCGACCTGTTGCAGCAGCAGATCTGCTTTGCCCACATGGGGACTTTGATTTGCACCCAGCATTTTTTTGGCGGTTTCATAATGGGGTGCAAGGGTTTCCCGGGGATTTTCGATGCACCAGTCCCGGCTTTTAAACACCTCCTCCGGGGGAACCAGCAGCTGATTTGCATAGACCAGGCTTCCGCCTCCCACGCCGCTGCCATGGAGTATCATGACATGCTTGAACAGGGTGAGCATTTGATACCCATAGCAGCCGATTTGGGGTATCCATAAATATTTTTTAATATTCCAATTTGTTTTGGGAAAATCCTGGGTCTTCCACTCTTTGCCCTTTTCAATCACGGCTACCCGGTATCCTTTCTCCGAAAGCCGCAAGGCGGCGACACTGCCGCCAAAACCGGAACCGATCACAATATAATCAAAATCATGGGTCTGTGTTGATTTCATCTGTGTCCTCATCCATTGGCCTTTAAAGCCGCATTAAGACTGCCTGAAACTATCCGCAATTCCCCAAAAACCGATCAGCAAAAGATCCCCCATACTCTTTAATGCCCTGCCCGACCGATGTCAACCCAATTTCGCTTACAGCCGAAGTTCAATTGCGTTACAAAAATCCCCCCACTTGTCACCAGAGAAATGGAGATGGCGTTTTCCCCATCTCCTAATACCGTTCAATGACAATGGAAGCCCCATTGGTTTTGGGGACCGAAACTTCTCTGAACTTGATATTGTATAAGGTTTTTCCCACCACAAGCCGGGCAAGTTTGCCTTTGATGATCGTTCCCGCTTCGCACTTGTTTTTTATTTTTATTTCCGCCTTTGACTGAAAAAGAGATGCAACATGGGGTGATCCAAGCCTTGCCCTTAACGCCTGAAGTGCTTTGATTTCATTTTCCAGCCGCTCTATTTCTTCTGATTTTTCTGCAATTTCCCGCTCAAAGGCAGAAAGACGGGCTTTAAAATGGGTCTCAAGCCCATAGGTAACGGTTCCAGATGTTTCATCCGCAGGTTCCGGATCAATTTTCTCTCGAATTGCTTTTAACCCATTTTCAAGGGACATTTTCCCCATGGCTGCAAGTGTTTGATTGAGAAACGCCAAACCAGGTTCTGTTTGCGGAAATTTTAAATAACGGGCTTTGACGGAGGAGAATTCCGGCAGGCGGTATAGGTACCTGATCTTATCTTCAAGCCCCTCATGCTGATAAAGATCCGGGGTTTCAATAATTTGAACAAGATTTTTCAATATGGCTTGTTCGGTTTGTCGGGTCACTTGTTCTTTGCAATCTTTTGTGTATTTTTCTGTTAAATCGGCGATATCGGCTTCTTTTTTTAAAATGGACAATTCTACATTTTTCTTTTCCATCGTGCGATCCGCAGCAAGAATTTTATCATTGGGTTTAAGACCAAACTGAAGAATGGACGGTCCGGTTTCGCCCTTGAGTGCATCCTTGATCACCATGCCTTTAAAGGCTATGACTTCTGATCCCATAACCATTGAATTGAATGCCAGAAGTTCGCCTGCCGTCTGAATGGATGAATTGATAATCAATTTGGAGGCTTTAACAGATCCCCCGCAGATAATGCCTGTAGGGTGAAGTGTCTCTTTATCTTTTGGTTTTTTTGTACCGATATCCCCTTTAACCTCAATGTCCCCTTCACAGATCGCCCGTCCCAAAAGAGAACCTTCAAGTCGCAGGGAATGACATCTTAGAACAGCCTCAGGCGCCAGGGTACCATTGAGCTGAACGGATGCAGATTCATAAACGTCTTTGGTGTCATTGTTGATGACGCCGGTGATGGTTTTGATTTCGATCTTCCCAACAGCCGGCTCAACCATAAAGGTGGTACCGTTTTTAAGAATAGGGAAACCGTCTATCAGGGCAATAAAAACAGAGTTTTTTTTAATCACCCCGCTTCCGGCAGTGACCCCACAGACAGAGGGTTTGTCCGGTTGGATGGGATAGCCCAAAACATTTTTTCCCGGTCTTCCTTCTTTTCCCGGATTGATCCTTGCCAAAAGGCTGTTTTTTCTTATGGAAAGCGATTCTCCTCCTTTTGTTTCTCCGGCAAACGGCGCATCCGGCAATTGTGCCAATGCATCTGAATTCTGGGGGTGTTCCCCGTCCAATATCGTTTCCTGGCTTTTATCCTCCTCCCCTGGAAACTCTGATTTATCCGGGTCCGCATCCGTGGTTTCCTGGGAAGGAGGGGGAACATTATTTTCAAAATATAATTGAAGGGTCTCATTGGTACACGGCTTTGCCGGATACCCCCTTGCAACAATTATTTGAGAATTTTTTTTTGCTTCCCGGATAAAGTCTTCCAGAATCGTATCCCCCACAATACCAAACCGGATCCCAGCCCGTCTGAGCCAGATCAGAAACTCGTAGACAGGAATTACTTCGCAGGTTTCCATTCGTTTTTTCACAAACGCCTCAAGGCCATCTTTGGAGACCCCGTATTCGAAAATCAGGTTCAGTTTCTTGGAAATCTTTATTTCAGACTGAACTGTATACAGGGCATTTTCAAGGTCAAGTCTTCTTTTTTCAAGCTGTTTCTGCTCTATAAGAACCTGCAGGATATCCCCTTCAGACAGATTGGCCGTTTCCTGGAGAATCTGACCGATGAACCGGGCATCTGCCTGTGTGTTCCTTTCATTCTTCTGAATTTCCATGGCGGCAGTTACCTGCTCGATTGTCGCCACATGATTTTTAATGGCAAGAATCCCGAACCGGCCATTGACGGCATCCTTTTGGGCCTGGGTCTGACCAATATGATTCAAGGCATCCAGAAGATTTTCATTTTTAATACGATTTTGGGTCAGTAAAATTGAAAACAGATCCCCATGGGTGATGCGCTTATTGTCAACCAGAATATCTCCGATTTTCAGGGTGATACCGGTTTTTTGAAAATGGGTGTTCTGGTAATGAAGGGCTTGGGCAACCGCCTCCTGGGAGACCAGCTTATTGGCAACGGCCAGCTGCCCGAATTGTTGGTCCATACACTGGGTCTGTAAATGTTGGTCAAGGACAAGCAAGTATTGCATTTTTTCATCCGAGACAAGGTTCTCCTGCTTGAAAATATCCGCCAGATTCATGCCCGGGGGATCGTTGGATTTTTCTTCCAGAAGCGCCCGTATTTTTTCCCTTTCAGACGGATAAATAAACAGGCAGTCCAGGGCCAGGTCAAGAAGGCGAAGATTTTGTTCAAATGAATATGTGTCTGCTGAATCCATTGTGCTCGCTTTATGGAAGATTGGATTTTTACCCTACCACAAACTGTTTTTCTTTGCAAAGCTTGACAAGGCCCTCCCCTGAAAAATCAGGGTTTTAAGACCAGAAAATACAATTGTCCGTAGACATTCATATGACCTGCCGTAAACTCGGCATAGGCACCGTTGCCGAAAAAAAGGTCTGCCCGGGCAGGTCCCTTTATGGCACCTCCCGTATCCTGGTTCAAAACAAACAAAGATGCCTGTTTCCATTGGGCCAGGGGCTCAAGGGCATAGGGATCCGGCAGGGCTGCCTGGGCGAAACACAGGCCGCCGTTGGGAAATAGTTTTTGGTCCGTGGCAATGGACCGCAAAGGGGTTACCGCCACATTGATACTGCCAAAGGGGCCCCCTTCCCCGGCTTTGAAAAAAACAAAACTTTGGTTGTGGTGGAGCACCTCATCCATTCTTTCCGGGTTCTTTTCCAGCCATTCCCGGATGGCCTGCATGGACATATTTTCCTTGGCAATTTCCTTCTTGTCGATGAGGTACCGACCTACGGACCGATAGGCCTTGCCGTTGCTGCCGGCATAGTGCACCCGAAGTTCTCCTCCCTGCTTAAGGGCCACCCTTCCCGAGCCCTGGATTTCAAGAAAGAACCGGTCCACCCGGTTTTCCAGCCAGGCCACAGGCGGGGCCTGGGACTTGAAATCAGAAATGCCGTTGATCTCTTGCCGGGAAAAATAGGGAACCACCTGCCGGCTTTGGGGGTTAACCCGGGCCGTCAGGCGCTTATGGCCTTTGTATTTATCGGAAAAAAGAGAAAGATCTATCTGCAGAAGATCCAGGGGCTTGGAATAAACCGGGTAAACATAGGTATCGTCCGGCTCAAGGCTGCCCTTGTAGGTGGGTTCATAATAGCCGGTGAACAAAACCTTTCCTTGGGCATTTCCCACACTCGCGTACACCCAAAATTCTTTTTTAATGCGGGCATCAAGTTCATCCGGGGAAAGATTTTCCGCCAACAGGGTCTTAAAGGTTTCCATGGACCGGATCATATGGGCGGCATCAAAACTATCCTTTCCATAGGTATACTTCCGGGAGGAGGGCACCCGCCTAAAATAGACCAGGCTCTGGTCCATGGAAGGGGCAAGGCCCTCAAAACCGCGGCTGTCAAAAAATTGCGGATACTGCCCGACGGACAGCTTTGTCAAGGGCATCCCCGGGGGAGGCGTGGGGCCTTTGGGAACTGGAACCCCGCACCCCGAAAGAAGGGCTGCAAACAAACAAAAAACAAACAGATTGATATACAAAAAGTTAAACCGCATCATCATGCCTCGTATTAAAGTGTTGGGTGGTTCCGACGCCAGGGTCCAGGGAACCAAGATCCGGAATCTTCCGGGAAGAAACAGAAAGGGTCTCCAGCTTTCGGGCAGATGTCATCACCCTTCTTTCCATGGTGCCCACGGTCCGGTTGAAGGTGGCAGCGGTTTTTTTAATGTCCCTGCCCAATTGGTTCATATGATCGGTCATGGAACAAAGCCTGCTGTGCAATAGTGCCCCGAGGGATCTGATCTGTTCGGCATTTTCATAGCCTTTTTGCTGCTGCCAGGAATAGGAGACAGTTTTTAAGAGAGCGATCAGGGTGGTGGGCGTGGCAAGGATCACCCCTTTTTCTATCCCTCTTTCAATGAGGTCAGGCTTTATGGCAAGGGCTGCGGAAAAAAAACTTTCTCCCGGGATAAAGAGCACCACAAACTCCGGGGTGGGGGAAAAATGGGCTGTATAGTCCTTGGAAGACAGGTTGGCGATATGGGCCAGCACCTGGCGGGCATGGTCCTGCATCCGAATCTTTCTTTCCTTGTCATCCGCTGCTTCCAGGGCATCCAGATAGGCAATCAGGGGGACCTTTGCGTCCACGAGGATCTGCCGGTTCCCGGGCAGGGTCACCACCATATCCGGCCGCAGGCTGCCCTTCCCCGTTCCCTGGGACAATTGCTCTTCAAAATCGCAATGCTCCACCATACCCGAAAGCTCGGCTACTTTCTTTAAGGTAATCTCCCCCCATCTGCCCCGGACATGGGGTTCCCGCAGGGCCTTGACCAGGTTGGAGGTCTCCTTCTGCAGATGGGCCTGGGTCTGGGCCATTTCCCGAAGTCTTTCCGTGATGGCCCCAAAGGCGTTTTCCCGGTCTTTTTCCATGATTCCCAGATGCGTTTCATATTTATCCAGGATCTGGCGAACCGGGTCCACCGTCCGTATGATCTCATCCCCTTTGATGTCAAAGTCTTTTCTAGCCTCCCGGACATACCCTGAAAAATAGGATTGGGCAAGTTCCATAAACTGGGTGGAATTCTCATACAAAGCCTGACTGGACAATTCTTTGAGCCGGCCTGAAGAAAACAGGGCCCCGGACCTGGCCAGAAGAATGCTCACCAGAATCCCCAAACAAAAACCCAGCAAAAGCCCGATCCCAAGCAAGGAAAGCGTTTCCAGTGAAACGATATTATTTTGCAGGGCTTCCATTGGTCCCGGCCGTATACATCCCGCTTTTGCCCCCTGATTTTGATTTCAGAAAAATCCCGGAAATGACCATGGCCCTGTCATAGGATTTGCACATGTCATAGATGGTCAGGGCTGCTACAGACACGGCGGTCATGGCTTCCATTTCAACGCCGGTCCTGCCGGTCAAAGAGACCTCAGCCTCAATATTGATCACTGACCTGGCCCTGTCGGGAAAAAAATCAATCCGGGCATGGGTGATATTTAAAGGATGGCACATGGGAATCAGGTCGGCTGTTCGTTTGGCCGCCATGACCCCTGCAATGCGGGCGGTCTCCAGAACATTTCCTTTTTTCACCCCTTGGTCCAGGATGAGATCAAGGGTCCGGGAGTCCATGGCAATGTTCCCCAGGGCCACGGCTATTCGCTTGGTTTCCTGTTTCTCCCCCACATCCACCATCCGGACCCGTCCCTGGGCATCAAGGTGCGTAAAATCCGTCATATTCTTTTTCCTTTATTCAACAAAAAATTGTGTCTTTTGTGTCACTTCGGACTTGATTTGGTTCAAGGTATCGGTCAGGGTTTTGATCACGGTCTCCCGAATATCCCCTGCCACCAGAAGAAACATCACATCATCCCCCACGGACAGGTGTTTTTTCTCTTCTATATGGACAAGAATCTCCACAATGCCGGGGGTTGCTTTCTGTGCCGCAATAATCTGTGCCAGCCTGTCATGGTCCACAATGATCTCAAGGCCCGTGACAGCCTGGCCCTCCCGGGAGGTGGCCCGGACAACCCCGTTATGACACAGGACCATTCCGGCCTTTGAATAATTGGGATGTTGTTTGATCTGTTCAAGCAATGTGGCGATACGCATATACAGCTCCTAATTTTTAAGGGGAACCCTCCCCTTTTATTGTGTCTTGGGCTTCCAGTATGATGGCTTTTTCAAAATCTTCGGGTGTATTGATATTAAACATAAACCGCATGGTCGGGTCCAGCTTTTTTAAATCCGACACCGGAATTTCCTTTATTTTTTTCTGCCTGAAAAATTTTTTAATCATCAGGTTGTTGTTTGCAAGACTATTCTCTATGGCGGGAATACATTCCCTGGAATAAACAGCTGCCAGAGGTTCCAGGCCATCGGCAGTTCTGGGAATTATCACCTCTTTCCCGGGTTCCCTCTGGTCAATCAAATGCCCGATTACCCGTTCATTGACAAAGGGAACATCACAGGCCGTAACATAGGCCCAGGGGTTGGATGCATAGAAAAGACCTGCATGGAGGCCTGCAAGGGCACACCGGGAAGGGTGAATATCGGTCACCACCATCATGTCCCATCCGACAAAGGCCTTGGGGTCATTGACCACAAGGATGACCTCGTTAAACATTTTTGAAAAAAGAGAATAGATGCGGGTGAGCATCATTTCATTGCCCACCCTGCGAAAAGTCTTTTTTTTCCCGGGAAACCGCCTGTTTGTCCCACCCGCCAGTATAACCCCTGTGCACTCATATTTCATTCACACCCAACCTGGTCAAAAAGTTAATATCCGTGTCCCGTATTATAAGCACTTAAACTTAAAATCAAGGTGTTGCCCCCTGGAAAAAAAGATGATACAGATTCTGGGGTCAAGGGCAGTCATGTGCCGGACACAGATCTTTTACCCCAGTTACAGGGAGGCAGTCCATGAAAAAGAAAAAAATGATACTGAATGATGAGGATTTTAAACGGATCATCACCAGAATCGCATATGAAATAATTGAAACCCATAAGGGAGTTCAGAACCTGGGGCTTATCGGGATTCAAACCCGGGGAGATTTTCTTGCCAAACGGCTGGCCGACCAGATAATGGCCATTGAAAACATCAGTGTTCCCGTGGGCAGCATGGACATCAACATGTACCGGGACGACTGGACCAAAATCAGCCACCAGCCGACAGTCCGGCCTTCCAATATTCCCTTTAGCGTGGATGACAAAAAAATTATCCTGGTGGATGATGTATTGTTTACCGGCCGCACCATCCGGGCGGCCATGGATGCGCTCATGGATTTTGGAAGGCCCTGCCGCATCGAACTTGCCATCCTCGTGGACAGGGGGCACAGGGAATTGCCCATCCAGGCAGATTACAAAGGCATTTTTGTGGATACAGAACCCGGAGACATGATCCATGTCCATGTCAGGGAACATGACAATGAGGATATGGTTTATAAGGAAATTGAAAAATGAGTACCCTTTTGCACAAAGAACAGACCCCGGGCAATATACGTGTGGCCGTAATTTGTGTGTCCACCACACGGAAACTCGCCGAGGACAAAAGCGGGGCATGGATCAAAAAACAGACACAGCGGGAGGGGCACGAGGTGGTCATCCACCAGGTTGTCACAGATGATGTTGCCGCCATCCGGGATCTTGTCCTCCATGTGATTGATAAGATCAACCCGGATGTTGTGATCATGACCGGCGGCACCGGCATCAGCCCCAAAGATGTCACCATTGAAGCCATACAGCCTTTGTTTGAAAAGGAATTAACGGCCTTTGGCCCTTTGTTTGCCCAGTTAAGCTTTGAAGAAATTGACTCGGCCGCCATTTTATCCCGGGCCACGGCCGGTATTATGAAACAGACCCTGATATTTTGTATGCCCGGCAGCATCAATGCCTGCAAACTGGCCTGCAACAATCTGATATTCCCTGAACTTGGACACCTGCTAAAGCACATAAAGGAATAAGCATGCAAGAATTTATCGCTGCCTGGAAAGAAACCGACACCAGAACCAAACAGGCGTTTACAGAACTTCTGGAACATTTAAACAGCCTGGAGCATACCACCCTGGAATTTATTGCCCGGCCGGGCGTAAGCTACTCCCTGCGCCCCAGGCATGCAAGCCAGAAAAAAAGATCTTTGTTTGCCATGGTGGATGTAATTGATGACGACCCAAACGAAAGATGGCTTTCCGTCTGTTTTTACGGGGAAATGGTCACAGACCCCGAAGAGGTCGGCGACCTGGTCCCCCAAGGACTTCTGGGGGAAGACGGGTATTGTTTTGACCTCTATGCATATGATGCAGATGAAATCGCCTATTTAAAACAGCGCTTGACCCAGGCCCACAAGAACGCGGCAGAATAATACTTAGGAATTTTGAGATCCCACCCACCCGCTAATTCAGATCGGAAATAATGCGGCCGGTGTTTTTTTCCACCTTGATACTTCGGTCATCATAGAGCCGCTGCATCCCATAATCCTTTACATTGGTGATTTCCATTTGGGGTAAGCCGTTTTCATCCAGCCATTTCCCCGATTCCGGAAAAAACATCCTTGCCGGCCCGGGTTTCTGTGCGGTCTGCCAGTGGTTCCAGGGGCCGGGAAAATAGTTTTTTTATTGCATCAAACAGGGTCTGCCCATCTTGATTATACGGAAAAACGGATGTTTAAAATATCGCCGTCCTTGACAACATACTCTTTCCCTTCCACATAAACCTTACCGTTTTTCTTAAGCTCTGCCTCGGAACCCAGGGCAATGAGGTCATCATATTTAAAGACCTCTGCCCGGATAAATCCCCGCTGAAGATCCGAATGGATGACCCCGGCAGCCACAGGGGCCTTGGAATTTTCCCGGACCAGCCATTGCCGGACCTCATCTTTTCCCACCGTAAAAAAGGAAATCAGGTTCAAGGATTTCAAACAAAGCCGGGTAAGGGTTTCAAGGGCCGTGGCCTTGATCCCCAGGTCTTCCAGGAACTCGGCCTTTTCTTCTTCTGAATCCAGGAGGGCAATCTCGGCTTCCACCTTGGCAGAAACCAGCATCACCTCAATGGTCAGGCGGTCACAGCTCTCCTTGAACCCCGCCAGCAAAGCCTGGTTCCCCAGATCCTGTTCAGACACGTTCACGGCAATCAACAATTTTTTCCGGGTGATAAAGGGGTAGGACCGGATCAGTCGTTCCTCGTCCGGGCTCAGCTCAATGAGTCGCAGGGGCAGTTCCTGCTCCAGGTGCTCCTTGAGCCGGATCATCAGATTCAATTCCTTTTGCTGGTCTTCATCCTTGATTTTTTTCACCATGGCCTCAAGGCGCTCCATGCGTTTTTCCACAAAGATCTGATCATGCATGATCAATTCGGAGTTGACCATCTCAAAATCCCTGACAGCGTCCACCGAGCCGTCGGCATGGTAAATGGCCTCGTCTTCAAATGCCCGGACCACATGGCAGATGGCATCCATGTCAACAATATCTCGGAAAATATCTCCCTTTGCAATGGTTTCCGCCTCCATTTTCGGCAGGAGCACCAGATCAATCCTGGCACGGACATCTTTTTTAGGTGCGTACATGTCCCTGAGGATATTGAATCTTGAATCCAGTATATCCGCCGTACCCGGAACAGGCTTGAGTGCCTTTGCAGGCTCTGTGATTTCGTTTCCTGTCAAAATCTGAAACAATGTCTTTTTACCTGTCTGGGGCAGGCCAATGATTCCAACCTTCATCTTCGTTTATCCGTCCTTAATTGAATTTTTAAATTTACTTCACAGGCCGATTAATATATCAGATTTCAGAACGATTAAACAGTTAAAAAACCGCCTGCAAAAGGAGCATGCCTGTGAAGGATTCCCCATATTGCCCTGTGTTCCCATTCGGCAACGGCCATATACAGACCATTTACCCGGTATTGTTCAGAAAAATCCCTTCCCTTGTCTATACCCGGGAACGCATCACAACCGCGGATGATGATTTTCTGGACCTGGACTGGTCCACTCCCGGAAATAACCGCCTGGCCATTGTCTCCCACGGACTTGAAGGCAATTCCACCCGGACCTATGTAAAGGCCATGGTCCAGGCATTAAACCATGGCGGCTGGGATGCCCTGGCCTGGAATTATCGATCCTGCAGCGGAGAACCCAACCGCCAATTGCGTTCCTACCACAACGGAGCCACCGATGACCTGGCCCGGGTGATTGACCATGCCCGAAAAAAAGGAAAATACAAGGAAATTGCCCTGGTGGGATTCAGCCTTGGCGGCAACCTGACCCTGGTTCACCTGGGCCGGGACCGCGTGGACCCTATTGTTAAAAAAGCCGTGGTCTTTTCTGTTCCCTGCGACCTTGCGGCCAGCGCAGAGGCGCTGGAAAAACCTTCCAACAGACTGTATATGAAACGATTTCTGGTCCTGCTCCACCGCAAAATCAAGGAAAAAATGGCGATTATGCCCCATGCCCTGGATGATAAAGGGTATGACCGCATCAAAACCTTCAGACAATTTGACGACCGCTACACAGCCCCCATCCATGGTTTCAAAGATGCCCGGGATTATTGGGAAAAATGCTCCAGTCTCCAGTTCATCCCAAAAATTGACCGCCCCTGCCTGATCATCAATGCCCTGAATGATCCGTTTTTACCCCAAGAGTGTTTCCCCATTGCCCAGGCCGGTCAAAATCCGAACATTACCCTGAAACTGCCGAAATCAGGCGGACACGTGGGCTTTGTCTCTTTTAAAGGCCGATACTGGTCCGAAGACCAGGCTGTCTGGTTTTTAAACCGCCCCGGTTAACCTTCCCATCAGGGCAGTTTAATTTTTTGTTTTTCAGGATCTGCCTGCCGGCGGAACAGGATGGCCACATGCCCTACCATTCCGGCTAGATGGCTTTGGGTAATTGCCGTGATTTCTTCAATCAAGGCGGTTTTCACTTCTTTTTCCTTGTGGTCGTTGAACTTGATTTTAATCAGCTCGGCCGCATCAAGGGCCATGTTGATTTCATCGGTCAAAGAGGGGGTCAGCCCTTTCTGCCCCACAAAGGCTGCCGGGTTCAGTTTGTGGGCAAGCCCCCTTAAATATTTTCTTTGTGCTCCAGTTAATGGTGTCAAAATTTGATTCCTTTGCATATCAATTTAAATCAAATATTTTATCACAGGTTGGTGCGGGTGAACAGAAAAAAAACCAGGGCCTTTTTATCCGGGATTTGACAAAAATTCAATATGGCTTATCTTTTTTGCAAACCAAACCCATAACACTCTTGAATGGAGACAGATTCCCATGGCAGATCAAACAATTACCCTGACCGTAGAAAATATGAGCTGTGGTCATTGCTCCGGAATGGTGCAAAAAACCCTGGAAGCCATTTCTGGCCTTTCAGATATTTCTGTGGATCTTGGGGCAAAAAAAGCAAAATTTTCCACCCAGGACCCGGGCCTTGTGGCGCAGGCCATTGAAGCCGTAACAACGGCGGGATATCCGGCCAGCCTTAAGTAAAAGCCAACGGTCCTACAAAAGCCCTGACAGATCAAAGCTTTCGGATTTATTGATGGTCAAAATAAACCGCCTGAGCAAATCTTTGTCAAAACAATGGGACATGCCCTTGTCCCGGAGCTTGTTCCGGGCTTCCACTCTTTTCTGGGCCTCTTCCTCCAGCATTTCCCGTTCCCGAAGGCGGCGGAGCTTGGCCTCGTAATCATCCCGGACAATGGCGACCACAGGAACTTTAGGATTTCCGCTGACCTCGGCTTCAAATTGTCTCAAGATCTCCAGATAGGGGTTTTCACCTGCCATGATCTTCAATGCCTCATAGGGCGTTCGTGCCGGCTTGTAAGGCCGTTTTGAGGTCAGGGCATCAAACACATCCGCAATATGACAAATTTTTGCTATCAACGGAATCTGATCTCCTGACAGACCGCAGGGATAGCCGCTGCCGTCCTCGTTCTCATGGTGGTATAAAATGGTCTGCATGGAGGACCGGGGCAATTGGGTTTCAAACAGCAGGCTGGTGGAATAGGCCGTATGGGATTGGATAAGCACATATTCAATGTTGCTCAGCTTGCCTTCTTTATTGATCACATGCCTGGGAATTTTTATTGTTCCGATGTCGTGGAGAAAGCCTGCCACTGTCGCCTGGATCATAATATCCCTTAATTGTGACTTTGTTTTCACCCCGAACAACTCTTTGTTGGCATTGATAAACGTAGCCGTCAGCCACCCCACTTTGATCGAGTGGGTATGGGTTTGATAATCATGGCCGATCAAATCGGCAATTCCTTTCAAGGATTCAATATCCGAGATAAACTCCATGGCCTGGGAAATCAGTTTTTCGATATTTTGAACCACCTGGATACAGTCCTCCTTTGAGGCAAAATTTGCGGCAAAGGATTCGTTGATCACCTGTGTGGAGAGCGTTGTGAGGGTCTGGGTTTTCTTTCTAACGTCAATCTCGCCATGGTTCAGGATAAATTCCAGGTTGTTTTTAACATACTCGGTATAGTTTTGGTTCTGATTTTTATGGATATAAACCTGGTCCCATGAACGCAGCAGCTCCATGAGACGTTCTTTGGGAATGGAACGGGAATCCAGCAAAAGACATCGGAATCTATATTGCCCTTTTTTATGGAGATACCGGTCGAACAGAGAAAAATCCAGCAGATACCCGGGATTGATTGAGACCGGATCAATTGCTATAAATGAACTGCCGTCATCAAAATACTCAGCTTGAATTTCCATCTGGTCCCACGCTTCACCCCATACCGGGTAACAATTGTTTTCAGCCCGCATGGAAAAGGTACGCCTTCCATGCCTGGATACTTACCAGGATATCGCCTCTGTGTAAAGGCCTGAAAAATTTTATTGACAAATCGTATCTATTTGTTTATCGTTCATTGACGATAAACGATAAACAACCGAAACAAATGGGAATCGACCGATGGACACAGCAGATCTTGCAAAAATATTCAAGGCCCTGGGACACCCCACCCGGATAAAAATAGTGGAGCACCTCATTCGCATCAACACCTGTGTGTGCGGAGAAATCGTCAATATTTTCCCCTATTCCCAATCCACCATCAGCCAGCACCTGAAGCTGCTCAAAGCATCCGGGATTGTCTGCGGTGATGTGGAAGGCCCCAAAACCCGATTTTGTGTTGATAAACACGTATTAAACCAGATAAAAGACTATATTGACCGCTTATAATACAAAGGGACTTGAAAAATAGGAACAGCCATGAAAAAGATTGCAGACACACCCCCGGAAAAACCAAACCCCTCTTCTTGCCTGTCCACCTCAGGCGTTACACTCATGCCTTCCATGGACAAAACAGACAGCGATTGCTGCGGCCCTGTCCCCAATGCCATATCCGTCCACGAAAAACCGGGATACAGCCTGTGCACCTATGTGGAGGATTTCATCACCACAGATCAAGGCCCTGTACCCCGGATAAAGACAAGACTGAGTCTCCGGGACCGGGTCTCCACCGTCCTTGTCAGGTGCGGCATCAACCGCTACCAATACAAGGTGGCCCCCGGACTTTATGGTCTGGGTTTTCCCGACAAAAGTTCACAGGTGCTTGTCACCGCCAATTTCAAACTGAGCTTTGATCATCTGCGAAAGGAACTTGAAGGCCTGAACGCCTGGATACTGGTACTGGATACCAAAGGGATCAATGTCTGGTGTGCTGCCGGAAAAGGAACCTTTTCCACCCAAGAACTGGCAGACCGGATTCACAGCGCAAATCTTGATAAAATAGTGGACCACAGACGGGTCATTGTTCCCCAGCTGGGTGCCACAGGGGTATCTGCAAGGAATGTGAAAAAACAATCCGGATTCCGGGTTGTCTATGGCCCGGTGCGGGCTGCGGACATCCCAAAATTTCTGGAAAACCAGCAGAAAGCAGACCCAGCCATGCGGACCGTGACCTTTACCTTTGCGGAACGGATTGTCCTGACCCCTGTGGAACTGCAGATTGTTCTCAAACCGGCAATGATAACGGCCCTGGTCTTACTGGTAATCTCGGGTATCGGACCCGGTGTATTTTCTTTTTCAGATGCCGGATCCCGGGGACTTGCTGCCCTGGCCGCCCTTGTTTTCGGCATAGTGTCAGGGGCTGTCATTACCCCGGCCCTCCTGCCCTATATCCCTGTCAGGGAATTTGCCCTTAAAGGAGGAATTATCGGCAGTCTGGCCGCTTTTTTCATGATAGGTCTTATGCCGTCGGCCAGTGCTTCCTTCACCAGCGCTCTTGCCCTATATTTGTTCTGTGTGACCATCAGTTCCTTTCTGGCCATGAACTTTACCGGCACCACCCCTTTCACCTCCCCGTCAGGGGTTGAAAAGGAAATGAAACGCTATATCCCGGCGCAGTTGATCAGCCTTGTCCTGTCCACAGGCCTCTGGCTCTACTCGGCCTTTTAATCTAGGAGAAAAATTTTCATGAAAGAGTTCAGATATTATGACGCGGTTTCCACCCTTTTGCTGGACAAAGAAAAGTGCATCGGCTGCAGCCTGTGCACAGAGGTCTGTCCCCACCATGTGCTGGAAATGCACAACACCAAGGCTGAGATCGTGGATTTTAATGCCTGCATGGAATGCGGTGCCTGTGTCACCAACTGCCCCTCCGGAGCCCTGACGGTCAACCCCGGGGTTGGCTGAGCCGCCTATATTATCCAGGTCTGGATAAAAGGCAAAGAAAATGCATCCTGCGGAGATGGCGGCTGCTGCTGACAATTTTTGCTGCATTTTTTTATGCAAAACAATTTTGGCCATTTGTTTTTTACGTAATCTAAACTTCAGGATTTCTGTACGCCGGGCAAAATTTTTCGGTTGTCAACGATACTGTTGGATCATACCCCAAAAACAATCCATATTTAATCAAAATCGTTGTCTAATATGAAAATTTGATCTGAATATTATTCAAAATCAGGATAGAAAGATCAGAGGCAAGTAAAAAAATTGGGGTTAGAATTTTAACCGTAAACCCGGCAGGCCACTGGGGTGCCTAGTGACCGTGGATACCCTCAAAGTGACAAACCCGCATATGATTTTAATAGCGTAGAGATTGATCAAAAGGACATCTGTTCATTGTCCATTTATTATAGAGTTTCTTTTGGTGATCCCATAAAAAAAGAATGTTTCCAATGAACTTATTGTTCTGCGTCACGCACGAATTGGCATCCTTGTTTGCAGAGTTCCCTGAGATTAAGCTTGTCGACGCCATGAATTATTTCACATTGCGTCTGACATCTCGTCAGAGCATCGTCCGGTGTTTTATATTGTTTGAGTCGGTAATAGAAATAGAGATCACACCCGCCTTTTACTTTAGGTTTCTGCCCCACGCAGATACAATCAGTCAATTTTCTAGCGAACGGACCCACTGATCCCGACCAAGCCGGGACGGAACCCAGTTGAAACACAATGACCATCACCGCTGCCATGAGATGCATCTTCCAGAATATCGCACGAGTAGGCTTCCTAAAGTATTTTTTGCTTGTCTCTTTGCATGTAATTTAAAAAACCGCATTTAATTTCTCCTTTGCAATTGTAGCGTGGCAGGCAATATAGCATTTTTAAAATTTTCAAGACGATCTAAAAACACCACTCTTTATTGAGTGGCCTTTGGCAAAAGTCTGAAAGGGAATCTTAGTGATGTATAATCATGCCTCTTCAACAGAAAACATCCGCCGCAAAATAGGTGTCTGAGTTTTAAAAAATCTAAGATTACTCCTTGCTGTTCAGGAACTGGCAACCCTGTTTACACTCTGTAATCTTTACAGGATTGCCGGGAAACGAAAACTCACACCATGAGTTTCCTTCGGTCAGGGACTGGCTCGCCGGCTTGTGTTGTTCGATGCGTTTTTGAAAATAGATGTTGCATCCGTTTTTGTACGCATTTGACTGTCCCTGACAGACCGTACGTACCAAAAATTGAACAAAGGGGCTGCTTTGAGAAGCATCAGCCCTTAATGGTATTAATATGGAAATGGTGATAATGACCAAGACAATAAAATTAAAATACATGGTGCGCATAATAGACTCCTCATTTTTATGTTGCGAGTTCTGCAATCCCTGTGGTAAAATTCTGGTCCTGACAACTTAGATTACAACGACTGTCAACATTGTTCTCGTTTTAAAAGACTTTACCAGTAGTTCCATAGATTCATTTTAACAAATAGCAAAAATCATACCAAAATCAAGGCTTTTTTCAGATTAGAGAGCAATCAATAGAGGTCAGGCCCTATATCCTTGTTTCAACTGTAACGCGGCACGTAATCTAAGGAATTTGAGCAAATAAACTCAGATTTTTGAAAAATATTATTTTTTTCTTTCTTAAAATCAACTCATCAGATAGATTGAAAATCTCTCACAAAATCACCCCATCAATTATTCTGCATGGTACCAATGTATTAACCTGCGGCCTTACTTCATTGAGTCCCACTTGAAGAATAAACGCTATGAGCAGGAACTATCTCTCAGTCTTTGATATAAATGATAAAATTTTCATTACTTTTCCAATCGATAATGACGTCGTTCTTGGTAACTCCGTTTTTAAAAGACACCCCCAGACATGAGAGGTACCCACCCCCAGGAGGTGTGCCCAACTCATACGCCGAGTAATACTGGGTGCTAAAACCTCCACCGGCGTTGCTGTTATCTTGAAAAAGCAGGCTTCCCAATGCAAGGCAAACAAGTGTGTAAAGAATAAAGGCAGCTTGTTTCATAATCGTTTCTCCTTTTGGCAGACTATCAATTTGTCAGGATAAGAATTTTTTTGACCCCAAAAAAATATAAAAATTTAATTGTTGTCCAACCATTTCAAACAGATTGGAATGTGCATGAAAAATAAACTTAATGGACATTTATCATTCCTTATAAAAAAAATACAACAGGAACCTCTATACATTGATAAACGTACAAAACATGCACGGATCATATGAAGGGCTTTTGGTGCGATTGACTGTGATGAACAAAGGTTTCCAGGCATCGGCAGGGTGGAGGGACAGAGCGGCGTATCTGAGCGAATCACCAGGACGGTATAGATTCGGTCAGATCCGCTTTCCATCCGCTCATGGACGAGCGGATGGGATTTAGCGGCGTCCCTCCACCCTGACTGTGCCGGGTAGAAAGGACTACCATTGCAGACAAAAAAACAGATTAAAAAAACCATATGCGATTGCCCTGAATTAGGGCAGCAATCCTTGGTAAGCGATACGGATGGGATCATACCCGAAAAACAATCATAATTTGAATAACTGACAAATCCTTTTCTGAGATAACAAGTCGTTGCTGCAAACCACAAGGGGCGAGTCCATTATCCCTCACAGAAAATTGCCGCACCCTAGCGCCCGTCACCCCGGCCAGGAGAATTTTTTCTTGACAAAAGAGTTTAGCAAGTATACACATCTCCCATGAACTGCCACAAACAAAAAATTCATGGAAAGTTTCAATCCATCCTGGCACTGGCCCTTAAACTGGATAAAACACCCAGGCAGTTCGGCACGGGGCATGTCCTTTCCCACTCGGAGATCCACATGGTGGAGATCATCGGTGACAATGAAGACTTGAGTGTCACCGATATCGGAAATCTGATCGGAATCACCAAGGGAGGTGTATCCCAGGGATTGAAACGGCTTGAAAAAAAAGGGCTGACCACCAAAAAACCAGATCCTGAAAATCTGTCCCGGTCCATTGTCTATTTGACAGCCAAGGGGAATATGGCCTATTGGGCCCACAAGCACTGGCATGAAACAATGGACGGAGGCTTCAGCCATTACCTCAGGGATCTTGACCCCAAAAAAACCGAGGTGATTATTGATTTTTTAACCCGGGTGGAAGATTTTCTCGTTCGCAGAAATTTATCATCTGAATAAAAAATTTTGTCCAATGCGTATATCAACTAAACACTATAAGCTCAGGAGGCCCAATGTACAACAAAGAATTCAAGGGAGATGTCTGCAGCCACTCCCATTCATTTTTTCTGGATAATTTCATCCGCAGAATCATCCAAAACCCCAAGAAAATCCTGGGCGACTATATTCAAAAAGGAGATACCATTGTGGATCTTGGGTGTGGTCCGGGCTATTTTTCCCTTGATATGGCAAAGATGACAGGAAGAACAGGAAAAGTGATTGCCGTTGACCTGCAACAGGAAATGCTGGCAAAGGTGGGGAAAAAAGCCGCAAAGGAAAATCTCTCCGACAGGATACATCTTCACAATTGCACCCAGGACCGGATTGGTCTCAACCAGGGAACACAGGCTGATTTTATTCTGGCCTTTTATATGGTCCACGAAACCCCCGACACAGGCGCCTTCCTGGAACAGGTAAAAGAATTGTTACGGCCCGGCGGCCTGTTTCTCCTGGTGGAACCTGTATTTCATGTATCAAAAATCCAATTTGAAACCATCATGGAAACTGCCATAAAAACAGGATTTATACTGGTGGATAGACCGAAAAAAAAAGGGGGAAGAAGCCTGTTGCTCTCAATTTAATAGGGTTCCTTTAAACACTAATACATGGCCTCAATGATGTCCTTGAATCTTTGGTTGACAATTTTTCGCTTGATCTTCATGGTGGGCGTCATTTCCCCGTCTTCTTCATAGAGGCGTTTGGGCAGAATGGTAAATTTTCGGATATTTTCAACCCGGGCCAGGGTCTGGTTCACCTGTTGGATCTCCCGGTCAATCAATTGGATGATGGCCGGATGCTGGGTCAAATCCCCATAGGTGGAAAACTGAATCTTATTGTCCTGGGCAAACTTCATTACATTGTCTTCATCGATCATCACCAGGCAGGACAAAAATTTCCGATTGTCGCCAATAACCACTGCATCATTGATATGGATGCTGGCCTTGAGCTTATTCTCAATATACTGGGGCGTAATATTCTTACCCCCTGCCGTAACAATGATATCCTTTTTCCGGTCCGTGATCCTTAGAAACCCTTTTTCATCAAGGGCTCCCACATCCCCGGTTAAAAGCCATCCATCCCGGAAGCTCTCGTGGGTTGCAACTTCGTTTTTATAATACCCCTTAAAAACCCCGGGGGATCGCACCAGGATTTCCCCGTCCGGTGCGATTTTGAGCTGGGTCCCCTCCAGGGCCTGGCCCACGGTGCCGAACCGCACCCGGCCTTCGGGGGAAAGGGTGGTGACCCCTGTGGCTTCGGTCTGACCATACCCTTCAATGAGATTCATGCCAATGGACTGGAAAAACCGCAGCACTTCCTGGGAAATGGGGGCAGCGCCGGAATAGGCCACCCGAATCCGTTCAAAGCCCAGGCGCTCCTTGAGTTTACGAAAAACCAGAAGATTGGCCAGAAAAAAAAGAAAGCGGTGTCCCAGGGGAATCGGCTGAAAATTCATAAGCCTGTCCGCACGCATCTCTCCTATTTTAAGGGCCCCATGAAACACCAGCCGTTTAAACCAGGTGGCATCGGCCATCTTGATCATGACGTTGGAATAATATTTTTCCCAGATCCGGGGCACGGCATAGCCCACGGTGGGGGAAACCTCGATCATATTCTGCAGAATGGTATCTGGTTTTTCCACAAAATTGACAGTATAGGCGTATCTGATGTGGATGAACACGGTAAAGAGCCGTTCAAAGATGTGACACAGGGGCAAAAAAGAGAGCACCTGGTCTGTGGTGTAGAGAACATTGGTCCGGGCAACGGCCCGGGCCATCCAGGTCACGTTCCCATGGCTCAGCTCCGCCCCCTTGGGCGGGCCCGTGGTGCCGGAGGTATAGATCAGCACAGCCGTATCCTCCGGTGATACCGTTGCCCCGCGGTCAGCAAACAGGGTCGGGTGGGCATCACAAACCGCTTTCCCTTTTTCCAGCAGGGCCTCAAAGGTCATGACCTGCGGGTCTTTAAAATGTTTAAGCCCCCGGGTATCCCAGACAATCACCTGTTTTAACAGCGGCGTTTTATCCTTGAACATGAGCCACTTGTCCAGCTGTTCTTCGTTTTCCACAAACAAAAACCGGGCATCACAATGGGTCACCACATATTCCACCTGGCTCCAGGCATTGGTGGCATAAATGCCGACAGAGACACCGCCCACACATTGGATCCCCATATCTGCCATGACCCATTCCACGGCATTGTCCCCGATGATACAGGCGGCGTCTCCCTTTTCAAATCCCATGGACACAAGCGCTGTTCCCACCAACCTTGCCCGTTCATGGTAGTGTTTCCAGGTAATATCCTGCCAGAGTCCTAATTTTTTGGTCCGCAAAGCCACCCGGTCCTGATGGCGGTCCACGGTTTCATTAAAGATCTGGGGAATGGTTTGAATACTATCTGTGGTCATCGCCATGCTTTTTTCCTCTTCCATCGTTGAAAGCCCTTGGCTGAAATTTCCGATTTAATGCCCAGATAGAACTCCCTGACATCCGTGTCATCCAGAAGATCTTTGGATGCCCCTTTCTTGACAAACCGCCCGTTTTCAAGGATCAAACCCGTGTTGGAGATAGAAAGGGCCATCCGGGCATTCTGTTCGACCAAAAGAATGGTCACGCCCTTTTGGTTGATCTCTTGGATAATGGCAAAAATTTCTTTGACCAGAATGGGGGAAAGCCCCAGGGAGGGTTCATCCAGGATGAGCAGCCGGGGGCGGAGCATCAGGGCCCGGCCCATGGCCAGCATCTGCTGTTCCCCGCCGGACAGGGTCCCGGCCCATTGGTTGCATCTTTCCCGCAGAACCGGAAAATAGGTGTACACCTGATCGATATCGGCACGAATACCGGCACTGTCTTTCCGAAGATAGGCACCGATGCGCAGATGTTCCTGCACTGTGAGTTCGTTAAACACCTGCCGGCCTTCCGGCACATAGGCAATGCCCATGCGGACAATCTCATGGGTATCCCTGTGGTGGATCGGCTGTTGATCAAACACAATACTGCCCTTGTCCGGCTGATCATCAATGAGCCCCATCACCGTTTTTAAAATGGTGGACTTGCCGGCCCCGTTGTTTCCAAGAATAGCGGTGATACTGCCTTGTTCCACGGTAAAGGAGGCCCCCCGAATGGCATAGACCAGGTCATAATAGGTTTCGATATTGTTCACTTCAAGCAGAGGGGACACCTTTATTCCTCCTGGCCGATATAGGCCGCAAGCACTTCCGGGTTTTGCTGAACATCTCCGGGCGTTCCCAGGGTGATGGGTTTGCCGAAATTAATGGCCAGAACCCGGCTGGAAATGTCCATGACCATTTTCATGTCGTGCTCGATGAGCAGAATGGAAATGCCCAGATCGTCCTGGATATCCTTGATCCAGAAGATCATGTCCTCCTTTTCCTGGGTATTCATGCCGGCACAGGGTTCATCCAGCAACAAAAGTGCAGGCTCCAGGGCCAGGGCTCGCCCCAATTCAATCAATTTTTGGGTTCCATAGGGCAAGGCACCCACCAGGGTATTCCTCACATTCTGAAGCTCCAGCAGGTCAATGATTTTTTCCACGGCACGTCTGTGGACAATCTCTTCTTTTGCGGCAAAGGACTTGGCACCCCACATGGCCATCCCCCTAAAAAGACCGCAACGCATGTGGATATGACGACCCAGCATGATATTTTCCATGGTGTTCATGTGGGAGAACAACTCAATATTCTGGAATGTTCTGGCAATACCAAGGCGGGCGATGGCATCCGGAGATTTTTTTTCAATGGCATGGTCCATGAACCAGATCTTCCCTTTATCCGGCCGGTAAAGCCCGGAAATACAATTGAACAGGGTGGTCTTTCCGGCGCCGTTGGGACCGATCACCGAAAAGATTTCCCCTTTTTCCATGGTAAAACCTATGTCCACAAGAGCTTTGATACCCCCAAAGGAAATGGACAAATTGCTGACACTAAAAAATGGGGTTTCCATTGGGCTCCACTTTATTTAAGTTCCATCCAGTCGGTCAGTTTTTTGGCTTTCCCATCAGCAAGGCACTGGACCAAAAAGGTATGGGTTCCGCCCTGGCGGCTGTACATATCATTGACATCAAAGGGTTTGTAACTGATCGTGGGGCCGATGCCCTTGAACCCATTTATCTTTTCCATTTCAGCTACAAATTTTTCCCTTGTCAGGTCCCGGCCTGCATTTTTCAGCGCCTGGATCATGGGTTCCGTAAAGATGATACCGGCGGCATAAAACAACCCCCAGCGTTCACTCTTGGCGGCATAGGCGTC
>VMSR01000086.1 GCA_013792075.1 Desulfobacula sp.
GGATGTCCTTTTGATTAATTTATAGGCCAATAAAAATCATATAAAGGTTTGTCACTTTGGGGTATCCAAGGTTACCCGGCAGGTCAATGGGGGGCTGGTCGGAGCGGCGTAAAGGGGCTGGGCGTCAGGAGAGAAAGACCAGTCCCTTTCCCGCTTTCCAATCGAGCAAGGACGATCGATTGGGATTTAGCGCAGTGCCAGCCCCCCATTGACCTGCCGGGTTGTGCTTAAAATTGCAACCGAAACTTTTGTTACTTGCCTCCGATCTTTCTATTCTAATTCTAATAATAAATATTCAGATCAAATTTTTATATTGGGACCACAATTTATTTCATCTGCGGTCCTTAAGTTGAGATTTTGATTAAACACGGATTGTTTTTCGTATACGGTACCATCAGTATCGGTTACCGAGAATTGCGGGGGTATCCCAAGGGGTTTGACTGTTTGATAAAACTAGGATAATGAACTTTTTTAAGACAAACAAAACGGATGTAACGGGGTTGGGCATGGAATTTTCTAGTATTCCCGCGGATACCGGGAAAATACAAAAATTATACCGGCTGTATGAGAAAACCATGGCAGGTACACAACTTATGTGCCGGGAAGGGTGTGCAGGCTGCTGCACCTGCAATGTGATTGTTACGGGTCTTGAAACGGCGTTTCTCGTTCAATCCCTTGATTCGGAGGCTCTTGCGGGTGTGAAAAAGCGCCTTGGAAAAAATTTTCCCGCAAAACGCTACATCCCGAAAATGACCACCAACCAATTTGCAGAAGTTTGCCTATCCGGTCAGGACATTCCCGAAGAGGAGAACAATCCGGAATGGGGGAAATGTCCCCTGTTGGAAGATGATCGCTGCACCCTGTATCCGGTCCGGCCCTTTGGCTGCCGAAGCATGATGTCCCAGACGGATTGCCTTAAAACCGGGTATGCCCAGGTGCCGCCCCTTGTCTTGACCATCACCAATATCTTTGTGCAGACCATTGAGCACCTGGATCACCAGGGAATTTCAGGTAATCTGTCAGATATGCTGGTTCATTATTTAGGGCTTGAAAAATATCAAGATTCTGATAAAACCAACCTGTTTACCAAGAATTCTAAAATCCAGGCGCTGATGGTTCCCCCTGAACACCGTTTGAAAGTGGCCTCTCTCCTCAAACAGATAGCAGCCTTGACGCAGGGCGTATAAATATACTAAATATCAGTCCGTGGCCAATGGAGATTTGCAGATATACGATTAGACAATACACTAGACGATAAAGGATGGATCATGGGGAAAAATGTGGTGGAAAAAATTGATGACCTGGTAAAGATTGACACCCTGCTGGTGAGTGTGTCGGACAAATCCGGCCTTGAGGAATTCATCCCGGGGATTTTGGAATTAAACCCGGATATTCTGATTCTGTCAACCGGCGGGACCCATGGCAAACTCAAGGAAATACTCAAGGAAAAAGCCGCCCATTGTCTTAAACAGGTCTCCGCGTACACTGGTCAGCCGGAAACCCAGGGCGGGCTTGTGAAAACCCTTGATTTTAAGATTTATCTGGGACTGCTCACAGAAACCTATAATGATGACCACAGGCAAGACTTGAAAAGAACCAATGCCCTTGTCATTGACATGGTGATTGTCAATCTTTATCCCTTTAGCGACACCATTGCCAGACAGGGGGTTACGGTGGAGGATGCCAGGGGAAATATTGATATCGGCGGCCCCACCATGATACGGGCATCTGCCAAAAATTTTCTCCGTGTGGCATCGGTGGTGGATCCGGCGTCCTACCCGGAAATTCTGGCCAAGCTGAAAACCCAGAACGGTGCCCTTTGCCTTGAAGACCGGTTTGAGTTGTCCAAAAAGGCATTTGAGCATACGGCCTGTTATGACAGAAATATTGCCGATTTTCTTGCAAAAAGAACCCCAACCCAAGTACACGCGTGCTATACATCAGGAGAATAAGCCATGTCCAAAGATTTAAAACAAATGTACAAGACCATCATGGATGAC
>VMSR01000101.1 GCA_013792075.1 Desulfobacula sp.
AAAAAAGAATGGTGGTATTTTCCTATATTTCACATGAATAGCGGGTGTCATAATTCAAATCCTTGTAGCGGCTTTTCTGTTTTTATATTCTGTAATTCTTATTTGAAATCGGACAAGATTTATTGAAAACATGTCTGAGACATACTTGAAATCTGCGGTTTATCCGCCAGTATTTCACTTTTTGAAATTAGTTTACTTTCCCCCCTCCATTCTCTATCTCAATATTTACAATCTCTGAATCAGATAGACAAATACCGGCAGACAGCTGTCCTCTTTTATTTTGTAAAACCGGGGCAAAAGTTCTCGTTTTTTGGGACTGTCCTTTAACGGTGATAAATATATCGCCCCTTTTGATTTCTTTTTTACATTGGCATGTTTTAAAAGGTCTGACAGGGAACTGTCATGTTCGGGAGATAACTTGTGCCCTGCTATAAAATTCCCGGTGACTTCTATCCCGTCAAAGGTTTCATTGACTTCTATCATTTTTTTAAACGCTTCTTTTACCTGTTCAGCTGTTATCGGTTTACCGATCTGGGAAAGGGTTTTTGGATCGATGGATTCAAATCCTATATTGATATAGGTATAAAAGGGCAATTGATTCAATTTTTCCAACACAGCCTGGTCTGTTCCCAAGAACGATCCCACACTGCCAAATAAATATAAAAACGGCAATTCATCCATGCGCGGCCTGAATCCGAATGTTTGATACGCCTCTTCTGCCGCAAAACAAATCAAATTGCCCCCTGAAGCAAGGGCATCATGATTGCCAAGAAAAAGCGCGTGATAGTTGACTATATTTGCACCAAAATGATCTTTCAGGGCAACAAGCTGTTCCTGGATATTTTCTTTTGATCTTTTTTGAAATTTTTGGTCTGTTTTAACACAGCAAAATTTACAATGATAAAGACATCCATCGGCAATGTTCAGTGGAATGATATCATAATCCACATGCCGTGTATCAGGCGGAAGTACCGAAACCCTGCCACCGATGATCTTGTTCAGTTGCTGGGAGCGTTCATGGAGAGTCTGGTCATCATTGGCCAGTACCCGTTCTATAAAATCCTTTGCATGGGGGTATAATCCTTTTGAGTTTGCCATATACAGGTTGCCAAACGATTGGGACCATTCTGCCAATGCACTCATGACCACTGGATTGGAAAAATACTGTATTTCCCATACCGGGTTGCTGCTATATGGCAAACAGGGCAGATAATACTCCCCCATCCATGAAATAATCCCATCATTGCCGCTTTTATCACCAACAGTATAATAAACCCAATCATTTCCGGCCGTCCGCTTAAACTGCTCTGCCGGATGGGGCCAGTCAGGTTTAAGACCGCGAATTGATTTGATCTCACCATTCAGGTTAAAACAGAACTCAAAATCAGAGGTCTTGATTTCCGAATATTTACCAAACCGCAAAGGAAACGTTTGTTTGACCAATTTATCAGGACCATTTTTTTCAACACTGATCATTAAATGCTGGTGTAAAGGATTCATTTTATACCATTTATTCTTGATTCGTTGCGACTGCCTGCCGTTTCCAAATCACCGGCTTGCCCGTGTACATTTTGATTGTTGGATAGTGTTGATATTATTTCTTGGAGGCTCTATTCAGGCGTGAAAAACAAATTGGAGACACGATCACTTATTTTTATAATCAAGTGATCGTGTCTCCAGATTGTCTATGGGGTGAGGGAAAACCCTGGTTTCCCCGTTTCAATTCCCAGACAGAATTATCCTTCTGCCCCTTTTTCGAGTTCATCCAGTTTATCGGGATCAGAAATGGCAATATCGACAAGGCACTGTGGGATGGAGCTTTGTTCACACATTGTCCTGATTTCTTTCTCTACATCACTGAATTCCTTGATCTCGCGAATGGCTTCGATATGCTCAAGCATATCTTCGGGTGTAATATCCTCAAGCGCCGGTCCTGCAGCCTTTGCCTTTTTCCTGGGAGCTCCTTCTTCTGCCTTTCTTTGTTGTTCCTTGATCTCTTCTTCCATGGCTTTTTGGGCATCTTTAATGGCACCCTTGTCAACGCCCGCCATCTCAATGATCAATTCCTCAGCCACATCATTTGTAATCAAGTGTTTGACCTTTTCCAGATCTGATTTGTCCTCAACTTTTGTCAGAAGGTCGGCCACTCTTGTCCTTTCTGCCTTTTCTTTTGCGATTTCCGCTTCCACCTCGGCCAGTTTTTCTTGTGTAATGGCCAATTTGCTGATGATATTTTCCCTGGTTACTTTTTCTCCAACAAGGTACCGGACACCTTCCTTTTCAGACATCTCCTTTGCTTTTTTTACAAGCAAATCGAGTTTTGTCTCTTCCATAATCCGTATGATATCCGGTCTGTTTTGGACTTTCCTGATCTCTTCCCAGGTTTCTCCAAGTTTAGCGATAAAATCAGTGGTCGCTGAATAAACGTCAAGAACATCCTCCAGTGAAAGTGCCGCAATCGCATCGTTAAAGTCCTTCATCAGCGGCCTCCCGACTTCCAGCATGTCATCCATTGCCCATCTTAAATGCATGATTTTGCCGCCGCTTTTAAAAACATTAAACCCCTCATCATCAAGTTCTCTTATAATCTTTTGAATTGCTGCCTCTTTGTCGTCTCCTGAGAGGCTTACTGTGTTGAGCTCAAGTAATTTTTCCTCCATTGCCAGCCATAGGGGTTTCAGTTTGGTTACTTCAACTGCATCTTCAACTTCTTCAGTTTTTTCTTCAGTTGTCATATTTAATCTCCATTAACTGATATGTTTACCCTGATATCAACAACCATCCGGATTCCGGCCAGAGCAGTTATTTCTCTCACAGGGCTTGTTCTTTTTCACACGGCTGCTTATGCTACATGAAAATTGTTGTGATATCTATTTAACCTTATTGGAAATAAGCATCCCTGGCTGAAAAATGCAACAATAAAAATTTATCATAATTATGTTCCTTGGAACTATTTATCTGATGGGTCTTCTTATCTGTTTTTTTACGTTTTCAAATATCCGGCTCGTCCGGTTCATTTTTTTGTTGGGATTCAATTAAATATACTTAATTTTCAATTTCAGGATCTAACAAATTCAAGCAACAGAGAATAATCATGCTCATCTGCCATTTTTAAAGCTTTTATATATTCTTTTCTGGTTTTATTATGATTAGCAAGACTCTCTCCACCCCAAGAGAAAACTTTTGTAGCGAATCGTTTTTCAAGGATTAAATCGGCCATAAGTCTTGCATGCCTTCCATTTCCGTTTGAAAATGGATGGATGAAGACTAACCTGTGGTGAAATCGTGCTGCAACTTCATCAGGAGAATATGTATTATATTGTGTCCATGCTTGAGCATCATCACACAATGTTTGCAGTTCCACTTCAATCTGAATGTATGGGATACCGATATTTTTTTGGGATTTCCTGAATTTCCCTGCCCATTTCCAGATATTGGAAAACATTTTTTTGTGAAGTTTACAAATAAATTCAATATTTATAACATCAGTAGTTTTAAGGCTCTCACTCCAAATAATCGCCTGGTTGATATTTTCCATTTCTAAAAAATCGAGTTCTCCACGGGTTGTAATATGCGTAGGCAAAAGCCCTTTGAGCTCGTCATAATCGAGAGGAGTCGCACCATCATCATACGCAATCATTATTTATCTTCCTCCCACAATATAGACGGCGAATCAATTATCTCGTCTACCATATTGTTAAATGCCTTTTCAGCATTTTTAGATGAAAGTCCTTGAGCTTCCAAATTCATAGTGTGCATAAGCCTGCTCATTCGTTTTCGGGCGGTAAGTGAAGCTTGTTTTTTAACAGTATCGTCTAAACTTGTCCGAGGAACAAAACCATAAACAAAAACACAATCAAGTTTTTCTGCAACTCGATTCATGGTTTTAAGCGTAAGGCTTCCTGTAATTTCATCCTGTTCTATTCGAGGGATTCGAGATTTGCTGACACCAAGCCGATTGGCAAATTGTCGCATATTCATCCCTAACGCATCTCGTATTGCACGAATCCATCCTCTCATCGGCCTATTTACTGAGGCAATAGTCGAAAAACGTTTTAAAGTGTCATCTAATTGTTCTCGAATAATTTTTTTTTGTTTATTTTTCATATCGGTCATACTCATATACACGTGTAATAGTTATAAGTTTATATATATATGCCCATAACTTGATTGTCAAGTCATATATATATGAACTTAACAGATTATTTAGCACATATATATATGAACGGTGGACTTCTTTTCGCACTCATGAAAACCTCTTCGTAGTCGAATAACATGAAAATAACCGGTGAAATCCGATTCATTTTTTTGGTTCGAAATTCAGTATCATCTCCCCGGAATTATTACTCTTTTGCTCCTACGATTATTAAAACTGACCTTACCTGTTTACTGGATCCGGATGATTAGAATTAAGTATCGTGTCGCCGGAACTACCTATCTTTTTTGAGCCTTTTGACGATATTATCCCATTTCTTATCATCTATTATGAAAGGGACTACATCTTTTTTAAGAACTATAAACCCCTTCTTATCATACAATGTTCTTATATAGCGTTTCCCATAAAGGGGAAAATTATAATAGGCCTCATCAGTTTCCACTGGTTTTCTGAATGTGGGAAACAATTTTTCAAATTGGTTATGATCAAGAAGTTCGGATTTATCAAATTCATCCGATTCAAGCGTTTTGAATCGATATACCCCGCCCTTCACAAAAAGGATAAATTCCCCCCCAGAAACATAAAAATCATTGATTCTTTCCTTTGGCTTGAATTCATTTTTCCATAGTGGCCTGCGATCGTGGGCCAATGTGTAGATCCGTAAGATTTCGCGGTCAAAAAGAATGAGTCGGTCACCAAGAATATGAAAGCCCCCATTCTTGTGAACAGGTATTTCATGATAGACTTTAATACTGTAGGGATCATCTATATTCACTATCAGAAGGTTTGACTCTGTCAATAGGTATAGGTTTCCGCGATGCAACCGCATCTTGGTTGCGTTCTTAATCGCTATGAAATTCATTCTATAAGGGATTTCTGGTTTTATGATATTTATAATTTCTATTCCTTCTTCATGTAGAACAAATACCAATGATTTCCTTTTAACGGTTTGAATAATCTTTTTGTTGCAAAGGAACTTACCTTCCATTGAGACACGGTTCAAATTAAGCCGGATGATTCCTTTTCCTCCTGCGGCTTTTGGAACCATTGTTACACTGGCACTTTTCGAAGGAGGTAGCGGCATGCAAAAAAAATGAACATCATCCACAGCAATGCTTCGTTCAAGAAGACTGCCCGAAAAGTCGGTAACATCAAAATGCGGGTGACCCGACTGCAAGGAAACCGCGAAATCCAGAAAATACCCACAAAAAGGACAGGGGTTCTCTGGATCCTCAGACCAGGGCGGATCTGGAAAAGGACCTTGGACAACGGCTATATCGTCTAACACTTCCTTGATTATCGTTTCATAAATATATTCTAAAATTAAGGGATTAAAATCCCATGGGGTGGGTCGGCAATTTGAGGCTGAAGATGCATACCCCATATTGATTCCGCTGATCGGGATGGAAACACTGGGAAGATTGGGGTCGTTACAGCGAATCCCGATTAAGCCTTCATGGATTTTATGGTCTCCCATTGGAACGTCCATCAAGACATCAACAATTATTTTTTCATCAGGTTTGAGTGCCACCGGCATATTCTCGGGCATACGAATCTTAAAGACAGCATCGGGATCTGCTTCTATCATACACGAACAAACCCAAAGCGGTATCTCGCCGCTTCCCGAATTTCGTATTTCAAAATGGGCTAAAACGATTTCGTTTTCCAGCTCTCCCCTGTTGGTATAACGGGTGCAGACATAGCGCCCCTGGCTTTGCTGAGTTTCGACCGGAGCTTTTGAAAAAATCACGTTCACTGATCCCGGGACGTCAATCTGTGGACTTCCGGAAATATCCGTTTTTTCATCTTTACCGTAGAAGGTGAAGAATCCAGAACCAAAATTTACCCGATTATTCATTAAAAAATCATCACCAATCCTGGCCGAACCTATTGCCACTGTCGGAAGATCTACAGACAGGTCAATGATAACAAGATTGGGATGTGTCGTCCCGGAATACCAGCCGTAATATCCCTTAAAGCCGCTTTTAAAAACAGTAGATTTTAACCTTATTTCATCAGACCCGGGATCAATTATAATATCGGCATATGCAAGCCAGTAGGATCTGCAATCTTCAAGACTGTAGTCCCTTGGCAAGCCGCCTGAAGATGGTCTGCAGGTGAAGGTGAAATCAATGTCTTTCTCAGTTGCCATCCAGACTGAATGTTTCCAGTAATTTTCATTTACATAATCATTCCAGAATCCATGATAGTACCAATCTGTACCTTCTCCTGACCAGAATAACTTTTTGAAATTATTATCAATGTCAACGATTTCTTCATCCTGACAGTCCCTTGCACAAATAGTGTATCCGTCATCTGACCAGCTTTCCACCCTGAAAACATCAATAGACCAGCCTGCTATAGATAAAGAAGGCATATATTTTGTCAGCTTTTTTTTCATAAGATTTGATTCTATTTGCAGACCCCAGTCATTCTCACTGTTCAGGAGTAGATTTTCGAAATAGTTTGTACGAAAATAGGCGCGATCTACGTCATCACCTTCGCTAAGCGCGAGCCCGATTGCCAGGCTATCGCAGACATAGCACGGACAGGTGATTTCGGGTTCTCCCTGGATGATCATGTCGTCTCCGAAAGCACCCACCAGAGTAACCGAAACATTTACCTTAGAAAGATCAAGCAGCGCTTCAATCGTCCTGTCAAAGTATGACTCATAATGGGTTACGATTGCCGGAATATCTGGACTTTCTCTATCAATTTTAAACTCTTTATGACTGAAAATTATGTCCAAACCGAGCCCGCATTCATCTGAGGGGGATTTCCGGGAGTGAACATCTAAGCAGAGTTGACCGCGGAAGGCGGTATCACCAAAGCCAGGATTTACTGGGACGGGTTCATCATAAGAGCCGTCCACAGTAAGATGTATTTCCAAATCAGCCACCAATGTCACCCCGTCAGCACCGGAGCGTATAAACCTTGCACTCATGGGCGCAATAACGATATTCTCTAGGGATATATGCCAGGTTGAATTAGAGAAATAATCCTCCGGACAGTCTGGGAAACATGATAAAGAACCGTTCAATGCAAACTGCTCACGCACCCTTTTTTCGAAAACACACGCCGAAATTTGGAATACCGCGTTCATTTTTGAATTATGTAAACTCATCGTTCTTCCCTCCTTATCTATTTAGGCTGTTTCCAGCAAAAGTTTCTAAAGGATTTAGAAGGCTTGCGTTTTGTTGATTAAATCATAGAAATTAACTGAAATTTGAGATACTATATCCTACCTGATAGATGTGCAGATTGTTCATATCTGTAGCAGGTTAAAGCTATATAAAGCAATAAAAATTTAAGCGATTAAACAGCCTTTAAAAAATGTAACCGGATGTCCAAAAAGAAGAAGAGATATAGCAATTGCAGGAGACATGTTCCATTAGACCAGACACTTTGGTGACAATCGTCAAAATGCAAATGCGGCATGATTAATCCCGATATGATAGGTTGGTAAACACTCATAATCGGTTTAATGTAATTCTCCTTTTAGAGCATAAATGCAATAATTGAACGATTTCTGCTAAGGAATCATTTACATAACGGATACGTTTATTCAAGAATTATTTCTGTTAAGCCAATTTTCAAAACACATCACTTTCCAGCCCATGATTCACAAAACAGGTTGTGGTATGCCCGGCAAAGGAAAATTTATTAACGATTATTTGTGACGAAACCATAAAAATATGAAGGATTTTTGGGCGAGACCGCTTGATGAACCGGGATATCCAGGTACCGGCAGGGTGGAGGGGCAAAATCGGCGTATCTGAGCGGATCACCAGGAGGGTATGGATTCGGAAGAAAATCTGCGTTCATCTGCATCCCGTTTTGGCGGTGCCCAAGATCAGGCTTGGTCAACCAATTGGGTGGACCAGTCCGAGGACTTGATATCCGCCTTTAAGAACCGGATAAAGGTCTTCTCCGTGAGGCTCGGCACCTTGTCCTGGAGCTGGACCAGGGATATTTTGTTAATGACGTCTTCTTTGGGGGTGTCCACGGGTATGATCTGACCGCTGTCTATGGCATTTCCCACAATATGGGCGGCTATAACTCCCATGCCCAGATGGTTGAGTATCCCGTTGATAACCGCCTGATGGCTGTCCACGGTCATGACCCGGTTCAACCCGATGGAGAACCGGTTAAAATGATACTTAAACCAGTTGCGAAGGGTCAAAGATGTTTTCTGGTAGGAGATAAACTCTTTGGTGACCAGATTTTCAAAGGAATGGTCCCCTTTGATTTCCCGGTCATAATACACCTTGGAACAGGCAAGGATCACCCGCTCCTCGATCAGGGGCTCGCTGCTGAAAACCCCGAGATCTGCAAATTTCTTGTCCCGGGTTAAAAAAATATCCACCAGGCCGAAATCCAGTTCCCCGCTGTTGATCATGGAAAAAATTTCAGTGGGATCCCCCAGCTTCATGGTAAAGACCACTTCCGGATAGGTTTTGCGAAAGGCGGCAAAGATGCCCGGAAAATAAGATTTCCCGAACTCAATGGGCGAACCGAGCCGCAACATGCCCGAAGGCACCTGTTTGGCCTGAATTATTTTCTCAATCCCGGTTTCAAGATCCCTGATAAAAGGGGCGACAATCTGAAACAATGCCTTGCCGGCCGATGTGGGAACCAGTTTTCTGTGAAGGCGTGTAAACAACAAAACCTTGAGCTCGGCCTCCAGTTTTGTCAAGGCCTGGCTCACGGCAGAGGCCGTTATATGAAGCTCTTTGGCTGCCATTGCAACGCTTTTAAGGGCAAAGACAAAATAAAATACCTTGAGGCGGTTCAGATCGGGAATCATTAGCATCTCTTAGTCAAAGGATTAATTGTTTTAATTTTACTTAATATCAAACCCGGTTTATATTTTCAACACAAAGAAAATCAATCGGATATTGGTTGCCTGGTTTTCAAATATCCCATCAGATCAGAGGTAAAAAAATGAGAAAACACTTCAATAAAATATTTTGTGTGATGGTTTATTTCTTCACACCCGAGGATTCAGAGCGCCAGATCAGCCATGGAGATATTTCCTTTCGTATTGATTACAACTCCCTTGACCTGGGAGCTGCCAAAGCCATTTTCTGGCTGATAAATGCCATTGTTGTATTTTATCTTCTTACCCTGCTATAAGAAACGAGCTGTTTATCACCCCATTGGATTGACCCTGATTTAAAATTCTTGCCTTTAAAAGCATTTGGTAAAAAGCTCTTTTTTATTTCCCCCCGGGTCCTTTTTCCAGGAACAGGTTCACCGCCCCATAGTAATCACCAAAACCGGAAATGGTATTGTGGCCGGCACCGTCAATATACACCATGGATTTTGGGCAGGTCAGACTCTCGTAGAGGGCTGTGGTATTCTTGGGGGCAATCACCTCATCTGCCCGGGATGCCAGCACCAGGGTGGCAGAGGTGATGCGGGAGGAAAAATCAATGGTTCTGTGTTTATCCTTTAGAACAAACCCCACCAGCCAGCCTGGATAGTAGTTGGCGGCCACCGCCTCAATGCTGTCAAAAGGACAGGTGAGAATCAGATGGCCAAGGCCCCGCTCCAGGGCCAGAAAACCGGCCACGGACGAGCCAAGGCTCCGGCCCCAGGCAATGCACCTGTCCGGGGGGATACCATATTTTTGAGCCATGGCGTCGTAGATGGCCAGGACATCTGATTTCAAAGCAGCTTCCGAAGGCGAGCCGTCACTTTGTCCGAATCCCCTGTAATTTACCAACACCACATTGGCATCAAGCTTTTGGACAAATTCTTCCACATTCAAAGAGACCTCTTCGGCATTGCCCCCAAAATAAAAAACCAGGGGCAGGCGGGCCATATCCTTTTGAATCAGCCAGCCATGGAGCTGCCCGGTTTTATCAATTGGAATGGAAATCTCCTGAACAGTATCAAAGGAGGTTTTCAGGTATTCAAGGCGAGCTTTGCTCACAGGGGAAGGGAAATACAACAATTTTCTTGAAAAAAGCTTAAGCCCGCCCAGAACCACAATACCGGCCAAAAGCATCATCCCTAAAAATTTCATCTTGCCTCCTTAATTTTCCTGTTTGACCGTTACCATACCCCGAACAAACAGGGAAATACATCCTTTTTTTATCAGCTTCTTGACAAAGCCCCCCTATCCGAGAAGAATAGAAATGATACGGTCTGCCATCAAAAGACAAGGAGCTGCCATGAGTGACATTAGAACCCGACAGGAAATCCCGGAGAACGACTGCTGGGATCTTACCCCCCTTTTTTCATCGGACAAGGACTGGGAGAGTCTTTATAAAAACCTGGAGGGCCGGATATCCGGCTATGAAGACTTCAGAGGAAGGCTTTCTGAATCCTTTGATGCGTTCAAGGCCTGCCTTGATTTTGACACCGCCATGGCCAGGGACCTGGATAAAATTTACACCTATGCCCATTTGAAAAACGATGAAGACAAGACCAACGTCCATGGAGACGGTTTGTTCCAGCGGGCAGCAAATCTTTCCACCCGGATTTTCGACGCAGCAAGCTTTATTACCCCCCAGATCCAGGCAATTTCCGGCCAGACGATAGCAGAATTTCTCAGGGAACCCTCCATTTCAGACTATCGGTTCTACCTTGAGCGCATCCTCCGGACCATTCCCCACACCCGCAGTGAGGAGGTGGAACAACTCCTTGCCGTGGCAGGCGAAACGCTTTCGGCCCCCCGGCAGATCTTTGGCCAGCTGGACAATGCAGACCTTTCCTTCGGTACCCTGACCGATCCCCAGGGAAAGAGCGTTTCCTTAACCCATGGCAATTTCATCCTCCTGTTGAGCCACAAGGACCGAAATTTCAGGCAAAAGGTCTTTTCCCAATATTACCGGGTGTATGAAAATCACAAACACACCCTTGCTGCTGCCCTGTCGGCCTCTGTTAAAAAAGATCTGTTTTATGCCAGAGCAAGGCAATTTTCCCATGCACGCCAGTCGGCCCTTTTTTATGACAATATAGACACCTCTGTCTATGACACCCTGATCACAAACGTCAAAAAAAACCTCGGCCCTTTGCATTGTTTTCTTGATTTCAGGGCAAAAGCCATGGGCCTGGATGCGCTGCACGTATACGACACCTATGTCCCCATTGTCGGGGATATTGCGTTTCACATGCCCTATGAAGAGGCGGTTGACACCTGTATTGCCGCCCTGGCACCCCTGGGAGAAGAATACGGCACTATTTTAAAACAAGGACTGACCCGGGGCTGGGTGGACCGGTATGAAAACAAGGGCAAACGAAGCGGGGCCTATTCTTCCGGGTGCTATGACAGCCCCCCCTATATCCTGATAAATTATGAAGAAAAATCCATCAACAGCCTTTTTACCCTGATCCACGAGGCCGGTCATTCCATGCATTCCTATTATTCCCGGAGGCATCAGCCCTATCCCACCCATAATTACAGCATTTTTGTGGCAGAGGTAGCCTCCACCTTAAATGAGACGCTTCTGGGCCAATACCTGCTTAAAAAATATGCCGATGATCCCCGGATGAAGGCCTATATCCTGAACCGGGAAATCGAAAATATCCGGGCCACCTTTTTCAGGCAGACCCTGTTTGCCGAATTCGAACAGCAAATCCATACCCTTGCCGCCCAAAACAAGCCGTTGACCCTGGAAGCCCTTACAATGGAATACAAAGGGCTGTTAAAAACCTATTTCAGGGACCACATGGTGATAGATGAGCCCCTGGGCCTTGAATGCCTGCGCATCCCCCATTTTTATTCCAGCTTCTATGTCTACCAGTACGCCACCGGCATATCCGCCGCCCTGGCCATTTCCAGGCGGATCCAGGCCCTGGGCCAGGCCGCCGTGGACGACTATCTTGGATTTCTTGCCCTCGGAGGAAGCCTGTTCCCCATGGATGCGCTTAAAACGGCCGGGGTTTCCATGGCAGAACCTGCCCCGGTGTTGGAAACCATCACCCACTTTGAAACCTGCGTGCATGCCCTGGAGACCATATGGAATACCCGTTTAAACCCATAGGCATTCTGCACACCTGTTTCAAAGAAAAATTCGGGATTCCCCGGCAGATGAACCTGGTGAAACAGGCACCGGCCACCCTTGTCTTTCTTCCGGAATTTGCCCGGGAAGAAGCTGTAAGGGAGCTGTCCGGATTTTCCCACATCTGGCTGCTCTTTGTCTTTCACAAGGCCGTCACAAAAAACTGGCCCGTCATGGTCCGCCCCCCCCGCCTGGGGGGCAACAAACGCGTGGGGGTCTTTGCCTCCCGCTCGCCCTTCAGGCCCAACCCCATCGGCATGTCTGCCGTACGCCTTAAGGCTGTTGAAATCACGGACAAGGGGCCTGTTCTCCATCTGATTGGGGTGGATATTCTTGACAAAACCCCGGTGCTGGACATCAAACCCTATCTGCCCTATTCAGACATCATTGATCATGCCACGGGCGGTTTTGCCCCCGCCCCCCCGGAACCCGGATTTAGAATCAATTTTTCGGACAAGGCCCTTGCCCAATGCACTGCCCTGGAAAACACACTCCCGGACCTTAAGTCCATCATCACCCAGGTACTTGAAAATGACCCCAGACCCGGATATTGCGCCAAAAATACAGACAAATCCGATAAAATTTACGGTATCCGCCTGTTTGATTTTGACCTGAAATGGTCTGTCTCTTTCGGCGATATCCAGGTGATCTGCCTGGATAGAACAGAAGATCCGGCTTGAATCAAATCAGCACATACCTCGGCCGTTGGAAGAACGGCAACACCTGACAGCCTTTTGATGGTCCCATGGTCCATGGTTCATTTCATAACCTGTTTTGGATCTTAAAAAGGGTCATGGGCCGTGCGAAGAATGATCTCCTCCTGGAGGGCAGAGGTCAGGTCCACAAAATAGTCTGAGTAGCCGGCCACCCGGACGATGAGGTCCCTGTATTGTTCCGGGTTTTCCTGGGCTTTTCTCAGGGTTTTTCCATCCACCACGTTAAACTGAATATGGTGGCCGTCCATCTTGAAGTACGAACGGATCAGATGCACCAGGGCGGTTATGCCCTGGTCCGTTTCCAGAAATTGGGGCAGAAATTTCTGGTTGAGCAGGGTGCCGCCGGTCTTTAGATGGTCAATTTTGGCAGCAGATTTCAACACCGCAGTAGGACCGCAATGGTCGGCTCCCTGGACCGGGGAGATCCCTTCGGAAAAGGGGATGCCGGATTTTCGGCCGTCGGGCAGGGCGCCGGTGATTTCCCCGAAATAGACATGGCAGGTGGTGGGCAGAAGATTGATCCGATACACCCCTCCCCTGGCATTGGGTTTGCCGGTAACCGCCTTGTGGTATGCCGAGAAAACATCCTGGAGGACCCCGTCGGCATCGTCATCGTCGTTGCCGTATTTGGGGGCGGCAACAAGCGTATGAAGCACCCGGTCCTCTTGTTCAAAATTAGTTGCAAGGGCCGCCAGAAGGGTTTCCATGGACAGGCTTTTTTGCTCGTAAACCGTGTACTTTATGGCAGACAGGCAATCGGTGATGGTGCCCATCCCCACCCCCTGGATATAGGAGGTATTGTACCTGGCCCCGCCCTGGTTATAGTCCTTCCCCTTCTGAATACAGTCCTCGGTCACAAGGGACAACAGGGGCACCGGCATGTACCGGGCATTGATCTGCTCAATGATGTTGGAACCGCGCATCTTGATGGCCACAAAATGCGCCACCTGGCAGACATAGGCCTCAAAGAGCCGGTCATAGGTGTCAAACCCAAGGGGATCACCGGTCCTGGGGCCGATCTGCTTTTGAGTACGGGGATCCCAGCCGTTGTTCAGGGTAATTTCCAATATCTTTGGCAGGTTAAAATACCCGGTCAGAATATAGGCTTCCCTGCCAAAGGCGCCGGCTTCCACACACCCGGAAGCCCCGGCCTTTCTGGCATCTTCCACAGACTTGCCCTGGAGGAGCATTTCCTGGACAATGGCATCGGTATTAAAAACCGAGGGCTGGCCAAAGCCTGTGGCAATGATTTTCAATGCCCTTCTGACAAACCGGTCGGGATTTTTTTTCGACACCTGGACCATGGTGCTGGGCTGGAGCAGGCGCATTTCTTCAATGACATCCAGGATCAAATAAGTCAGGTCATTGACCCCGTCCTTGTTGTCCTCTGTCACCCCCCCCAGGTTGATCAGACAAAAATCCACATAGGTATTGCTTTCCTTTGCTGTCACCCCCACCTTGGGCGGTGCCGGGTGGTTGTGAAACTTTATCCAGAAACAGCAGAGAAGCTCCCTGGCTTTCTCCCGGGTGAGACGGCCTGCCGCAATGTCCTGTTTATAAAAGGGGTAGAGGTTCTGGTCCAGACGCCCCGGGTTATAGGCATCCCAGGGATTGAGTTCTGTTATCACCCCCACATGGAGAAACCAATAATACTGGAGGGCTTCGTGGAAGGTGTCGGGTCTGTGTTCCGGTACTTTTCTGCAGATCTTTGCCAGGTCCTTAAGCTCCTGTTTTCTTTTGGGAACCGCCTCATTTTCGGCCAGTTCTTCCAGGGCATCAGCATGGCGATTGGCAAAAGCGATCAGGGCATCGGCTGCAATATCAAGGGAGTTTAAGACCTCCTGCCGGTCAAGGGCCCGGGGATCCTCAAAAAAATCAAGTCTGTCCACGGCCGCCTGAATCCTGGCTTTCAAATCACCAAACCCATTGGTGTAGATCAGATCACCGCCGGCAGTATGGCCCGGGGAACGCTGCTCCTGAAATTCTGTAAAAATACCGGCGGAAAAGGCATCCTTCCAGGAAGTTTCCATGGCGGAAAATATTTTTTCCCGGATGGTTTTGCCCTTCCAGAACGGGATAATGGTCTGGGCATACACCTGTTTTGTCTCCAGAGAAACCCCATAGGCCACCCTGGGCCGGGAGTCCAGTATCTCAAGGTCCTCAAGGGAATGGAGACAGACCTCCGGATAGGTGGGGACCGCCTTGGGAAAAGGTCCCCTTTCCCCAACAATCAGCTCATTGTCATCGATAAAAATCTGCTTGTGGGTAAGCAGATGGGCAAGACACAGGGCCCGCTGAACCGGGACGGACTGGTCCGGGCTCACCCGGGTTTTATAAAATTGGGTCACCAGCTCCGCCCGCTCATGGGAGAGGGTCACCTTTTTTGCAAGACTCTTTGTTCGCAGCTGCGCTACCCGTTGATTCATTTTATCCCCCAATTTTTGTTTTAAACCCGCTGGCCTCAAACCGCTGCCGGACCGCTTCCACCTGTTCTTTTGTGGGAGGACGAATATGGGTTGCTTTGTTTTTCATGTTCAGCCGCTCATATTTGCCGGCTCCTGTATTATGAAAGGGTAGAATATGAATGTCCCGGTAAAGGGTCTCCCGGGTCAAAAATTCAATTATCCCGGTGATATTTTCCCTGGTATCGGTCATGGTCGGAACCAGGGGAAACCGCAGTTTCAGGTCCACCCCGAGGCGGGAAAGCTGTTTAAGATTCTCCAGAACCAGCCCCACGGGCTTTCCCGTGGCCGCCTGGTGATCCAGGGGTGCCAAGATCTTGATATCAAAAAGCACCAGATCTGCCTTTGTGGCAGCAGGTTTCAGAATCTTGAAAGGGGCAAAGCCAGAAGTATCCAGGCAGGTGTGTATTTGCCTTTCACGACAGGCATCCAACAGGGGAAAAAGCAGCTCGGGACAAGACAGGGGCTCGCCGCCTGAAAAGGTAACCCCGCCGTTGGAGTCGTCATAAAAAATCAGGTCTTTTTCAATCTCCCTGACCAGGGTTTCCACAAGCGCCTCTATGGCCGGGACTGTTTCACGGGCAGATGCACCCAAACCCATGGCCTGGCTTTCCGGGTTGTGGCACCAGGCGCAGGCAAGGGGGCATCCCTGGAAAAACAGAGTGGTCCGGATGCCCGGTCCGTCATGGAGGGAGTATCGCTGGATTTTAAAAACATGGGACCTGATATCTGCCATGGAAAGCATGCCGGCCTTCTAATTGCCCTGCATCATCTGCTGCATTTTCTTTTCAAGTGCTTCTGCCTTCTTTGTTTCCCCATTCTGATACAATCGCTGAATTTCGGTTATCATGTCCATCATTTTATCGGCCTGTTGCATGGCTTCCTGGGTATCCGGGGCCGCATCATCATAGCCTTTCACCTGACCAGGATCAAACAAGGAATCCGGGATGCTGGGGTTGACCTTCAAAGAGTTCACCACCATCTTCTGGACACCTCCTTCACTTTCAACTCGCATCTGCCAGGGAAAAACAAACCCTTTGGTGGTTTTAAAATCCGAATTGATGATAATTTCTTTTTCTTCCCCATCAAAATATTCTTTCTTCACCAGAGCGTCATTTCGAATATCAATCCAGAGAACTTCATATTCGCCTTCATTGTAAATGGCCTTAATTTTGTAACATTCTATTCCGGAAACAGTCTCTTTTGATATATATTCCACCTCCCGGGGTTTTTTATTTTCCTCCCCATCCTGGCTGTTGGGTTCTTCCATTTTCCCTGTCAAAGGACTGAAAACCCAAGTGGACTTGCCGTCATCAATGATGATGGTTTTCATGCCGACCTCACCCACCATGGGGTTGGGACTTTTTTTGAGAATGGTTTCTATCCGTGATTTCTTGCCTTTCTTATACAGCGTCACCTGTGTCTCCATGTTGGCGTCAGTCATGGTTTGGACCAAAACCAATGTATTTGCCAACAAGTCCTTTTTTTTTTCCTGGGTTTCATGCCGGGCAAACACATCCATTCCGTTAAGGGCATACGCCGTGCTGACTCCCATGAGCATCAGAATCATTCCATACCTTGTTACTCTTTTGAACATTTTTTTCTCCATCCTTGATTTTATCCCAGTGAAACCCAAGTCTACTCTTTCCAATTCCCAAAAGCGGTTTGATTGAACCGGGTGTAACCGTAATGGGATGTAAATATATATTCCACTCCAGGCACCCCTGCCAGCCGGCCAATAGAACTTGCCTGGGCTACGGAATCCATATTAAAAATTTTATTAAATTGTGTAACCTTCCCGCCTTTTAGCCCCATGGAATCACCTGTGAACAAATAGGTCCCATTCACCAGAAAACACATGGATCCGGGCGTATGACCGGGAGTTGATATTCCTTTGATCTCCATTCCGGAAATGGTGACGATCTGATTGTCTTCAAGTAATTTATGGGGATAGTTTAATTTGTTTTTCAAAAATAGAAACCGGGCGGTTTGACCGTTAACCATCTGTTCTTCAGCCCTGGAAAGGTAGATTACGGCTTTTGAAAACAAGCTGCATGCGGCAATGTGATCTGGATCCGAATGTGTTAAAAAAATTGCCGCCACCTTTTCCGGGTCGATCTGCAGCCGGCGAAGTTCCCCTTGGATACGGCCTGCATCATTCCCGGCGTCAATGGCAACATAGGTGTCATGGGCTTTGATGAGAAACAGGTTGACATATGAATCTTGCACTGCATACACTCCGCCAACAATTTTCCCCGTGTCCGCACTGGACATTTTCCTGGTTTCCAGGTGAACTTTCACGAGTACCCCGGCACTCAAAAGGACGACCAGGCCGAAAACAGTTCCCAGTATTTTTTTCGTTGTTTTCCCCATAGGAAACATCTCCGAATTCCAAAATATCAGCAATGACTGATATACGGCCAGAACACTTTGGGGTCAAGGAAAAACTCCATATCCGAACCGGTCTTTGTCACCGTTTTTTTGTGGGAAAATCATACTTGATCTTTTTTGTATCCGTTTTTTCCTAAACTGATAACGGTATAGACCGGAACCGGCTTTTATTTTTTCTGCCAAAAAAACGGATACAGCATTGAACAAACGGTCAGCCAACACACTAGGACTCTATCCCAAATCGATTTTTCAGTCAAACAATGGCCCAAAATAAAAAACGCCCCGGCAAATGTATCCATCTGCCGGGGCGTTTTTTATCAAATCAAGGGGTTTCAAATTGTCCAACGGATACAGCGTCTACGCCATGGGACGATTTTCCTCCACCCCATGGCAGGCCACAAATCCACCGTTGGACAGTTTCACCAATGCGGGCACTTCCCTGACGCATCGTTCGTTGGCATAGACGCACCGGCCATGGAAAACACAGCCGGTCGGCAGATGCACCGGTGTGGGCACCTCTCCTTTTAGTTTGATATGCTTGGCTCTTTTCTCCCCCACTTTGGGGATGGCCGAAAACAGGGCCCGTGTATAGGGATGACGGGGTTCATAGAACAGGTCATGGGTGGAGGCCAGTTCGCAGAGAGTGCCCAGATAGAGAACCGCCACCCGGTCACTGATATGATTTACAACAGAAAGATCATGGGTGATAAACAAATAGGTCAAATCCCGTTTTTGCGCAAGTTCCATGAGCAGGTTTAAGATCTGGGCCTGGATGGACACATCCAGGGCAGATACCGGCTCATCGGCCACGATGAACTGGGGATCCAAAATAAGGCCCCGGGCTATGGAAATCCGCTGGCGCTGGCCGCCTGAAAATTCATGGGGATACCGGGTAATCCAGACAGGATCCACCCCCACCTGTTCCATGACTTCGGCAATTTTGTCGGCTGCCTCGGCAGACGTCATGGAAGGATTGTGGAACCGCAAGGGTTCTTCCAGGGTCTGGCGAACGGTCTTTCTGGGATTTAAAGAGGCGTAAGGGTCCTGGAAAATCATCTGCATTTTTTTACGAAAGGGAAGCCATTGGTTGTGGCTCAAGTTGTCGATCCGCTGACCCTCGTAAAGAACCTGGCCTGAATTGGGCGGGTACAACCCCATGATCACCCGGGCCAAAGTGGATTTCCCGCAGCCGCTCTCCCCCACCACGCTAAGGGTTTCCCCCTTGTTGACAAAGAGAGAAACATCATTCACCGCTTTTACTGTGGTCTTTTCACGCCGGAGCTTTCCGCCTTTAAAAGAAAACTGATCAAGGAGCCCGCCGGAAATGTCAAAATGTTTCACCACATTATTGATGGAAACCAATGGTTGTTCTGTATTCATTTTAATATTTCGTCCTATCGTATTTCATCTGTTATTTCATATGGCAGGCTGCCAAAATGCCGTTTTGCTTTTCTTCAAGCTCCGGGGTCTTCTGGGTGCAAATGGGTTCGCACAATTCACACCTCGGATTGAAGGCGCATCCTTCGGGAATATTGCTCAAGGTCGGCATCATACCCGGAATCTGCCGGAGCTCCTCCCCCGGGACAGTGGCCCCTGGAATCGATCCGATAAGGCCGATGGTATAGGGATGAACCGGAGTGTGCACCACCTTATCCGTAGGGCCGAACTCAATGATCTTTCCGGCATACATGACGGCAATTTTTTCGGTCACCTGGGACACCACTCCCAGATCATGGGTAATCAAAATCAGGGCCATATTTTCTGTTTCACAGAGTTCTTGCAGCAGATCCATAATTTCGGCCTGGATGGTTACATCCAGGGCAGTGGTGGGCTCATCGGCGATAATGATGGCGGGATCTGCCAAAAGGGAAATGGCAATGATGATCCGTTGCCGCATACCCCCGGACAATTCATGGGGGTATTGATCCAGCCGCTCTTCGGGAGACGGAATCTGGACCTTTCTCAATTTTTCCAGGGCAATGGCCCTGGCATCTGCCTTGGAAATATTACGATGGGCCTGGAGGGTTTCGATCATCTGGAACCCGATGGTGAAAACCGGGTTCAACGTCATCATGGGATCCTGGAAAATCATGGCAATTCTGTTCCCCCGGATTTTACGCATCTGGGAACCCGTGTAATCGCTGATGCATTTGCCCTCAAAATGAATGCTGCCCTTTGAAATAAATCCAGGCTTGCTGATTAGATTGATAATGGAAAAACCGGTCACAGACTTGCCGGCACCGCTTTCCCCCACAATCCCCAGCCGCTCTCCCTGGTTCAGGGTAAAGCTGACGCCGTCAATTGCCGTTATATCGCCGGACCTTAAAGCAAATTTCACTTCAAGATCCCGCACTTCTAAAAGGTGAGTCATCCTAAATTTCTATCCTTTGTAAAGTTTCGGGTTAAGTACATCCCTGAGCCAGTCACCCAAAAGGTTGATCACAAGGACAAAGACCACCAGCCAGAGCCCCGGGAAAATGGTAATCCACCAGGAGCCGGAAAAAATGTACTCCTGGCCGGCCCGGATAAGGGATCCCAAAGAGGGTCTGGTCACGGGCATGCCCAGCCCCAGAAAAGACAGGGCCGCCTCGCTCTGGATAGCACTGGCCACCTGGATGGTGAAAATAACCATCACCGATGTCAGTGAATTTGGCAAAACATGGCGGAACATGATGGTGAACCTGGGCAACCCTATCACCCGTGCAGCTTCCACATACTCCTTGTTCTTTTCTCCCATGACCGATGCCCGGATGGTCCTGGCAAACATGGGCCAGTTGGACAACCCGATGATCAACGTCAAAAGGGGAATCGCCAATCGTTCATAACTTCCCACACCGAATAGCAGCTGGAAGACAGCGCCAATGAAAATGGCCACCATGAGATAGGGAAAGGAAAACTGGATATCGGCGATCCGCATGAGAATGGCATCGGTTTTGCCCCCCATGTATCCGGCGGACAGCCCCAGCACGATGCCGATAAAGGCCTGGAGAGAAACTGCCCCGATGCCAATGATAATAGACGTCCTCAACCCGTAAAACATGGTGGAAAGCATATCCCTGCCCATGTTGTCCGTCCCCAGAATAAACTCAGGAGAACCGCCTTCCATCCACATGGGCGGAATTTCGGAATTCATGATGTCTATATTATGCGAATCATAGGGGTTCATGGGAGATATCCAGGGGGCGGTGATTGCCAGAATGAGAAATATCACCAGGACAATGAAGCTTGCCATGGCCACCTTGTCCCGTCTAAAAGCGTATAAAAAATAGGACTCTTTAAACTGCTGTAATTTTTTTTCATCTTGTCCCTGCTATTCTAATGGTGGGATTAATAAACCCGTAAATTATATCCACCACTGTGTTCACCAATACAAACACACCTGCCACAACCACCAGATAGGCAATGAGCAGAGAGATATCCGACCGCTCGACCGCCTCAAGAAATATAAATCCCATGCCCTGCCATTGAAAAACAAGTTCCGTCAAGATGGTAAAGGCAAAGGTGATACCCATCTGCACCCCAAATACCGTTATCACAGGCAGCAAGGTGTTTTTAAAGGCATGTACCATCCATATCCTGGCAGGAGAAAGGCCCTTGGCCCAGGCGTATTTGATGTACTCGGTTTCAAGAACTTCCATCATTTCAGACCGGATCAGACGGATGAACAGGGGCAGCATAATCGAAGAAAGAGAGAGGCAGGGAAGAATCAGATGCATGCGACCGTCATGGGTCAAAAATCCTGTTTTCCAATACCCATTGCCAAAAAGATCAACGGTTTCTCCCCTCCCGTAGGAAGGCAGAATCTGCAAGTTCACGGCAAACAGATAAATGAGCAGAATGGCCGTCAGGAAAACGGGCATGGAAACCCCCAGGGTTGAAAAACTCATGGTGAAGCGGGATAGAAGGCTCCTGGGTTGCAAGGCCGATTGAATTCCCAGGGGCAGTGAGACAAAAATAATAATCAGGGCCGTCCCAATGAGCAGTTCTAGGGTTGCCGGCGCATGCCTTACAATGACTTCCAGAGCAGGCTTGTTGTAAATAAAAGACCTGCCCAGGTCTCCTTTCAGGGCCTGTTTCACAAACCGCGTATATTGAATTAAGAATGGGTCGTTCAACCCCATTTTGTCAGCAATTTGCGCCCGTTCTTCCGGCGTCACCCGCTCGCCGACCAGATCCCTGACCGGGTCACCGATCTTACTTTTTATTGAGAATCCCACCAGGCTGATGACCATCATGACGACCACGGCCTGGATGATCCTGCGTATGATAAATGCAAACATGTGATTTTTTTATTTTTCCAAATTTAGGTACCGCCCTTCCGGGGTGCGTTCATCCCGGAAGGGCGGTAATGGTTTAATACGAAACGCTTTTTCGCAACTTATTCAACGACCAGGTCACCAAAATAGGGGAAATTCATCACATTGATAATGGGTTTAACCTGGATATTCTTTTTGGCGCCATAGGAATGGTTCTGCCAGTGGAGGGGAACGAAGGCTGCATCGTCATAAAGAATCTGCTCGATTTCCTGGAGCATGGCCGCCCGTTTTTCAAGATTGGTTTCAGACTGGGCCGCAACGGTCAGCTCATCTATTTTGGGATTGCAATAGCCGCTGTTATATTGACCGTATCCGGTTTCCTTGTTTTCGCACATCATCAAAAATTCTGAAAAATTTCCTGAATCTTCCGTGTCTGAATGCCAGCCGATCATCATCATGTCGGCAGCCCTTGCATCAAATTCATTCCAGTACTGGGCTTTGGGCATGGTTTTCAGGTGCACCTTGATATTGATCTTTCCCAGCATCTGGGCAACGGCCTCGGCAATCTTGGCATCGTTCACATATCGGTCATTGGGTGCCATCATGGTGATTTCAAACCCTTTTTCAAACCCTGCTTCCTTCATGAGCATTTTGGCTTTTGCAAGGTCATACCGGGGGGTGAGGCTTTCCTTGTAACCGGCATATCCCCGGGGTCCCTGCTGGGCTGCAACCGTGGCTGTCCCTTTCATGATCTGTTGGACGATTCCGGTGTTGTTGACGGCATGGACAATGGCCTGGCGAACCCGGACATCTTTAAAGGCTTCAACCCGTTTCTGGTTCATCTGGAAGGTGATGATCCGGCCGCCGGAAATATTTACAAGTTTAACCTTGTCATCTGAATCTACCCTGCTGAAATCCTGGGGAGGAACCGGAGAAATGAAATCAACATCCCCGGACAAAAGGGCTGCCACACGTGTGGCGTTTTCCTTGATGGGGGTCAGGATAATTTTTGTGACATTACCAGGAGATTTGGTGTCCCAGTAATCGGTGAAGCGTTCCATTTCAAGAACAACACCCAGCTCGCGTTTGGTTGCCCGGAAAGGACCGGTCCCGGATTCATTGTTCAGGGCAAAGGATTCACCGATTTTTAAAACAGCATCCTTGGGCTGGCCGTTGGCATCCGTACCGGTGTAGAACTCAGAGTCCATGGCAAAGAAATAGGTGGCCATATTGAGAAGAAGGGCATAGGGTTTTTTGGTTTTTACATCAATTGTGTAATCATCAACGATAGTGCATCCTTCAAAGGGGTCGAGAAGACCTTTAAAGTCGACACTGGTTCTCATGCGGTCAAAGGACCATTTCACATCTTTGGCGGTAAAGGTGTTTCCGCTGTGAAATTTCACGCCCTGTCGGAGGGTAAATCGCATCGTGAGTTCATCCAGCCGTTCCCACTTGGTGGCCAGACGGGGCTCAAAGGTCATTTCCTGGGTCCAGCGAACAAGGGGATCAAATACCCAGTGGGACAACTGGAGCATCCCGCCGGACAGCTGAACCTGGGGATCAAGGGATACCGGGTCTGCATCCAGTCCGACTTTAAGCGTCTTTGCACCGGCAGAAACGGTGAACGAGATAACCAAAAAAAGGCTCAAGGCCAATAAAACTAATTTTTTCATCCTATCCTCCATACTTAGATTAAAATTATACTGAAAGAAAGAGATCTCAACCCTTCAATATTTCATAAAAAACCTGCATCTGGCTAAATAGTCTGAAATACCAAAAAAAGTTGATCGGGTCAAGTATTTTTTTCCTTGTTGATCTTCTGGTAAAATTTATTTTTTAATAAAAAATTGCTTAAAAAATTATGTATTTTCAATATTTTAGCCTTAAAATTTTATATTTCTAAAGATTATTACTATTTTGTTGTCAAACAACCCAGGTCACATCCGCCGCCAAACCCCTGTCGTTTTTTCGACCCCCCCTCTCGAATATCCGGTTTGTGCCGAAAAAGGCTTCATAGATTTAAAACCACATTTTTTTTGCCAGAAGAACGACTCCGGCCGAAGGGCCCCAAGGCTTTGCTTGCGGTCTGAAGATATTATTTTTTTTGATAAACAATGTCTACAAAACCATATCAATTTTCTAAAAATAATCGTTGACTATTTAAAAATTTAATGTAATGAATTGTTATTCATTTTTATAAGATTGGGTTAATGGAAAAGAAATGAAACAAGATAAAATTTATAAATATTTAATTTTATTAGAATAAAAATGATTTTATTCTGTGGCATATAACGAACGACCTCCCATTAATATGGATTAATATTAATGAAGGATTGTTCATTTACAAACAGGCGCATAAAAACTTTAACATATCTATTATAGTAACATAAATACCAGGAGGGCATTTTAAAATGGCACAGGTAATTTCCGACCGCAGGGATATCGAATTTGTGCTGCACGAGCAGCTAGAGGCAGAAAATTTATCAAAACTCCATGAAGGCTTTGCAGATTTTAATAAAAAAACCATTGATCTGATCATTTCCGAAGCAAAAAACTTTGCCGTCAAAGAGATGCTGCCGACCAGCAAGGAAGGGGATGAGCAGGGCTGCACCCTTGAAAACGGTAAGGTGACCACACCCCAATCCTTCAAACGCCTGTTTGATTTGTTCAATGAAGGCGAATGGCTGGCCCCCACGGAAGATCCCCAATGGGGCGGTCAGGGGATGCCCAGAACCGTTGCGTCTGCTGCTGCCGAATATTTCAACGGTGCCAACTATCCGTTTATGATGTACCCGGGACTGACCCAGGGAGCCGGCCACCTGGTTGAACATTTCGGCACCCAGGAACAAAAAGACATCTACCTGAAAAATATGTATACAGGCAAATGGACCGGCACCATGCTGCTGACCGAACCGGGTGCCGGCTCCGATGTGGGTGCGCTGACCACCAAAGCTGTGCCCAATGGGGACGGCACCTATACGATTACCGGTGAAAAAATATTTATTTCCGGTGGCGAACATGACCTGACCGAAAACATCATCCATCCGGTTCTTGCCCGCATTGAAGGGGCGCCTGCCGGCACCAAGGGTATCTCTTTATTCCTGGTTCCCAAATTCAGGGTTAATGCCGACGGCACCCCCGGGGAATTCAATGATGTCATCTGCACCGGAATTGAACACAAAATGGGAATCCATGGCAACAGCACCTGTTCTCTGTCCCTGGGTTCCAAGGGCAATTGCATCGGCACCCTTTTGGGAGAAGCCAACAAGGGCATGAAAGCCATGTTCCTGATGATGAATGCCGCCCGCCTTTTGGTGGGATTCCAGGGTTTTGCCTGCGCCACAACCGCCTATATGTATGCCCTTGACTATGCCAGAAACAGGGTCCAGGGCAAGGACCTTACCCAATTCATGAACCCGGATGCCCCCTCCGTATCTATCTTCCGTCACCCGGATGTCAGACGCCAGCTCATGATGATGAAGGTCAATGTGGAAGGCATCAGATCCCTTCTGTATTTTGTCATGTTCTGCTCGGATATGGCAAAAGTGGCCCCCACCCAGGCGGAAAAAGACAAATACCAGGGCATTGTCGAGGTTTTGACACCCATTGCCAAAGGCTATGTCACAGACCGGTCCTTTGAGGTCTGCAGCCAGGGTATGCAGGTATACGGCGGATATGGCTTCATCGAAGAATATCCCATGGCCCAGCTTTTACGCGACTGCCGCATCACTCTGATTTACGAAGGTACCAACGGTATCCAGGCCATGGATCTGCTGGGCCGCAAACTGGGCCTGAACAAGGGCAAACCCATCATGGATTTGTTCGGCGAAATGCAGAAAACCGTTGCGACAGCCAAAGGGATTCCCGCACTTGAAAAACTGGCCGTCAAGGTGGAAGAGGTGATGAACAAACTGGCAGAAGTTGCCATTCACATGGGCCAGACCGCCATGTCAGAAAAAGCGCTTGCAGCCTTTGCCAATGCCCATCCCTTCCAGGATGCCACAGGAGACGCCACCATGGCATGGATGCTGCTCTGGAGGGCCACAGTGGCTGCCCAGAAGCTTGAAAAGGCCAAGAAAAAAGACATCCCCTTTTACCAGGGCATGATCTTATCCCTCCAGTTCTATGTGGAAACCCAATTGCCCATTACCTTGGGCAGATTTGCAGCGTTGATGAACACAAGCTCCGTGGCTGTGGACATTGAGGATACCATGTTCCCCAGCTAATTTTTTCAAAAACCTAAAGTTATAGAATCAGCTTCTTTTCTTTTTTTGGGGCTGCCGGCAACCTTTATTGCCGGCAGCCTTTTTTTTTGTATTGAACATCTGGCGGTTTGTGATTATATTCTGGGTCTTGAAATAACCCAATAAAATAAAGACAAACCGGACCCCTTTGCAATGAACACAAGAGAACCCGACCATTTAAACCTGTTATGCGACATGGGGGAACTGACCACCATTGTAACGGGAAACTCGGATATTGAAACCTTTCTTGCAAGCAGCGCAGCCCTGGTTGCCCAGCACCTGAAAGCCCATGTCTGCTCCATTTATCTGTTTGAGGCAATGGAAAACCGCCTGGTTTTGAGGGCCACCCAGGGATTGAACCCAAAAGCCGTAAACACGGTAACAATGAAACCCGGAGAAGGCTTGGTGGGAGTGTGCTTTGAAAAAAGCACCATCATCCGTGAAGGCAATGCGACCCAAAATCCGGTTTTTAAATATTTTGACAACGCCGGAGAGGACCCCTTTAATTCGTTTCTCTGTGTGCCCATCTGCAGCGGCATAGAAAAAATAGGGGTATTGGTTGTTCAACACAGAGAACTGGACCATTTTACCCTGTTTGATGAACGGGCACTGAGAACCGCCATGACCCAGCTTGCCGGTGCCATTGAAAATGCACGTTTCTTAATGGAACTGGGCCCGGACAAAACCTCTGGACCCCAGCCGGGGTTACCGCCGTTTATCAAGGGGGAACCTGCCGGCACCGGCTCTGCCGAAGGGCAAATCCTTTTCCCAAACCAGAATAGAAAATCTTTGTTATACGGACCCGATCCGTCCCCGTCCCTGTATACGAAAGCAGATTTTACGGCTGCCATCGAAAGAACGTCCGAAGAACTGAAATCTCTTCAGGAAAGGTTTGCCAGACGCCTGCCGGAAAGCGCTTCCCTGATTTTCACCGCCCATTTTATGATTTTAAAGGATAAAAATTTTACCGGCCGGATGAAACAGCTCATGGATGAAGGCCAGGGACCTATTTCGGCCGTAAAAGAAGTGGCACAAAAATATATTGACCTGTTCTCGTGCAGTCCCCATGCCTATATGCAGGAAAAAGCCGTGGATGTGGAAGATTTAACGATCCGGATCCTGGCCAATTTTCAGGACCCAGCCACCCGAAGAAAAGCCGGCAAAGGCAGTATTGCCGTAGCAACCGAAATTTACCCCTCGGATATCCTCAAGCTGGTGGCAGACGGAATAAAGGGAATCATACTTGTGGGCGGCGGGGTCACCTCCCATGTGACCATCCTGTCCCGGTCCCTTCAGATTCCCCTGATCATTGCCGATGATCCCCGACTGCTGGACCTTCCGCCCGAGACCCGACTGCTTGTTGATGCCACCCAGGGCAATATTTATTTCAACCCGGACCCCGACACCCTGGCCCTGTTTAAAACCAAACACCAGACTGAAAAACAGATCAAGACCCAGGCCATGGCTGAGCAAACCTTCAGCCGGGACAAACAAAAGGTCACCCTGCTGGCAAATATCAACCTGCTGAGTGAAATCCATCTGGCCAAAGCGCTCAAGGCAGAAGGGGTCGGCCTCTACCGGACCGAATTCCCTTTTTTAATCCGGACCGGGTTCCCCTCGGAAGCCGAACAATACCTGATTTATAAACAATTGTTCGAGCAGATGGACGGCGCCCTGACAACGGTGAGAACCCTGGATGCAGGCGGAGAAAAAAACCTTTCCTATTCCGGGTTTACAAAAGAGGCAAACCCGGAGCTTGGCCTTCGGTCCATTCGGTTTTCACTCAAACACAGGGAGGTATTTGAGACCCAAATCCGGGCAATTTTACGGGCTGCCCAGGACAAGGACAATATCCGCCTCATGTTTCCTTTGATATCTTCCATTGATGAATTTATGGACGCCAGGCAAATCGTGTCAGACTGCAGCCAAAACCTTGATCTGGAAGGAATTGGCCACAACAAACATCTTAAGATAGGCATGATGATCGAGCTGCCCGCAGTCCTTAGCACCATTGATGAATTTGCAGAAATGGCTGATTTTTTTGCCATCGGCACCAATGATTTTGTCCAGTATATGACCTGCGCGGACCGGACCAACAAACTGGTGGCTGATTACTATATCCCCTATCACCCGGCAGTCAACAGCGGCATTGAGACCATCGTAAAAGCGGCCATCCGCCACGGCATTGATGTTTCCGTTTGCGGAGAAATGGCCCATGACCCGGACCATATCCCCTTTCTTCTGGGGGTGGGCATCCGTACCCTGAGTGTGGATCCCCAGTTTCTGCCATCGGTTCAGAAGATCATAACAGCCCTTTCCATGGAAGAGGCAACCGCCTATTCCAAAACAATGCTGGCCCAGACCCGGGTCAGGGCAGCAGCCCAAATTCTTAAAACCAGACCCTAGGCTCCAGGGAAAAAAGCCCCATCAGAAATTAAATTTACCCACAATTTTTTTCAACTGGGCTGCCTTTCCCAGGTCTGGCATTTTCGCCGATGCCGTGGACGCCTGATCCACAGCCTGGGCGGAAATACTTCTGGCTTTTTCAAAATTTTTTGCCCTTATCCGACCAATCCCTTAAAAACCCGTCGTAACTCCTTCTGTGTTACCTGGGAAAAACCCGGGTTTTCAAAAACATCTTCCATGGGGGCCGGTGTTCCGGATATCTGGGCACATTGATTGTCAACACTGTAGATATTCATTTCAAGTTCGGTTTTATGGGGTTTTTTCTTGCTATAATTGTCCAGCCAATTGTCAGAGCTGTCATGGTCGCCGACAAACAGAACATAGATGATTTTCCTTTCAATGATACAGATCAATCTGAACCCTGCGCCAAGATCAAACTTAAGACAATTTTTCACCCGCCTGTCTGTTTTTTTTTTCAATAACCCGGCACTGGCCGGGCTGTCTCCTTGGGTCAGGGCCTCAATGATGCGCCTTGCCCTTTGTGCGGCTATGGAACGGGTTGTTCCCTGTCGTTCAAGCACAGCCAATTGTCGTTCAAATTTGGGATGAACCTGGATCTGTTTCGGCATCCTGTTTCCCCCTATCTTTATTCGCAGCAGGACCCGGTATTGTCGAAGGCCTTGCAACCGGAACTCAATTCCAAACTTGAACTGAGATTAAACCCCATACCTGCATAGTCCACTTTAACGGGAGATGATTTTTCAAAAAGGGTTTTCTCCATGATATACTCCACACCGCCATGGGTGGACACGGTATCATCCTCTTTTTTTTTATCCAGAGCCATGGCCAGGCTGGGCCCGCCACACCCCCCATTGTTGAGAAAAATTCTCACCGCCTGAACTTCTTTTCCTTCAAAATAGGCCTTGACCTGTTCCTGGGCTGTTGTGCTTACATCAATCATCTCTCTCTCCTTTGGCTTACCTTCCATTGGGTTGTATGATTATAAAAAACTTAGACGATTAACAAATTGATTATTCTTATGGGATTTATCATTTGCATGGAAATTTTTTATACGAGTATTCCCATCTATATCTCCCTGAAATCTTTGATTTTGTCTTTATAGTACTAGTCGATACACTCCGGGAATTTAATCGAAATAATCAATTTGATCTGACCTTCCTCCCCGCTCTATTAAAGGAAGATCAGATAGTTATAATATGAAATCATAATCATATTTACGGAGGTGAGATGAAAACCGACCAGAATCCAAAATTTTATGAAAAGCTGGAAGCCAAAGGTGTCTCAAGAAGGGATTTTCTCAAATATTGTACGGCCCTGACGGCATCCATGGGACTGAGCTATTCCTGTGTGGGGCAAGTGGCCCAGCAGATTGAAAAGGCGGCTTCCAAACCGCGGCCACCCGTTGTATGGCTCCACTTTGGGGAATGCACCGGATGTTCCGAAGCCTTTTTAAGGACACCGGATGTGGGGGCCATTATCCTGGAAACCATTTCCGTGGAATACCATGAAACCCTGATGGCTGCATCCGGGTTCCAGGCAGAAGAAAACCTGCACAATGCCGTTGAAAAATACAAGGGCCAGTTTGTCTGTGTGGTTGAAGGTGCCATTGCCACAAATTACAACGGCGCCTACGGCAAAGTCGCCGACAAAACCTTTCTGGAAATTGCCAGGGAAGTGGTGCCCAATGCCGCTGCCACCCTGGCCATCGGCACCTGTGCGGCTTACGGCGGGGTGGCTGCCGCAAGCCCCAACCCGGGCGGATATAAAGGCGTTGGCGATGCCCTGGGCATCAGTCCCATCAACCTGCCCGGCTGTCCCATGAATCCCTTGAACCTGCTGGGAACCATTGTCAAATATCTGAACAAGGAATCCATTGAACTGGACGACCTGGGCAGACCCACCTTTGCCTATGGCGATACCGTCCATGACAACTGCCCCCGGCTCAAACACTATGAAGAAGGCAATTTTGTGAGCCAGTTCGGATCCAAGGAAGCCGAACTCGGGTATTGTCTCTATCCGATGGGATGCAAGGGTCCTGAAACCTATAATAATTGTCCGACTGCGAAATTCAATGATGCCACCAGTTTTCCCATCCAGGCGGGGCATCCCTGCATCGGGTGCAGCGAACCTGATTTCTGGGATACCATGACTCCTTTTTATGAGGAATCATAAAAATTCGCACCATCAACCATTGAATGCTTTGGAATCTCACACCCCCTAACGGTGAAAGGAAATTATTATGGGAAAAAAAATAATCATAGATCCGATTACACGGATCGAAGGCCATTTAAGAATAGAAGTCGAAATTGAAAACGGACGTGTAAAAGATGCCTGGACCTCGGGCCAGATGTTCCGCGGCATTGAAATGATGCTCCAGGGAAGGGATCCCCGGGATGCCCACCATTTTGTCCAGAGATCCTGCGGGGTCTGTACCTATATCCATGCTTTGTCTTCGGTAAGGGCTGTGGAAGATGCCTGCAAGATCGAAATCCCTGAAAATGCCCGTATTATAAGAAATCTGCTCCACGGGGCCCAATACCAGCACGATCATATTGTCCATTTCTATCACCTCCACGCCCTGGACTGGGTGGACATTGTCAGCGGTCTTTCAGCCGATCCTGTCAAGACAGCCAAATTGTCTGAAAATGTCAGCGGCAGGCCCCAGACAGCGGATTATTTCAGAGAGGTCCAGGCCAAACTTTCCACCTTTGTCAACAGCGGACAATTGGGACCCTTTAACAATGCATACTGGGGCCATTCTGCCTATAAGCTTCCGGCAGAAGCCAATCTCATGGCCTCCTCCCATTATCTGGAAGCCATCAAACTCCAGGCAAAAGCCGCCAGAATGCATGCCATTTTCGGCGGCAAGAACCCCCACCCCCAGTCGTTGGTTGTGGGCGGGGTCACCTGTGTGGGAGATCTGACCCCGGAAAGAATAGATGAATTCACAGGGATCTGGAAAGAAACCAAGGCCTTTGTGGATGAGGTGTATATTCCGGATATTCTGGCGGTTGCCTCCTTTTATAAGGACTGGGCAGCCATCGGCGGCAACAACAAAACATATCTGTGTTATGGGGACTTCCCCCAGCAGGGCATCAATGATGACCTGCTGATGCCGGGCGGAGTTCTCATGGGAGATCTGAATCCGATTCCCGTTGACACCAACAGGATCACAGAAGATGTCACCCGGGCATGGTATGAACGAGGAGAGGCCAAACACCCCTATGAGGGGGAAACAAAGCCCATCCAGGGAGAAGTCACCTATAATACAAACGATCAATACTCCTGGATGAAAGCCCCGAGATATGACGGCAAATCAGCTGAAGTAGGTCCCCTTGCCAGGAATCTTGTGGCATATACCAGCGGCCAGAAAGAAGTAAAGGTACTGGTGGACCATGTATTAAAGACGCTGGGTGTGGGGGTTGATGCCTTGTTCTCTACCCTGGGCAGAACCGCTGCCAGGGGGATTGAAACCGTTGTGGTGGGCAATGCCATGGGTGGCTGGATTGATACCCTTAAATCCAATATTTCAAGCGGTGACAAAAAGACCTACCAGCCTTGGGAAATGCCGGACAAGGCCAGGGGATTCGGGCTCAATGATGTGCCAAGGGGCGCTTTGGGCCATTGGATTAACATTGAAGGCGGTAAGATCAAAAACTACCAGTATGTGGTGCCCTCCACCTGGAACCTGGGGCCAAGCGACGGGAAGAACCAGAAAGGGCCGGTGGAAAATTCCCTGATCGGAACCCCCATTGCCGATCCCAAACAGCCCCTTGAGATCTTAAGAACCGTACATTCCTATGACCCCTGTATTGCCTGTGCCGTCCATGTCATTGACCCGCACACCAATGAAACCTATAAGGTAAGGGTTATTTAACTCAAATTTTTTGGGGTTCCGGTATGGGTATACCGGAACCCTTTTTCTGTCAGGAAATTTATGAATGATAATATCACGATTTTAGGGGTGGGGAATACCATATACACAGACGATGGGGTGGGCATCCGGGTGGTGGAACGGCTGGAAAAGGAATATGATTTCCCGGACAATGTGCTGGTGGTTGACGGCGGTGTCCTGGGGATCAACCTTTTGGGGGTGATTTCCAATGCCGGCCGTCTGATCGTTGTAGACACGGTTTTAAATCACGGCAAGCCCGGCGATATCCACCGCCTTGAGCACCATGAGATCCCCAACCGCATCCTTGCCAAAAACTCACTCCACCAGGTGGATCTTATCGAGGCCCTCACCCTTTGCAATGCCCTGGACCATGTTCCCCAGACAACGATTATCGGGGTGGAACCCAAGGATCTTACCTCCCTTGGTGAACAGCTCACCCCGGAGATTGCGGCAAAAGTGGATGACCTCATACACAAGACCCTGGAGGAGCTGGTCCGGCTCGGGGGGACATACGCAGCCAAGTGCCAGGGATAGGGAATTCCGGCACTTGCGCCCCCCCCTTGAACAATTAAAAACACTTTTTTTCCTTTGGCTATATTTATCTTTTCCTGTCCATGGACCGATACTATAATTATGGAACAAAAAGATCGATCAGAATTTTAAATGAAGGAAAAACTATCATGACTACAGGTAAAAAACTGTTTGAAATAAAAAAAACATTTGGGCTGGGAGTTTTATTAAAACTGACCAAAAAAAATATTCCCGGAATAGAAATCACAACCACTGGAAACAAATTCACATCCAATGTCACCCTCGATGAAATGAGCAATGCCGTGAATGCGACCATGAAAACCCATAATATCCGTCTAAAGATTAAATAGGCGCAAGCCTCTCCTCATTATACTTCCTTTGCCCTTTCATCGGGCATCACAAAGACCTATAAGTGCAATCCTTTTAAAAAAAGATTGCACTTTTTGTCTGCAATGGGATATACCCTTGGCCTTGCCAAACCAGCATCCAAACATGACAACCGAAACAGGGTAATAATTATGAAAACCGATTATATAAATATTTCCGAGCTAATCGTCCAGAATCCTTTTGCTTCCATTTTTCCCATTGGGAACGAGACCCTTGACGCCGTTTCCAAGGATATGGAGACCAACGGGTTTGATGAGGTTTTCCCCATCATTGTCTGGGAGGGAAAAAACATTGTGGTGGACGGCCATACCCGGTTTGCCGCGGCCAAAGCCTTGGGCCTTCAAGATCTGCCGGTACGCTTTAAATCTTTTAAGAATGAAGATGACGCCGTCTTGTACAGCTTTCATGTCCAGCGCAACCGCAGAAACATGTCCGACGAAGATATTCTGAACTGCCTTTCCCTGCTGGATAC
>VMSR01000113.1 GCA_013792075.1 Desulfobacula sp.
AAACTGTTGGCTATGTCTATAAGTTCTGTCTTTTAATTCCCTGATTGGAGAAGTTTAATGATTTTCTCAACTTTTGGATTAATCTGACCTGTGGAAAAAACGAACTTCATGAGGTTCAAACTGCGTATAATAATGGGAACAATTGGAAAAGTGTATCTCCAATATGTTGTAGTGGAAAATTTGAAAATTTAATTTTGGTCTCTCCCATATAATGAAATTTTGAATAAGGGAAGAAAAAAAGATAGAGACCACATCTTGTACCCGGAAGAATTTTCAAAAAGCGAGAACTACACGTTACAGTCCTCAGGGAATTAAAAGACAGAACTTATAGACATAGCCAACAGTTTTTGAATGCACCATCGTTCAACTCAATGATGTATAATTTTTTTTTGTATTTTTTGATGTAAAATGATAATCTCTTATAAAGAGTAATTTTCACGGTTTAATTAGCTCCTGAAAAATAACATTGAATTTAAAGGAGGATATTATGGATACTCAATATATCAATTTTTTTTCAGTAGTTATTGTTGCTTTTTTTCTTTCAGCATTATTGGGTCGGAAAAACCCCATTATAGCTGCGGCAGGCTTTTCTATATTTCTTACAATAACGGCCTTTTTTATAAATGAGATTAGTTTTGCATTAATTTTTTATATCGCTTTAGGACTCATAACCTGCCTTTCATGGTCTGTGTTTTTCAGATGGCTTTTGCTTAAAGACCGTATGGGCCAAAATGATACCAAAATTAAAATTCTTCTTGGTTTTAGCTCAGGTGGATACAATAGGAACGCAGCTATTATTTCTCGAAAAGGTAGTAGAGAGATTTAATCATTATAAATTATCAACCCAATCCGGGGATCTATCCGACCATTTAACTCGGTAATATAAAAAATGACTGCAGACTTATGGTATTTTCCAGGGGTATTCACGACAGGTTGCCAGGCAGGACTACCAGAACGAAGGCTCGTCCCTGAAATTGCTTGAGAATCTGAGCCTGTATAGACAAAGTCCGCACCATCTCAAAATGGATATCCGGTAATTTTTGCCTCCAATAAAGGTTATTTTGGCATATCCTTCCTGATTAAATTATATTTTTACTAAAGTTTATTTTTTGAAACCCATATCTTTTTTCAGGCTTTGAAAAGACCTTTTTTTCAACTATTACCAGGCCTTTTATTTTTAATGAATTCTGATAAAGTTTTAAATAATTTTTCTTGATTGATCGGTTTGGTAGCATAGCCGTCCATTCCAGCTGCAAGACAGTTTTCCTCGTCCCCTTTCATGGCATTGGCAGTCATGGCAATGATAGGAAGGGTTTTATTTTCAGGATCTTTTCTAATCATCTGTGTTGCTTGGAACCCATCCATTTCAGGCATCTGGATATCCATCAGAACCGCATCAAAAACAGATCTGCTTACAGCTTCAACTGCTTCTCTACCATTGTTTGCCACTTCCACGTTTAAACCCGCAGTGCCCAGAACAGCTATCATGATTTTCTGATTTATCGGGTTGTCTTCGGCAAGCAAAATCCGCGAGCCCCTGATTTTTTCCTTATATTGGGCTGTTTTATTTTCAACAGGCTCCTGTACCTTTGGAATTGTAAATTGTTTTCCTGTTTCCTCTGGTTGGCGTACAAACTGGCAGGTAAAATAAAAAGTTGTCCCTTTCCCACATTCACTTTGCACGCGTATTTTTCCATTCATTCTTTCAATAAGCTGTTTGGATATGGTCAAGCCAAGGCCTGTCCCTCCATACTGGCGCGTAGATGAGGCGTCTGCCTGGGTAAAGGACTCGAATAATTCGTTTAAATAAGCAGGTTTTATTCCTATGCCGGTATCTTTTACAAATATTTCCAGGATAACCTTGTCATGATTGATCTCTGATTCTATTTGTCTGATACCGATGGTCACCGTGCCGCCTGAATCAGTAAATTTAATGGCATTGTTGACAAGATTTGTAATGACTTGCCGTAACCTGAGTGCGTCACCAACCAGGGCTGTTGGCAGACCGGGGGCTTTATCCAAAAAGAACTTAATCCCTTTGGCAATGGCTTTGCTGGAAAACATTTCCACAATTTTGTCAATGGTTTCATCAAGAGAAAAAGGAACATTTTCCATTTCCAGGTGACCGGATTCAATTTTGGAAAAATCGAGGATATCGTTGATGATTGATAAAAGTGAATGCCCGGAATCATGGATGATGCGAATGTACCTTTCAATTGTTGGATCCATATCTTCAGCAAGCGCAAGGTCTGCGGCAGCAATAACGCCGTTCATCGGTGTCCGTATTTCATGGCTCATGTTAGCCAGAAACTCACTTTTTGCAATATTTGCCACTTCTGCTTTTTTAGCAAGATCTCTGACCTGGAGGATAGTGTTCTTCAGGTCTATGTTTGTTGATTCAAGCTGAACTGTTCTTTCTGTTACGCGTTGTTCAAGCTCTTCATTCAATTTGCTGATTTTTTCTTCGAACCTGACCCTCTCGGAAATATCTCTATAAATAACGATATTTCCGGCATATTTTCCTTCAAGGTTATAATAATTGGCTGTTTTTAACTGGATATCCAGAATGTTGCCATTTTTTGTAAGCCGCTGGGTGTTCAGTAATACCGACTCCTTTTTCAGCATCCGCTTTATAGCCGTTTTTGTCTTTTCAGCCTCATGGACGGGAACAAAATTAATCTCTTTTCCCAAAAGCTCAGCCTTGGTCCATCCAAAGGTCTCTTCAAAGGCCGAATTTATATATTCAACTTTACCTTTTGCATCATAAACAGTTAATGGATCAGGCGATGCATTCATAAGGATTTTAAATTTCAGTTCACTTTCCTGCAATGCCTCTTGCGAACGTTTTCTCTCGGATATGTCCTGAAGGGTGATAATACTGCCGCGCAATATTCCGTTTCGGTCATGATAGGTTGAGCCACTCACGCTGACAGGTATAACAGCACCTCTTTTAGAATACCTGCAGGTCTCGATACCTGAAAAAGGCTCCCCTGCAATCACTTTATTGATCATTATCTGGGTTTCCGGCCAGTTCTCGGAGGGTACGAACTGATCCATTTTTTTGCCCACCCGTTCTTCAAGGGTCCATCCAAAAACAGATGTAAATGACGAGTTTAAATAGGTTACTTTCCCTTCATTATCATAAACAACAAAGGGATCGGGATGTGATTCAAGCACACTCCTGTTTCGTTCTTCACTCTCTTTTTGTGCTGTCTCAATCCTTTTCCGTTCTGAAATGTCGTTATGGACAACAATGAATTGAGTGATTTTTCCTTCGGGGTCCCTTACTGCTGCAGATTTCAGAAGGACATTCAGAATTTTTCCGTCTTTGGTTAAACGCTGGGTTTCAAGCGATATCTCTTTTCCCTGAACTATTTGATCAATACTCAATTGACTTTTTTCGACTTCTTTTTTGGGAACAAAATCTATATGCTTGTCAAGAAGCTCAAGAAGGCTCCACCCATAAAGCGCTTCAAAAGCCTTATTTGCAAAAGCCACATTCCCAAAATTATCATATACTACTATCGGTTCGGGTATGATACTTAGAATAGTCCTGAAATATTCATCATTTTGAAAGCTCTTTTTTTGAGAAGGATTTTCTTTTTTTTGCATTGGCTTTTATATTCTTGAATCCGATTTATTGAATTAACCAGCCAACAAATATGGATAGACCGTATCAGACTCAATAGATGATTTCAAACAATTTGTTCATTCAAAACATAATTATGCTCACTGCTGTCCCCAGAAATGATCCTCTCCCAAAAAAACTGGAGACTGAGTTAAGCCACATTTTTCACGTTGTACCATTCCTGCTCACTGTGAGTAGGCGCTTTCAAGCCATTGGCTGTTTTGTTCAATGCCCGGGTGATCAATTCTTTGACAGGAGTTTCGGGGATAAGAGAATAAAAAATGCCAAAAGCCTTTATTTAAGGGCGTTTACACCACGACAGGTTGTAAGACCCCACTCTCATCAATCTGACATCCAAAGACCGATAGGACTTCAGCTTGGGTCTTACTCGGAGTCTCAAGACGACGGCTCGGCAGCCTTGCTCCTTTCTGGAAACTCAGGATTGAATGAAGATGCTTCATATCCGCCATAATATCTTCCGCCGTCCTGACGATTCCTGATGAAGCCAGCTTGAGTTCAAGCCTGCGAAGATAAGTCATAGCCGCCACACATGTGAACAGATGGCATCTGATTTTGCTGTCAGTCCAATGTCTAATCGGTTGTACGCCAACGAAATCATTATTTTTGCTCAACCGGAAGCTCATGATTAATCCTACTTCAGAAGTTTCGAACTGGAGGGAAAAAAGATCCGTAGTGGAGTTCCTCCTCAATCTTTTTCAACTGCTTTTTGCAGATTGATCTTATCAACATATCACCGATTTAATTCGGATGGTTCTTATTGAGGGGGAGCTTCCCCTTTTATAATAAAAAATCATTCTGTGCTCAATTTTAAATATGATGGAAAAATGAAACTGTTATTCAAAAATAATTGAGCTGTGAATCTGTGTGAGACAGATTAAAAATCTCTCACAAATTCACACCATCAATTATTTTTAAAGGTACCAATATATACATCACATTTTGGTAAATTCAGAGAAAATAATAGCATGATCTACTTCATATCGATTTGGCAGAAATCAGAGTTCGTATCTCCATTGCATTTTAAGACATATTTTTTAGCATGTTTAGATTCTTGGTGGGTGCACCACCCTAATGGGAGCTTTTTTGGTTTTCGGTCAAAAACTCGTTTCTTTACGCTCAGGGACAGCTTGGACAGCTTGAAATATTCGCATTCAGCCATGATCTGGACCTCCTTAAGGAAAATTCATGAGAACCTGTAACATGAGAACCTGTAAAGGGTAACTCAACCCCAAATTAATAGCAAGACCCAGGCCGGGAGCCGGGACAACAAAATTAAGGGATATCGCAACAAAAATCATATTATCGAAATAACATACCCCTTATGACAAAATGCCTAAAAGTAAAACCGAAAACGATATCTATACAGGATCATTTTGAGCTTGGATTTTCAGATCGCCGCTGGCATTCATAGGACTCAGTTCTGACAATTTTTGCGCAACCCCATATCTGGTATCTGCCTTTTTCCCAATTTCAAAATTTCAATTCAACTTTACAAGCCCGTGGTTGAATTGCCGGTCATGTTTTTACATTCAAACTACTAATATAGAGGTGGTGTTTAGAGTAAATGAAAATTCTGATATTCCCTGTTCAGAATTTTTGAGATTGATAGCCCAAGTTTATCAAAGGTCACTAGGCCGCTTAATGGGTGGCTGGTCGGAGCGGCGTCAAAGGGACTGGGCATCAGGAGAGAAAGAACAGTCCCTTTCCGCTTCCCAATCGGTCAGGACGATCGATTGGGATTTAGCGAAGTGCCAGTCCACCATTGACCGGCCGGGTTGTGGGGTAAACTATCATTCAAATTTTATGGCCGATTATTAAAAATTCCGATCAAAGAATGCTTCCCAGTCATTCCATTTTGCTGAAGTCCCTATATTGCCATTTACCGGGAACGCTTTTTTTTCCTTCCCAGAATGGAACGCAATCCCTCCATGGCAACCCTATTGCCCTGGATCTCGTAGGACAATGCAAAGTTAACTGCATTTATGGCATCCACATTTCTTTTGTTTTTATCCTTAAACGGCTCCCGGTTGAGCACTTCCTTGAAAATAGTCCTGAATTCCTGTAACCGTTCTTGTGTGAAAACTTTTTTAAAAACGGTCTGGGGCTGCTCTGCATAACCGACTTCATCAAGCCGTTTGAGAAGATATATGATGGTTCGGACCGTTGGTTTAAAGCCAAAGGTCAGTTCCATGAGATCGGGGAATGTCGGGGGCAATGTTGTCGGGATCGATTTTTCCTTGGGAATATGCTTTGCTTTTGTTTTCCGGGCTACCAAGAGCTGAAAGGCTTCTGTCTGCCGGCAGAGGTGTTCTGCCTGGAGAGCGGCTGCCTGAAGGTAGGCGCTCAAATTGTAGAACCCGGTGTGTATATGCTCGGGAAGCGCAACACCGCTCCGGCTGAACGCATATCTGTATTTGTGGTCGATCTCGCCCCAGGCTTCTTCAAGAATTGTCCGCAATTGAAATTCAACCTGAAGCTTTTTCAGTTCATCCGGTGCATCGGAATTTTCCCCCAGGGCTATCTGGTAGTGAATGGATGAATACCCGCTATATCGAAGATGGAGGCCCTCTGGTATTGTTTCCCCCGGGTCCACCGGCAAAACAAAGGATCTTTTGTGGTCGGGGTTTCGGATGAACCGAATAATTTTCTCATCTGCCAGCAGTCCAAGATAGGCTTTGACCCTGTCAATATCCGAAAGGCGAAGACAGATGAGCCTGATGCCGAGCAAATCATCTATTTTTGCCTGAAAATTTTTCTGTGAGATAGGGGAAACACCATCCCCTACGCGTTTGTTTTCTTCATCTATTTTTTCTATGAGCCTTTTTTTTTCTTTGATGCGGTAAAGAATTGTATGAAGGTTCTCCTTTGGCGAAGAAGGGTCATCCCTGATGAATTGAACAATATATTCTGCCAGTTTTTCGTATTTTTCCTTTTCCCGAAGAAAGGCGACCAAAATAGCTTCTTTCTGACGTTTTCTCATATACTGGATCTCCTGTGAAGATTCAAAGTCTGGCCTGGCAAAACCGGCCCACTGGTTTCAGGTGGATAATAATTATAATTTATAAAAAAAGATAGGGTCTTCTTCTGACCGGAACATTGACTTTTTTTCGTCTTGCGATTAAGGTTGGCAATAATTTATTCAAGATCATATCATGGAAAAAATAATTTTTCAGGAGGTTCATTGGTGAGCAGTTTTTACAGGAAGGCAGGGATTTTTTTATTCTTTTGGACAGTCTTTTCAAGTCTTGTCCTGTTCGTACCTGCCCAGGCCCAGCCGGAAAAAGAGATGACAGGGTTGATCCAGGCCATGAAAAAGGATCCCCGGGGGCCGTTCCAGGCCATTAAATGGTTCTGCCCCAATGGCCAGGTCCTTTCTGCGGGAGAACGCTGCGAGTCTCCCGGCGGGCTCCAGCACGGGATGCTCAAAGACAGGGTGGCAAGGCTTGAACAAGACCGGCAACTCTATCTGGACCTGGTTCTTGCCGGTTCTTCCAACGAACGGGTCTGGGATGCGGTTGGCCATCAGACCCGGCTCAAGCAGTATGCCCTGGTCCAATACCTCTTCCAGGCAGATGAGGGCTGGATTTACCGCCAGGCCCGTTATTATCGGGGCGCACTCCAGGCCGAAGATGAAACCGCCTGGGGGAATTCATTTTTAAAATGGCTGTTGACCGATCCGGAGGCATTGACCCGTCAATTTTTCCAGGTTCGGGAGGCCTGCCGAACAATTCCCCATACAGGTCAGGATCAAAAACGCCTTAGTTCCATCCGCGTTATTTCCAAGACCCTGTCCGAGCAGCTTTCTATTTTTATGCCCCTGCGGGTGAAAATCCATGGCCGTCCGGATTCAGAAGATGCCCAAAGTGTCAGGGCCTTTGCCGAAAAAAATGCCGATTTGCTGGATGAAAATCAGCTAGGGTTGATCAAGACGCTTGTGGAAACCATTGACGCTGTTTATGCGATTCCCCCTGCCCATCGTCTTCAAAAACGAATGTCCGGGAAAATTGCCCAGATTCCGGAGCTGTCAGACGCCATAAAATCCCTGGGGGTGGTCATGGAGGCCAATCTTGATCCTGCCGGCAAGATGGCTTTGGGCGCTCCTTCCTATGGGCTCATGGCCGACCTGCTTATGGAGATACGCAATCAGATTTCTGTGGTCCGGCCTGATTTGAGATTGTCCCTGATGAATTTTTCCCTGGAGCTCGAGCAGACGCTGTTTTCCTCAATTGACAGCTGGCAGCCCCAAACCCTGGGCGAACTTGTGGAAAAGTGCGGGATACTGGTAAAGGCTGCGGCAGGCTGCGGGTATATGGAAACCTGGGAATGGGAGGTGGCCAGATCCCATGGTCTCAAAGACCAGGAGACAAAAGATCCGTCCCTTGCCATAGACTTCAGGCAATTCCAGCTTAAGGCCGAACAAATCCGCCGCATGGTGGACTGGGGCACCCTGATGATCCAGTATACCTACTTGCCTGAAATAACATTGTATTCCAGTTTTGAGCCCAAGGCCAATGACTTTGTGGATGACAGGATTCGGTCCTCGCTTCTTCTGCCCCTGGGCGAAGCTGTAGGAAGATTGACCCATTTTGTCCAGACCGCAGCCGGTGTGTCCCATCAGCTGCCCGACGGCGTCCAGACTTCCGGGGTGAGGGGGTTAAATCCCGGTATTGCCAACGGCATTTTTGAAGTCGTTGCCTCCGGTGCCAGCATACCGGAAATGGATTCCAAAAAGATTTACGGGTTCAAAACCATTCCGTCGGCGCTCAGACCTGTGGCCGGCATGCTCAGTGTTTCCGAAGGGAACCTTGTTTCCCATATTCAGCTTCTGGCAAGAAACCTTGGGATTCCCAACGCTACACTCTCTTCTGAAAACCTGGACCGCCTTATGGCCTATTCCGGGCAGCAGATGTTCTATGCAGTTTCTCCTTTGGGATCAGTGGTTCTCAAACAGGATAGCCAGCTTACGGAAGTGGAAAAAGGTCTGGTCCAGAGCCGGAAAAGGGAAAATGCATTGTTCATGGTTCCGGTGGAAAAAATTAACCTGGCCCAGAACGATCTGATTCCCTTGAGCCAGATCCGGGCTTCGGATTCCGGCAGGATCTGCGGCCCGAAAGCCGCCAATCTGGGTCAGCTCAAGTTTTTGTTCCCGGACCGGGTGGTGGATGGCATGGTGATCCCATTTGGTATTTTCCGGGGGCATATGAACCAGGTTATGCCCGGACGGGAGATCACCTATTGGCAGTTTTTGACCCAGGCCCTTTCAACGCCATCCGAAAGTGAGGCAGACCTTTTGGAAAAACTTGCCCAGCTGAAGGACGCCATTAGCACCATGCCTTTTTTACCGGGATTTGAAGCCCGTGTGTCCACTATGTTTGAAAGTGTTTTAGGCGGACCTTTGGGCAGTGTACCGGTTTTTATACGAAGCGATACCAATATGGAGGATATCCAGGGATTTACAGGGGCGGGTCTGAACTTGACCTTGTTTAATGTTCTGGAAAAAGAAAGCTTGTTCCAGGGTATCAGGGATGTTTGGGCGTCTCCCTATGGCGAAAGAAGTTATCTGTGGCGCCAGAAATATTTGGAAAATCCTGAAAATGTGTTTCCATCCATTCTGCTGCTGCCTTCGGTGAATGTTGACAAGTCCGGTGTGGTGATTACCCACGGGATCATCTCCAACCAGGCCCAGGACATAACAGTTGCCTTCAGCCGAGGGGTCGGCGGGGCAGTGGACGGCCAGGCCGCTGAAACCTATCTTCTGACTGAGTCGGGCACGGATATTTTGCTATACCCCTCCAGGGAAACCCGCAGCACCCAGCTGCCCGCCACAGGCGGCATAGAAAAAAAATTCCAGTTGTTGGACCAGCCCATCCTGAACCAGGAGGAGCGCTTGCAGATCCGGGATCTTGTCAAAACCGTCCGCAGTCTCCTGCCGGATACACCCGGCATAGAAGGGAAGGGGCCCTTTGATATAGAGCTTGGGTTTATCAATGGGTCCATGCGTCTGTTCCAGGTCCGTCCCTTTGTTGAAAACAAACGCGCTGCAAGCATGAACTATCTGATCAATCTGGATAAAACCCAGTCTGCCCCCCAAACGATTTTAATGGGACAGGGGCTTTTGCCCTGAAACCCTTCCGGAGAAGGGAGAGAAGAATGAAACGTTTTTTGTGGTATCTGTTGGGGGTGTTTTGTCTCACCCTCCCGGCCCAGACAGTATCTGCCTACCCCCTTGACGGTTTCGATTATTCAGGTATCCGCCGCCTGGTGCGGTTGGAGCAGATCATGTCCGGGAAAATCCCGGGGCCTCGCCTTTTACCCGGTGCCGGTCTGGGTCTGGAAGCCATTGTTCTCAATCAAGGGGCTGGAAAACTCGATTTTTCAAATATTGCCCCCCTGAGGGACAAAACGCTTCAGAAGCAAATCGAAGCCCTTTTTCCCAATCGGGATGAGAGCTATTCCATTGCCGTACTGGATATTTCCCCGGGCCATCAGCCCAGACTTGCCCTGAGACAAGCCGACCGCAGGTTCCCGGTGGGAAGTATTGGCAAGCTTGCCGTTGCAGCCGGATTGTTCAATGAGCTCCAACGCCTTTTTCCGGATTCTGTGGAAAAGCGCAATCAACTGCTCAAACAAAGGAAGGTGGTTGCCGGACCCTGGATCGAGACCGATCACCACAGCATCCCTATTTTTTCCCCGGACACAGGGGCTTTTTCCAGCCGGCCAACCCAGCAGGCGGATGAATTTTCCCTTTACGAGTGGGCAGATCACATGATTTCAGCCAGTGCCAATGCCGCGGCTTCCATTCTTTGGAAGGAGCTGGTTCTCATGCGTCATTTCGGCAGTACCTATCCACCATCCCGCCAGGAAGAGGATGTTTTTTTTGCAACCACTCCCAAACAGACGCTTCTGGCCCTGGGGGCCGCAGTGGTGAATGAACCCTTACTGGCCGCAGGGATTTCACGGCAGGAATTTCATCTGGGCAATCTTTTCACACGCCAGGGGCAAAAGAAGATTCCGGGCGAAGGGGACAGCTCGGCCTCCCCCTTTGGCCTTCTCAAGTATCTGGTGGCCATGGAACAGGGCAAGATTGTTGATCCCTGGTCCAGCCTTGAAATCAAGCGCCTGATGTACACCACCGCCAGGCGGATCCGCTATGGGTCTTCACCCTCCCTGAACAGGGCCGCAGTTTACTTTAAATCCGGCAGCCTCTACCGGTGCAAGCCTGAACCGGGTTTTACCTGCAAAAAGTATATGGGCAACCAGGACAATGTCATGAATTCGGTTGTTATTGTGGAGCACCCGGATGCCAGGGTGTACATGGTGGCCCTCATGTCCAATGTCCTGAAAAAAAATTCAGCCGTGGACCATCAAACCCTGGCAACCCAGATAGAGGCCTTGATGAAATCGTTGCCGTAACGCAACAGATCTTTGTTTAACTATCTTTCTTTGTTCAGTGGCGTCGGGACAATTGAATTAAGGTTTTCCTACGGGATCGAGGGCTTAGGCGGAACCGTCCTGTTTTTTCAAGGGCAAACCGCGCCATGTCCCTTACCCCCCGGGACTGGCTGTTGAGCAGGTCTGCCATGTGGGGAATATACCGGTCATCAGAAAAAAACGATAGCAGGCGCAGGGTTTTTTCCTTGAGATAATCATCATGACTCTGGAGGAGGGAGACATAGGAGTCGAATTCTTCTGGGATATTTTTGCCCGGAAGGGGGCTGGTTTCGCCCGCCAGAATATTTCCGGTTTCAATGATCGGCATGAGGGCGTTTTTAAGGTTCATATCCAGGATATTGTCTAAAAATTCCATGACACTTAAGCGCATTTCCCTGTCCTGGCTTCGGATTCCCTGGTAGGCACTGTACATTTCAACGGGTGGGTATTTCAGGCCAAGAAGTCTGAACATCCTTTCGAGGCTGGCATCTAGCCGGTTTTCGAGGGCCTGGATTAACTGCTCTCTGGCCTTTGAAATTCCGGGATGATTTTTGATGGATACAGGGTCGGGCTCCAGCTGTTTCTGGGAGTAGAGAATCATGAGCATGTCCATATAATCCCTGGCTTCATTCTTAATACTCAAAACAACGCCTGCTTTGTCGAACAAAAGGGTGCTTGACTTGATTCTCAGCCGGTTCAGGGCGCGGATCACCTCATATCGGAGGCCAAGGTCCTGCTGTCTGAGATGGCGGGCAAGAATATCCACCGCTTTTTGGCTTTCCGAAGCGGCAATGACCTCGGGCAGGTGTTTACGGATATTATAGGCCAGATAGGTGTTGGAAAGACAATGGCCAAGCAGGTCCAGTGCCTGTGTGCCGTAGCTGGTAAGTGCACGGACGGCAGCCTCCCGCAAAACAGGTTTCCGGCTGAGGAAGGGGAGAAGCACCCGGATGAAGTCTGGATGCTGGGTTTGACCGGCCCCAAGAATTGCCGCAATGACCACCTCCTGTTCCGGATCTTCCATGAGAATGTAAAGATAGGAATACAATGGATAAATATCAGCAGTACTGACAGCCTGGATGCAGATTTTTTTGGTGAAAACAACCTGGTCGGGATCAGACAATTTTTTGACATTGAGCAGGGTTTCTTCAATGAGTCGTTCAGGCTGGAACATATCCTTAAGGGCTCTGTTTTTGCGGGCTTCCCTTACCAGACAGAGCAGGGCCGCCCCACGGATGCGAAAGTCAGGGTCTTCCAGAAAAATTTTCATGCAATGGTATCGCTCTTGTGCATTGTGAAACAGATACCGGATTGCCTCGGTCTTCAGGGAAAGGTCGCCGGATCGGGTCAGGGTCCTGGCCTGTTCAGTCACCTTGGATTTTTTGGAGAAATACAATTGCCTGAGGGCCTCGGTCTGGATTTGGGCGTTTGTGCGGTCCAGGAGTTTGACAAAGCAGGGGGCCAGTTTTTCGGTGTGAAAGTGTGCGATCTTTCGGAGGGTATTGACAACTTCCCTGTCGTCGGGGTCCTCAAGAGCCTTGATTATTCTTAAGATCACCTCTTTGCTGTCCAGGATTGGCCCCAGTGGCTGCCCTGTTGTATTCGGCTTGAGTTCAAATTTTTTTCTGAAGGATTGAACATATTCTTTTTTAACCCGGCGAATAAGGAAAAACCAGACGGCCACCAGCAGAAGAATAACCAGGCTGATACCGGCAGGTGGAATGTTTGTGCCAAAGACCAGGACCACCAGAATAAGGCCGCCAATTCCGCTTGCGGCACTGTCCACAAAAATGTCAATAAAGGTTTTGGCCTGGTTCTTGATGGAAAGGGGAATGGGCAGAAACAAAAGCTCCATTCCGGATTTGTTCAGAGAATTTTTAAATCCGCCCTCGCCAAGTTTTATCGCCACGGCTGTCCATAGCACAGGGTGAATCAGGGTAAGCATGGCACCTGTCAAAACAGCTGCCGGAAGAAAGAACAAGGAAGAGCCGACACCGAGAATTTCCACGATCTTTCTGGTGAAAAAAAGCTGAACCATAAGAGATATAAAATTGAGATTGGACATCCAGAACCCTAAAAAAGCGGCCAGTTGGTCTTTGTCGCTGATATTTGCCGAGACAATGACATTAAACTGGTAATCCACCAGCCGGGAGACAATGACGCTGAGCCCCAGTATTGCAGCCAGAAAAGTCAAATGTCTGGAGTTGAGGATCTGAAACAAAGGATTTTTCAGGTCAGCCGGATCAAAGGGCCTGGGGTCGGATCTAAATTCCGGTTCTCCTTGGGTTTTCCACAGATTTTCCATGATCAGGATGCACAGGAAAAGGCAGACAATGGAAATCACCATGAGGTTTTCACTTCCCCAGGAAGGGGCCAGGATCTTGGTGATATAGCCGCCAAGTATCCCCCCTATAATAGCGCCTGAGGCAATGGGTCCAAACAGACGTTTGGCTTCCCTGACATTGAAGAACACCCCGGCCGCTACCCAGAATTGCGAGGCGCAGATCAGGGCAAACAGACCCACCCATACAAAGAAAAGGTAGAGGAAAATTCCTTTAATCCATTGGAAGTGGAGAAATACCCAGAATATCATCAATAGAAAAATGGCGGAAAATAGGGTCGCTTTCATCAGGCGGTCCAGGGGTATCCGCTTGAGCAGCAAGGAATAAACAGAGGAAAAGGTGATTGCAAAAAAGGCCGTGAGCATGTAAGCAAAGGGAAGTTGCCTGGCACCGAACTGATTGATGAAAAGGGCATTGCTCACCGGCTTGACGATCATCAGGGCGGTGATGAACAATAAAATATACCCAAACATCCAAACGGATCTATGGATTTCTCCTTCACGGATATCCAGAAACCTTGCCATAAGATCAAAGATGGGTTGCTGCCATCTCTGATGTTTTTTGGGGAGGATCATAGGGGGTTCAATAACTGGAGCGGTTTTCGGGCTGGTAGGCAGTCAGCCGCAGGTTCCTGGTTTTCATATGCGCAGCGTTTCGTTTGAGAACGATTTCCAATTCAGGAATGAGTTTTCGAAGAATGGCCTCACCATTCTGATTGTCAACCAGGGCGACGGCAATATACCGCCGCCATTCAGGGCCCCACACCATAACCGAATCCGAATGCCAGGTTTTCCATGTGCCGGATTTTCTGAAGATGGTAGCCTGGGGAACCATTTGATGAAGCGCTTTGACAAATTTGTGCTCTATCCCTGGGTTGACGAGGATTTCGAGCATTTCCCGGCTCCGCTCTTTGTTGATAAGATTGCCCATGGCCAAAAGATAATAAAATCGGCAGACCTGGGAGGCGGTGGCGGCATGGCTCAGCCCTTTGAAGGGTTCGGGCATCCTTTTCCCGGTTTTGGCATATTTTTTCCCGACCCAGAGGCCTCCGCCGGATGCCTCATCATAAAATTCATATTCCTTCATGCACATGACTTCCTGTATCCGTTTCATGGTCACCCGTTCGATCATACGGGTGGCAGCCGGGTTATTGGATTTTCGGATCATCAGATTCAGGTCTTCCATGATTTCGGGTGTCTGCCGAAGAAGTTTTTTTTCAAAACAATGAAATGCGGTTAAAAGGATGGCCAATTTGGGGAGGCTGGCCGCGTACATCATCTCATTACCGTTTACTTCGGCAAACAATGCATTGGAAGGGTCTGTCAGGTCTACAAGTCCAATGGTCATCTTTTTATTGCGGATTATTTTTCGCCAGGAAGGGTTGCGGAGTACAATCTCTTCAAGTTGTTGTTGAAGTCCGTTGTCAACAAGCTCTTTCAAGGGGCGGACTGTTCTGGGATCTTTGTCCAGGGGCAAGGAGGGATAGATATTGGATTTGGCGTTCAGATCAGCGGCCAGAAAAATGACCATTAGAATAAGGAGAAGCTTTTTCATGATGGAATTTGAGAGTATCCTATTTAAAATAGTTGATATTGCAGGGGATACTATCAGACTCATGGTCCCCATGTCAATTCAGAAATAGTCTCTCCCTGAAAGGGATTCCCATCATTGTTTTTGCTTTTCAGTTCTCCTGGCCGGACTTTTTTACCATCCTATTTATTCGGAGGTATCCATCAGATAGGATCTGGCCCCTTTGAAGTGCTGGTTAAAATAGCGGTTCATAAGACTTGAAAGGCTTACAAGACGACCGCGGCCGGGTGCATGGATAAATTGCGCATTTCCGATGAAGATACCCACATGAAGATCTGATTTTTTTTCCGGGGAAGTGAAAAAGATAAGATCACCCGGGACAATTGCCTTCCTTGATATGGGGTCTCCTTTCCTGAATTGCTCCCGGGCGGTTCTCGGAATTCGGAGGCCGGCTTTTCCATGGGTATAAAAAACAAGGCCGCTGCAGTCAAATCCGGAACTGGGCGAGTTACCGCCCCATACATAGGGTTGGCCAAGGTTGTATATGGCGTGGCGGACTATGGTTTGTCTTCTGTCTGACAGGTTTTGGGGCAAGGTTTCAATTAGCTGTGCCTTGTCCTTTGCTTCAGGCGGAATATGGGATGTTGGTTTTTGGTGCTTTTGAAGGCCGCATCCCGTCAAAAGAATGAAAAAAAGAAAAAGTATAATCCTGGGGATGGTGTGTTTCATCTATTGATTTTGTTGGGAGTCAAACAGAAAAAGGTGTCCCTTTTTGCTTACCCGGATAATCGGATGCAAAGCGCCCACATCAAGTTTTCCATCCAGACTGTATGTAAAACGCTCTTGTTTCCGGTTTTTGGCAAGGTCTGAAAAAAATCCAATACTATTAAAAAAATCCACCGAAGCTTCTAATAAAACATCCCCCTGGCCATAGGCCTCAATTGTTGGCAGTTTATTGGAAACACCGGTCAGAATCTTACGGCCTTCAAGGGTAATTGAATAGGAAATACCTTTTAAATCAAGGGCAGACCGATTGGGGTTAACAATGCGCAGCCCGATTTCAAATCCGGGAACAATGCCTTCCCCGGGGATGGCTTTAAAAGAGGTGATGCTGACAACAGGGGTTTCATAGTCTGTCCCAAGTCCGGCACACCCCGACAGGTAAAATCCAAAGACAAAAATCAGAAAAATATGAATCAACCGGGTCATGGATTTTTATCCAATCAAATCAAGCAAAGACCCGATGGTTTCTTCATGGGTTTGTATGGTTTTGGCGTTTGCATTGAATCCATGGCCGGATGAAATCTGCTGCACAAGTTCTTTTGCAATATCTGTATTTGATAATTCCTTAAGAGAACCATCATTTTTTAAAGGATCCTCCACAAGGGGACCTGGAGAGGGGGTCTTTGTAATGGTAGCGGTTACCTGTTGGTCTTTCCCCTGGGTGTTGAGCGCTCTGCTTGTTTTAAAATCATCGGAAAGCGAATTGGCCACATTATTGGCACTCACTGAAACCTGTGTTGAAAAAGCCCGCAAGGCCGATACATTATTTTGTATGGATAAAGCCATAATGGTTGCTCCAAAAAAGTAAAAAAATACAATCATAGGTATTCTAAGCAAGAAGTGTGCACACCGTCATATCCATGTGGGAGCAGCCGCCCTTATGGGCAAGCCGGAGTTTTTCAATTTTACCATGTGCATTTTTTTGACAAAAAATGGCCTTTAATTGTCATTCAGAATAACAAAAATTGTCATGGAGTACAATTGTTTTCGGGCAGAGATAAAAATGCTTGTCTTTTACGGCTGAACTGGTACTTAAACAATAGAAAATCGGCATGTCCGGTCTGGAAAAAACCGGATATATAATTTTTGTTTATGCATAATTGTAACGGAGGTGTGTCGTGTTTACAATTGATAATTCGGTGATGCTTCTTGTGGATGTACAGGGACAGTTGGCGCAATTGATGCACGAAAAAGACAAATTGTTCAATTCACTTGAGCTAATGATAAAAGGAATGAAAATACTGAACGTTCCTATCCTCTGGCTGGAACAAATCCCTTCCAAGCTCGGGCCAACCATTGAACAGATTTCTTGTTTGATGGAAGGAGAGAACCCCATTGAAAAATTTTCTTTTTCATGCTGGAAAGAGCCTGAATTTAAAAAAAAATTCAAGGCACTTGGCCGGAACCAGGTGTTGCTGACAGGTATTGAAACCCATATCTGCGTGTATCAGACCGGATATGACCTGCTCAGTCAAGGGTATCAGGTCCAGGTGGCTGCTGATTGCGTCTCTTCCAGGACAAAAGAGAATAAAGAAATAGGGCTTCAGCGCCTGACCCAGTCAGGAGGACAGATTACCAGCCTGGAAATGATTCTTTTTGAGCTGATGCAGGAAGCCGGTGGAGAGGGGTTTAAACAGATGGTAAAATTGATCAAATAAAGAGGCTGGAGGGGAAAAAAGAATCAGACAGCCAGTCTGAAGGTGCCGGTGTTTTTTTCCGGGAGATGATTCACTTTGGTATAGGCGTCAGACGCCTGTTTCAGGTTTCCAAAAGCCTGGGTTTCGTTGGTTTCTGCCTGTTCTTTTGCCCGCAGAATGGTCAGCTCTGAAAGCGCCTTTGATGCCATGGTAGTGGCCCTGGAGGCTACTTTCAGATCTTGGGAGGAGGGACTTGCAGGTGCCATGGCCGAGCTTTTAACCTGTCGCATTTTTTCCAGGGTGGCTTGTGGATCACCGGGTACAGGTGCGGTGTCTATGCCGACTTCTCCTGCCACGGCATACTTTTGTCCGTCAGGCCCTCGTTTGTATGTAAAACTGGCCCCCGAGGTAATAAGGCTGCCTCCGGCGGTGATATGGGCCATCTCATGACCTCTGACCTCTGAATCTATCTGTTTGAGCTCAGATACCAGTTGCAGTTCTGCCTGGGTAAGCTGATTTTCAGTGGCAGTTTGCGGCTGTTTTTCCTTGGCGTTGCCGGCCTGGGTCTCTTCTGTTTCTGTGGCAGGATTGGGTCTGGAATCCTGCCGAACGGATGATGGGGGCGTCGTGTTGCCTGCAGTGCTGGACTGGCCAGGGATATCACGGGTTTCAGCCAAGCCTGCAGAAGGGTTCAAAGAAGTTTCACCCTGCCCTTTGTAAGGCGAATAGGTATTATATGTCGTGGTATTTATGTTCATGGCATGTCTTTGTCTTACTGAATTCAATATTTTTTTTATACCCCTAACTATAAGGGTTGTCATCACAAATTACAAGCATCTACCTAAAAATATTCATATTTTTGCCATCCTACATTTACAGAAAGGATGTATTATTAAAATTCAAATTGACATATTCATAATTTAATTGTACCTTAACAAGATTCGTTCAGATATTTTTGGGGCGAGAAATGGTGGACATTAAACCGATTGCTTCCAGTTTCAAGGATGATCTTATGAGCCGAAAAGCATATGTTTCCAGAAAGACAACAGAAACCCAAATTGAAATACAATTGGATTTGGATGGTACTGGAAAAGCCGATATTTCTACGGAAATTCCGTTCTTTGATCACATGCTGACAGCCTTTAGTGTTCATGGGTTCTTTGATCTTAAGGTCCTGGCAAAGGGGGATATTCAGGTAGATTTACACCATACCGTAGAAGATGTCGGACTGGTTCTTGGTCAGGCCCTCAGTGAAGCCCTTGAAGGAAAGGAACGGATCTTCAGATTCGGCGACAGCTGTGTTCCCATGGATGAAGCATTGTCCCGTGTGACCATGGATTTGTCCAACCGTCCCTATCTTGTATATCATTTTCCAGATGATTTGAAGTCAACCGGTTCGTTTGATGCCTATATCGCCAAGGAATTTTTCCAGGCATTCTGTGTTAAGGGCGGATTTAATCTCCATATAAATGCATATTATGGCGTAAACGAGCATCATGTGCTTGAATCTATTTTCAAGGCCATGGGAAAGTCTCTTTATGGGGCCACCCGGATTAACGACAAAATCAGCGGTGCTCTTTCAAGTAAAGGCAGTTTATAGGAACTTTGTTTGATTTGGGGTTTGACGAAGATCAAAAATTATCATTATTAATATGATTATTGACATGGTATATTAAAGACTTATCTTATTTCTCTGCATAATTATTTGTAAATTTGGAGCCGGCGCCAT
>VMSR01000125.1 GCA_013792075.1 Desulfobacula sp.
CTGAATATTACCCGGGTAAACCTGGCCAGGGAATTGTCTTTGAATGAAATCAAGACGATCGTTGAAAACACAGAGATAGAAACCGAAACATTTATCCATGGCGCCATGTGTATTTCATATTCCGGCAGATGCCTGCTAAGCAATTTCTTGACCAATCGGGACAGCAACAGGGGGCTTTGCAGCCATCCCTGCCGATGGAAGTATGCGGTGGTTGAAGAATTACGTCCCAATGAATTCCATCCAGTGGAAGAGGATTCCAGGGGGACATATATGTTCAACTCAAAAGACCTGTGCATGATTGACCATATTCCCGAATTGATCAATGCCGGAATTTCTTCATTAAAAATTGAAGGCAGGATGAAAGGCATCAACTATCTGGCCTCGGTGGTAAAAACCTATCGTAATGCCATCGACGCCTACGCAATGGATTCAGGGACCTATGCTGTCAAGGAAGAATGGCGAAAAGAACTTTTCCAGGTTTTTCACAGGGCCTATTGTACGGGCTTTTATTTTGGCAATTCTGAAGAACAATCTCCCAATTACGGGAACAGCCATCAGGGAAAAATCCACAGCTTTATTGGCAAAATTTTGAAATGTTATGGGGAAGGCCGCTATCTGGTTGAAATAAGGAATAAAATCAATATCAGGGATCGGGTCGAGGTTCTATCGCCCAATGGTCCTGCTCTGGAATCTGATATAGTGGAATTATCCGCCCCAGATCAAACTCCCATTGAAAATGCCCAACCAAACACACAGGCAGTCATTGGACTGACACATTCTTTTTCCCCCAACGATATCATTCGGAAAATTGATTCCCAACAGCCTGTTACCGATTCTTAGTTTGACTTTCCATTCTCTTTTCTGTAAATTATCCGTATTGGAATTTTTTTGCCATTTCGAAGACAAACCTTTCGGGAGACTTAATATGTTTGAAGACGACGAAACCCTACAAATGTATATTGAAGAATCATTGGATCATCTGGGTGATATTGAAACGGACCTTTTGACCATTGAGGAAGGCGGAGAAAACATAGACCTGGATCTAGTGAACAATGTCTTTAGGGCAGCCCATTCTGTCAAAGGCGGTGCCGGATTTATGGGACTTACCACCATTAAAGATCTTGCCCATCACCTTGAAAATGTACTGGGTCTAATTCGAAATAGTGAACTTGTGCCGACTTCAAACAGGATCAGCGTTCTTTTAAAAGGATTTGACGAACTGGAAAACCTATTAAAAAACATTGATACCAGTAATGATGTGGATGTCTCGGGTCATATCGCCGCACTGGAGAGTATAACGAAATCATCTCTGCCGGAAGAAAAACAGGACACCGTCTCCAAAATAGTGGATATCATGCTTCAGGATGGTAGAATTTTTCAGCAAGTATCCCTGTATGAAATCGAAAAATATAAATCCGAAGGGAAAAATCTTTTTCTGGTCGAATATGATCTGATCAATGATATCCAGCGGAAAGAAAAAAACCCAATAGAAGTGTTGAACAACTTAGAAAAAACCGGGACCATTGTCGATTCACGGATTGACTTTGACTCGGTCGGCACACTCGCCAGTACCACCAGCCCGGCCAGGATTCCTTTTCAAGTCCTTTTTGCCTCAATCATTGAGTATGATATGGCTGAAACCCTTTTTGATATCAACAAACGATATATCCACGCCATTACAGATAAGATGATTGTTGCATCCACTGTTGTCAAAGCAGATCCCCAACCCATGCCCATGCCGGCGAGAGATGCATCCCAGGTTCAAGTCAAACCCCAAACAATAAAGGCAACACCCAAGGCGGTAAGCACTGAGCCTGCCGCACAAAAAGCCAAAGCCCCGATTGCGGCAGCACCAGTGGCAAACGAAGCAGCCAAGGAGAAGGCGGGTGAAAAAGACCTTTTGATCAGTGGAAAGCCCCAGACCTCCCTGAGGGTAAATGTAGGGCTCCTTGATACCCTGATGAACCTCGCAGGGGAACTGGTCCTAAGCCGAAACCAATTGCTCCAGGGAATCAGCTCTTCCAATGCAAAGGCGACAGAGGTCTCCGGCCAGCGCATAGACATGATCACCTCAGAACTTCAGGAAGCGATCATGAGAACCAGGATGCAACCCATATCCAATATTCTGAACAAGTTTACAAGGGTGGTAAGGGATCTTTCCCAGCAGCTTGGCAAATCCATTGAACTTGAAATTGAAGGTAAGGATGTCGAGCTGGACAAAACCATTCTGGAAGCCATAAATGATCCTTTGACCCACTTGATCCGCAACTCTGTTGACCATGGGATTGAACTCCCGCTGGAAAGAGAACAAATGGGTAAAAATCCCACCGGTACCATTGTATTAAAAGCATTCCATGATGCCGGCCAGGTTAACCTTGTCATTTCAGATGATGGAAAAGGTCTGTACCCGGATAAAATTGCAGCATCCGCCATTGAAAAAGGCCTGGTTACAGAACAGCAGGTTGCGGATATGTCTGAAAAAAACAAGATGGAATTGATTTTCCTGGCAGGTTTTTCATTGGCAAAAGAAGTAACGGATGTGTCCGGCAGGGGCGTGGGCATGGA
>VMSR01000276.1 GCA_013792075.1 Desulfobacula sp.
AAGGGGTTGGAATGGCGTGGCTGGGCGTGGCGTCAGGACGACAAAGGCCGCGGCCAGGTCCGCTTCTTTGGTCCTCAAGGACGAGGACCAAAGATTTAATGGAATCCCCCTTGCCCGGCCCTGGGCGGGTTGCAGGTATCATGGACAACTATACCTCTATAAATTACATGCGTTGGCCCTGGCAGATCCATAACAGGATTGATTTTTAGGGCATAACCCTGTAAGGGTAAGAGGAAAATTGCCGGTATCACTTCATTGGAGTTGCCCATGCGTCTTGAGTGCAATGGTCTGAAATATACATATCCTGAATCCGAGGTTGCGGTCATTGATAATCTTTGCTTTTCCATGGCAGGGCCAGGTTTTAACGCGGTCTTCGGGCCGTCCGGGGTGGGCAAGACCTCCCTGGCAAAACTAGTGGTCAGTCAGAAAGACCAACCGGACAGCCGGATACTAGCACCCGGCATGGAGACCATCCTGTATTCCTATAACCAGGAACGACTGCCGGGCTGGTCCAGCACCGGCAGTCATCTGGACAAGGTCTGCCCGGCCGGCAAAGAGGCCCTGAAACAAGAACTCATTAACATTTTCAAGCTGGCTCCGGTTCTGGACGCTCGCTTCGCACAGCTGTCCATGGGGCAGCAGAACCGCATGAACCTTATCCGCTACCTGCTCCAGGAATTTGATTTGCTGATCATGGACGAGAGCCTGGCAAATGTGGACGAAGCCCTGCGGGAAAACATTATTCTGGCCATAAAAGCGCTTTTTCCGAAAAAAATGTTTCTCTATATTTCACACAACCTCATGGAAGTGGCCAAGTTCTGTAAGGATATCCTTGTGTTGAGCGAGCCTGTCAAACAAAAGGGAAGTTTTATGGTGAAAGGCAGGGATTATTGCCAGGGGTATACCCTTGATAAACGGTCCTTTGATGCCACAATGCTGGAGATCATGGATGCTTTTTAGACGCATATATCAATTTTTGATCGTCTATTGCCTGGGCCTGGTCGGTCTCTTGGGCATTAAACAGGCCCTGGGTCTTTCCGATTATGTGATTCCCGGCGTTTCCCTGATTCTTTCGACCTTTGGCCGGGTTTCGGGCGGCTATTTTTTGGATGTCTTAAATACCCTGTCCGTGACAATTTTCGGCCAGATCATCTCCATTGCCATGGCGTTTACCGTGGGGATTCTGGGCCGCAAATCCTCCTGGGCCGGGTCCTTCATCAAGGTCATGGCCTATAATATCCAGGCCTACCCCATTGTGGCCCTGGCCCCGATTATTTTTATCCTTCTGGGAGACGGGTTTCTCTCCCGGCTTCTCATTGCCTCCATGATCTGTTATTTTCCGCTGCTGCTGTCGGTGCTGGGGGTGATGGCCGTGCCGGTAAAGGATATTGAACATTTTTATATTGCCACGGGAAGGATGCGGTGGCAATTGGAGGTCAAGATTCGGGCCTTTGAAAATTTAAGCAAACTGACCACGGTTATTGCCGGTAGCGCCACCCTGGCCATGGCAGGAACCATTGTGGCAGAATTCATTGCCGCCAATGCCGGTATCGGGTATAGTATCCGCATCGCCCTTTACCAGAGCGACCTGGCCGGGATTCTTACGGCCCTGTTTTATATCGGTATCATTATCTCCGTTTACCAGGGGATGCTTGAAACCCTGGGGGAACTGGTAAAAACAAAGTGGTCTGCCCCAAAGGGAGGAGAATTGCTATGAGCGTCAAACCATGGGTGTATCGGCAATGGTCGGCCGCGATACTGGTTATTTTTGTTCTTTTTTGTGTTTCGCCTGTTCGGGCCGAGGCCATCAAATTGAATTATCGTCTCAAATGGCTGTTCAACACCAGTGTGGCCGGGGATATCCTGGCTGCAGACCAGGGATATTTTAAGGCAGCCGGGCTGGATGTGACCGTCAAGGAGGGCAGTCCTGAAAAAAATGCCATCAATGAATTGGAACTGGGATATGCCGATTTTGGGGTGGCCTCGGCAGACCAGGTGATCCGGGCCCTGGACAAGGGGGCGGATGTGGTGGTTCTGGCACAGCTCTTCCAGGTCAACCCCATGCAATGGATTTACCGGGCGGACCGGCCTGAAATTAAAATGCTTGAGGATTTGAAAGGCCGGCATATCGGCATCACCTTTGGGGGCAATGATGAAACCATCATGCGAACCCTTCTGGCCCGTGCCGGGCTTGGCGAAAAAGATGTCCGGCTGTCCGGGGTGCGGTTTGATTTTACCCCGTTTTTGAAAAAAAAGGTGGATGTCTGGCCGGTATACAAAAATTCCCAGGGAGTGATCCTTGCGGATCAATTGAGCAGGGAAGGTGAGGCTGTCTATTTTTTCAACCCGTCCCAGTTTGGGGTGAACTTTGTGGCCAACTCCATTGTGACCTCGGGGAAAATGATCCAGACCCACCCCGAACGGGTAAAAATTTTTTTAAAGGCCTTGCTTTCTGCATGGGAAGCGGCCATGGATCCGCTTAATGAGGCACAGGTTTTGGCATCAGTGAAAAAAAAAGACACCCAGACCCCGGATGATATTCAGCAAAAGCAATTGGCTGCCACAAGACAATTGATCAAACCCGATAAGGGCATCCGAATCGGCGTCATTGACGTTGGGGCCTGGAAGCAGACAGAAACCATCATGTTGAATGAACATCAGATTAAGGGACCCGTGGGAATTGCCTCCCGCCTGATCGGCCCGGAAGGCTTGTAGAGGGGACGCGTTTTGGAAAATTTACAATTGCCCCAGATCCGGCTTGCACCGGATATGATTCATTTGGGGGTGGGCCAGCCCAGCCCCTCGCTGCTGCCGGTAAAGGAATTGGAAACAGCCGCTGCCCATTGCCTGGGCCGTGGCGAAGGGTCTTTTCTTGCCTATGGGGAAACCAGGGGAAACCATAGCTTCAGAGAGTCGCTGGCAGCGTTTCTGAACGGGCAACAATCCCTAAACGGCCCGGATCACAGATCGGTGGGTCCGGATCAGCTGCTCATTACCAATGGAAACTCCCAGGCCCTGGACCTGATCTGTACCCTGTTTTCCAAACCCGGAGATACGGTATTGGTGGAGGAACCCAGCTATTTTCTGGCCCTTAAGATCTTTGCCGATCATCACCTGAACCTGGTCCCTGTCCCTGTGGATGAAAACGGGCTTGTGACAAAGGTATTGGAAGAAATGCTTGAAACCATGGCGCCAGCTTTTTTGTACACCATTCCCTTTTATCAGAATCCGTCGGGTGTTACCCTTTCCGTCCAAAGAAGACAGGAGCTGGCGCGGATATCTGCCTGCAAAAATTTGCTGGTGGTGGCAGATGAGGTTTACCATTTCCTCAATTATACCGGCACACCACCGCCTTCCCTGGGGGTGTATGAATCCCAATTCCCCGTGATTGCCCTGGGCTCCTTTTCAAAAATTCTGGCCCCGGGGTTGCGGCTGGGGTGGATTCACACAAGCGCCGATCGGGTGAAAACCATATCCCGGTCAGGCCTGCTGCAGAGCGGGGGCGGGCTTAATCCGTTTACCTCCGAGATTGTCAGCCGGGTGATCCAAAAGGGAGATCTTTCGGCACATATCCATCATTTAAAACAGGTTTACGCCCACAGGGCAGGGGTTTTATGCCGGCAATTACGGGCGGATCTGCCGGAAACCGTCACGTTTCAGGCTCCCCAAGGCGGTTATTTTATCTGGCTTAAATTTCCCGACAAAATCGATACCACTGCCTTGAGGAAAACCGCCCAGACCCGGAACGTGGATTTTTACCCCGGCAGTCTTTTTTCCTGTTCACAAGGATTAAGGTCCCATATGCGCCTCTGCTTTGCCTTGTATGGGGATGACCTATTGATTGAAGGGGTCAACCGGCTGGTCCGGGGTGTTGAGCAGTCCCATCCCGAACTTTTTGGGGGGGGCCAGCCCCGGATCTGATTCACAGACTCTTTTTTGGGCCGGCCCCGCCCGTTAGGGCCGTTTGGCGGTGAGAAGCCGCTTGTTTTTCTTTTTTTCAAGGTAATACTGCAACACGGGTTCAAGATACCCGTCAATTTCAGGCAGGGCGATCCCACCTGCTGCTGCTATCCTGCGGGTCCGGGTGTTGATAAAATGCTGGGGCATTTTAAGATAGGCCAGGAAAAAAGGCAGGGTGTTCAACGACTTTCTTGCCTGTTTGGAAGCCCCCCATTTGATAAGGGCCACACACAGCAGATACAAGGGTATGGGTATCCTTTTGCTTTTGGGCAGGATGCGCCCGTTTTTCAGATAAAGTTTACGGACCCGTTCCGAAAGCTGGTTCAGGTCGATGCTTCCTGCCGGTCCTGCACTAGCATGGAGGACCCGGGGCAGGTCCTGGTCCTGGCAGCTGGCCCAGTAAATCAGATCGGCAACATAATCAGAGGGGACCACATCCAGATACATCCCTCCCAGGTCCGGAAGAAAGCCCAATGTAGCACTTCCGCTCAAAAATTCACACAGATAGTAAAATACCTGGAAATGGATATTTTTACCAGTGGTAGAATCTCCCACAACCATGCTGGGCCGATGCACCGTGATGTTCAGTACCTGTTTTATTTTTTCCCGGAGATAAGTTTCTGCACAGGCCTTGGCCGCCTCATATGAATTGCGGAACACCCGAAGATCATCTGTGATCCATTTTTCGCAGATGCCATTGGGCGTATACCCGGCAACGCCCACGGTGGAGACATATTCCATTTTTTTTACATGGCGGCTCCTTTCCATCAGGGAGACGATATTTTTTGTCATTGCCATGGTCTGTTTCCGGGCAATTTCTTCTGGAAGGCCCATGGTCACATTCCCGGCACAATGGAGGATATGGGTCACCCGGCAAAGCAGCATCCGATATTGGTCAGGGGCCAGGGCAAACCCGGGCTGGTATAGGTCTGCCTTTATGGGGCAAACCCTTGACCTGGGTTGGTCCGGCAGTTCACAATATGCTAGCAGCTCCTTGAATCGCTCTGTTAAATGGGTTTCTGAATCCGCCCGGACCAGAAGGGTTACCCGCTGGCCGCTTTTTATCAGGCGCCGGAACACGGCACTTCCGACAACACCGGTGGCACCGGTAAGAAGATAATGTTTCATGGGATCATTCTCCTTTGTGCAGCGCGTTAAATTGGGTGCGATAGGCATCCAGTACATGGTTGCGCCGGACTTTAAAATTTTGCGTCAACTCTCCTGTTTCCACGGAAAAAGGAGTGTGGATGACACCAAAGGCAACCGGCCTGAAGTGGGCGGGCAGGTTCTGGGTAACCCGGTCAATTTCCTGCCGGATAAAGTGTCTAAGCCTTTTTTCAGACCCGTGAATGCGGCAAAGTTTCTGCCAGGCGTCAAGGGAAATGGCCAACAGGGCAACGATGTATTTATGGCGGGCCCCTTCAATTACGGCATGGTCCACACTTCTGATCCGGGTTAACCTGGATTCAATCACCAGAGGGGATATCCTGCGGCCGGTTGATAGTTTGAATTCATCTGACTTTCTTCCGGTCAGCCGTAAATATCCGTTTTCATCAATGGCTCCGGCATCTCCTGTTTTAAGATACCCGTCATGTGTCAGACAAACCCCTTTCCGGGCCACCCCGATCCCTTTTACCAGCACCTCTCCGTCCCTGGCTATTTTGACGGTATTCTGGGGCAATGGTTTGCCGACGGTTCCCAATTGATATGCCGTGAGCGTATTCATGCTCATGGGAACGATATTCTCACTTACCCCGTAGGATTCCAATATCCGCCAGCCCCCTGCATGGAATTTTTCCAAAAGGCTGCAGGAAAGGGGTGCAGAACCGCTGATGAAAAAGCGAAGATTCTTTCCAAAAAGCGTCCGGGGTCCCGGGATGGGATGTTCTATGGTTTGACCGGAGAGCGTCTCATAAATTTTTTCATAAAATCTTGGTACGGCCGCCATGAAATGGGGGGCAATTTCCTGAACATCCGCCATGAGTGTGGCAGAGTCCGGGACCATAAATGTTTGATGGTTCATCAGCAGACCGCAATAATTGATCATTCGCTGGAAGGGGCTGGACAACGGAAGCCAGCAGGCTGAATGGGCCTGGTCCGGCAAGTCCTGAATCTGTAAGGAAATGGCCTTGACCGCTTCTGCCAGTTGATCGTGGTCATAGGGGATTGCTTTGGGAGCACCCGTGGTCCCGGATGTAAACAACAGGGTCGCACACTGGGTTTTTTCAATCCGGGGAAGCCTTTTGGGGCCTGCCTTAGGGTCTGAAAGCCCTTTCATCCGGCCATGCCGCTTTATGGTTTTTAGGCCGTTTCCGACCAGCACAAGCTTCAGGGAAGTGAACAGGGCCGGTGGAATTTTTTCCAGCATTTTCGGGCTCTGAATGGCCAGGACCCTTATCCGGGCCATGTGTATCGTCCGGGCAAGTCGTTCCGGGGGATCTTTCTGATCCAGGCCGATCACAACGCAACCGGCCATGAACCCCGCGTGCTGTACAATCTCCCAGGCAATGGAGTTGGCCATGAGGATGGCCAGCCCATCGCCGGGTTTTACCCCTGAAATGACAAATTTACGGGCAAGACGGGTTGCCTTGCCATAAAATTGTTGCCATGAAATCCCCTTCCAGGCATTGGCCTGCTTTTCCATAAAGGCAATGGCATGGGGGGTCTGTGCGACCCGGTGTGTCAATAACCGGGGGATGGTGTCCAGGTTGTTTGTTATTTTATCAATCATTATTGCCTCCTTTTATGCCCAGATCCGTTCTTGTCAAAGACAATCGTTTCAAAACCCCATCAATGGATTTTCCCAGCAAACGGCCGGTTCTTGCCGCATACTCAAGGGTTTCAAAGGTATACAACCATTCTTTGCGGTTGGTTTTCCCCTCTCGAACCATGCGGGCAAATTCCGGTTCAAAGGACGAATAGCCCAGGCGTATCATGTCCACCACCCCCATGAGGGGAACCAGGCTGTTGTTGGTGACAAGGGGGCTTTCATCTCCCCTGGGCATAAGGTTCAGCGTCAGTACCTGGTTTTTTATGAAGGACTCCGATAGATTCCAGATGTAAAAGGGAAACAGCATTTGGGGTCTTTTTTCAAGGGGCCATGCGGGGCCGTTCCACCAATGGCGCAGTTCATGGGCATCAAATATATCCGCCAGGCGTATCCCGGCGACGGTTTCCCGTTTTTTTGCTTCCGCCTGACGGCTCGTTATGAAGGTGTCAAGGCCGAGTACGTGGGCCACCTGATCCCGGGACAACCCGCACAGGACATAGGGGATATCCATTTGGGCTGCAATATTTCTGGCCACATCACTAAAAAAATCTCCGTCAAACTGATCCACTGTTCCTGCGCAGCCGTGTTCGTTCAAATGGGTAAAGGCATACCGGAACATTTTTTCCATGGTGCCTGCACAGGGTCGAACAATCGTATGGTCAATGCCCAACTTTTTGATAATGGCATTGACATTCTCCATGGCAATGGGGCTCATAAAGGTATTGTCCACGGTCAGGGCAAGTATTCGTATCCCTTTATACCGCTCTGCCATGTGATGCAAAAGATAGCTGCTGTCCTTTCCGCCACTGAAAAGAACCAGCACATGATAGCGCCTGTTTCCTGACCCCATGGCCGTCCTTATCAGAAAATCGAATTCATCCTGCATCCTGTCCTGTTCTTTATGGGTCAAGGTGTTCCTTTTCGGTTCATGGGTTCGGCAGTGGCCGCAGATCCCATGGATCAGCGGCGAATAGGTTTCCGGAAGAAAACATTTTTCGCACCGGGGCGTTAGATATCGGCGAACCAGAACTCTTTGAAAGGGCCAAATCCGTTGTTTATAAAATTCAAATAGTTTCATTTCTCGTACCATGGTTTGTTTTGAATTCATCTTAGGTCTCCTTGTTGTTTGGGGTTAAGAGGCTGCCACTATGGGCGTTTCTTCTTTGGTTGGGACCAGAAGATGCCGGTATTCCTGGTATTGGATAAAGCCTTCCCAATTGGCGTCCACCCGGTAAAATTTGATCCAATGAAGGGGGCCCCGGGACGAAAGGCACTCTCCTTTCACCGCAGCCACCCGATGGTGTCCCACCACGATGAAAAAGCGAGGCCTGGTTTTTTGGGGCAAAAGGACATCTGCGTGCATCCGCATTCCCATTTTTGAGACATTCAGCACGGTCATAAAAACCGGCATGGGGGTATTTTCCGGATAAACAAGCCCGTAACACTTCATGTCATAGCCTGGATCACTTTCGGGGGTGCCAAAACCCCCTTTGGGCCGGGGCAATACCGTTATGAATTGGGGGTGGGCATAGACAGACGACAGCTGCTGGAGTTGTCTGTCCGAAAGTGAGGCAAACAGACAGGCAACCCTGTTAAAAAAATAGTCCATCAAATCCGGCGTCATTACCGGGTCTGATATGGAAACGTATTTTCGTTTTGGAAATTCCATGCAGGCTTTTTCCCTGGTGCTGAATGTCCGGAAAAGAAATTCATACAGATTCCGATGCAGGGGGGTTGCGCCATAAATCTGCTTGAATCGGGCTTCTGCGGTTTCAAGGTTTTGGGTTGCAATGATGGCAGGTGCATTATTGGCAAATCCATACCCTTTGATCTGTCTTTTGTGCAGGGGGACAAACAAAAAGATGCCTTCATACAAGGGGATCCGTTTCGGATGAACCGCGATAATAAATCGGTCGACACCAAAGCATTCCCGGCTGTATTTGATCAGGTATTTTGTAAGGTAGAACATCACCCCACTAGACTGCCCCTGCAAATCATTTCGCATCGCCAGTGACGACACTTCGGCCATCCGCTTTCCGGGAACACGGAATCGGGTTAAATCAACAAGATCCTGGGCTGGGATGCCGAATATCCCGTCCCGGATAATGGAAATTGTTGCGATAACCTCTTTGTTGCGTTTTGCAACCAGAGTGGTGGTTGACGGGAGACAATGGAAAAGGGTAATCCGTCGTTTGGAAGGCATGGGCGCTGTGATGTTTTCCTTTAAATAGGCATCATACAGCAGTGAAAAAGCAGCATCCAGATCCGCCTTCGTCCGGGCAATTCCAAAGCTTAAATTGTCCGGCAGGTCCGGGATTTTCATCATTCGTCGGAACAATGGGTACCCAAGTGATTTGGGAGCAAATTTCATGCAGCGGGGGAAAATTTTTTTTAAAATGGTTTTGGACATTTGCGACCTCCTTAATACGTGAAAAAGAATAAAAAATAGGCCCTTGCCTGACCCAGCAAGAGTATCCTGGGCACCCTAAAAAAGGTAAGTAAGTATTATTTATCCTTCACCAAGGGCGAATCGAAAAGTAAGATTGAGGCAAGGGCTCCGGAGCATATAATCGGCAACAAAAGAGGTACAAAAAAGGAGAGATATCAAGATCAATGCCCGGACATCGGGTTGATCCTGAAGAATATTTCAGTCTATAAGGCCGCCATGTCGGGCGGATGGTTTCACTCGGGGGATCTGGGCGTTCTGGACCAGGACCGCTATATCACGGTGGTGGACAGAAAAAAGGACAGGATCAAAACCGGCGGTGAGAATGTGGCTTTACGGGAGGCGGAGGCGGCAGCTTATCCTCATCCGGGTGTGGAAGAGGTGGGGCGCAGGCCTGAAAGAGAGGGCGGCGCCCTATGGTTTTTTGTTGGTGTTTTTTCAGGGTCTCAAAGACGGTTACTTCTGGGGAATCCATTTCCTGCCTGCAATCATATAGACAAAAACAGAGCCCAGAATCAGATAGCCAAACATCTGGACATTTTTTGTTTTAAAAATATAGGCAAGGGTTATGATAATGGATGCACTGATCAGAAAAAATACGGGCTTTGGGGTATGCTTCAGGATCACCCGTCCAAAGTGGGCAAACCGGATATGACTCACCATTAAGCCGATGGACAAACCGGTCAGTCCCCACAATATGCCCGGTGGTGCAATAAGAGATGCCCCCAGAACAATCAAGGATCCCGCAGGACTGGGGAGGCCGTTGAATATGCCCTCGGGCAGGTCGGTTCTGCCTTTGTCCATGGCGATAAACCGGATGAGGCGAAATGCCACACCGAGGATGAAAAAACCACCGAAGATCCATGCCAAGGATCCGCCTTTTTGTACAATCACATAGGCGGGTGCCAGGCCAAAGCTGACAAAATCGGCAATATCATCCAGATATGGACCATATTTGGTTCCGCCATGCTTTAGGGCCATGCGCCCATCAAACAGGTCAAACAATTGTCCGATGATGATGATACAAATTGCCCAGGCAAAATAATAATGGTAGGTCAGGATAAGGCTGGTCACGCCGCAGCAAAAATTAAGCGCGGAAAGGATATCGGCATAGAGCCGGTTGGGGATAAATTTAAATACCACAGATGCGCCTGAAAGGATAATGCAGGCCATGAGCACAGCATCGGCAATATTTACCAGTCCTTTGTTTTGATCCATCAATGCACATAAAATAACAAGGCCAAAGCAGATAATGGCCTTTATTTTTCCAAAATTATTGGCAGCCCCGGAGAAGTTGATCCAGGCCAGAATCCGCCGGGCAAAAAACTGGCCCAGAAGTTCAATGACCACAAGTATCCATATAAGTTCCATGGACAGGATTCCGGCATGGGCAAACCCAATCAATGGCGGCAAATAGGTCAATTTGTCACACATGGGATCAAGCCATTCTCCCAGGCGGGAGCCCAGGTTGCATTCCCTTGCCACAACACCGTCCACACCATCAAGGATTGCGGCAAAGGTGAAGATAAAGATGGCAATGGATTGATAAGGGCTGAAAAAATAGAGGAAAAATCCCAGGGCAGCCATGGCCGTGCGCCAATAGCAAATTGCATTCGGGTGCAGCAGCCATTGGTGCGACAGGATGTATTCCTGCAGGGGTTGTTTTTTAACAGCCTTGGAAAACCATAGGAAAAAACCGGTTCCAATGGCAGCGGAAACAATAATCACCAAAAATCTTTCCATTTTTATGATCTCATATTCATTAAATTAAAAAGTTTATACCGGCATCTTGTTTCAGCAAGTGCCCTTTTTTTTAAATTCAAGTCTATCTATCATTTTTGCCATCAATAGTCATCATCTGGTTTTTAAAATTATCTTTTTACACTAGATCCCAATTATTGCAATCTTCCAAAAAGCGGTTTCCAGGATGCCTTGGCGTGACCGGTGCAAAAAAAGAGGGACTGGAGAAACTTTTTTCACGGCAGACGATTAATTTCCTTCTTTTTAAGAGAAAAAATATCTAACTTCTTTACTTTTATTTAAAAATCTGAATAGGTGTAGTTTACTGGGGTGAGTGGTGAAACAGATACCAGTTTGCTTTAATGAAGCTTATGGGTCTTGTTTTTTTATTGAATTGGAGAGCGAAAATGACGACAATGAGAAAAACCAGAGACCAACGCGTTCAAAAAAAAATCAAAGCTGTGCTGGACAACCAAACAGGAATCATTGAAAATATTTCCACCTCAGGCGGTTTTCTGAAACTGGAAAGTGAAATTCCCACGGAGCCTTTTCTGCTTGAGTTAAAAATCAGTGAATTCAAGACCATCAAAATGGAATGCGAACCCCTTTGGCATAACAGCTCAGGTGTCGGGTTCAGATTCCTTGACATTAAAGACGCCAAGGAAGATCTGTTCACCCAATATGTTGAAAAGCAGATCCAGGCCTTAAAAATTTATGGCAAAGAACGGGTGTTTAAAACAGAGGTCATGGTCACCCTGAAAAATACCAATGCGTTCGGCAATGTATACTTCAGCAATTTTATCGAATACCAGGGAGTTGTCAGGGAAAAATTTTTATTGGCCAATGTGCCCAACCTGCACCAATTAATGGCCAATGGGAGCCTCCGCCTGGTGACCGTGGATACCTACCACCGGTTCATCAGCAACGCCTATTTCGGAGAAACCCTGGTGGTGGAATTGACCACTTCCGAAATAAAGGCCGCCACCTGCAGACTGGAGATACTATTTAAGAACAAGGCCACGGGAAAGATGGTTGGGGAGGGGTATCAAAGAATTTGTCTGGTCAGTGAAAAGGGAAGGGTCATGCGCATTCCTGAAAATTTTTTGGGACTCTTAAATTTTTACCATGAAATAAAGGAATAAGGGTATGCCCTATCTGAGCGCAGTGCTGCCATTGTTTGCCGCCATTGTATCCTTGTCTCTGGGGATCGCAGGCTATTATCTGTCCAAGGGAGACGTTCGCAGGCTTTTTTTAAGGCTGTGCTGTATCACCTTTTTCTGGCAGTTTTCATGGGTGGTTCTGTTCATATCCAACAACAGCGAATATGCAGGCCTGATCTGCAAAATTGGGTATTCGGGTATTATTTTTCTTCCCCTGAGTGGTTATGAAACCGTGGCCCATTACCTGAAAATTGGTAAAAAAGATATTTTCATACTCTATTGTGTGTGTTTCGGGTTCCTGGTCAGCCTGTGGACCACGGATCTTTTCATCCAAGGAGCCCATCTATACTGGTTTGGATATTATCCACGGGCGAATGTTCTCCACGGGGCATATCTTTTGATGGTGGGATATCTCATGGCCCGCAGCACCTATGTACTGGTCAGTTTTCACAAACAGGAAACAGATTCCGTAAAAAAGACCCAATTGAAATTCTTTTTTCTGTCCACCCTGGTATTTTCCTTTTCAGGCGTTGATTATCTTTTGAACTACCCGGCTCTGGTTGAACAGCTTCCCCTTCAATTATATCCCTTTGGGGTGTTTTTCATTACCTTCTCGATTTTTATTTTTGTCCTTTCCCATTTTCTCACTTTGAACCTGACCCTTGAAAAGCGGGTGGCCCAAAAAACATTTGAACTGAGAAATTTAGTGGATGCCCTGGAAAAGTCAGCCAATGCCAAAAAAGAGTTTATTGCCAATGTCACCCATGAATTGCGCACCCCGCTCACCCTTATCCGGGGGTGGGCCGATTATGTGCGGGAAGGGGAGGCAGGGCATATTCCGGAAAGCTTCCTGGGGATCATGGAAAAAATCAGGGTGCAAACCCTTTCATTAACCCATAAAATCAATGAATTGCTCAAGATCTCTAAATTTGATGCCGGAATGGATACCCTTGCATTGACCCGGATGAATGTGGACACCTATATCTTTCAGATTGTTTCCAGTTTCAGGGGATTGACAGAGGCAAACCGGATCGATCTGGCCTATTATTCCGACCTGCCGGTTCAAGACCTTTATATGGACAAGGGAAAGCTTACGGATATTTTAAACAATTTGATCCGGAATGCCTATAAATTCACGGAAATGGGAGAGATCTCCGTAACGCTTTCAACCAGCGAGGAGCATATCAGCATTGAGGTCAAAGATACGGGAGTGGGCATGTCGCCTGCGGTTATGGAAACCATTTTCAACCGGTTTCAGCAGGGGGACAGTTCTCGAACCCGGCTGTACGAAGGAGCAGGCCTCGGACTTGCCATTGTCAAGGAATCTGTTGAAAAGCTGTATGGAAGTATATCGGTATCCAGCATCGAAAACCAGGGCACCTGTTTTACCGTCAGGCTGCCCCGGGACCTTGAAAAAAAAGAACCTGCAGCCACCAGAGAGAGACGCAAAACCGAGCGGCGAAAAAAAAATTCAGCCGTCCCCTTTGAGGAGCGCAGGGGAAAAGACCGGCGGGATGAAGACCTGGCCCGGATTGATGCCAGTGATATCGTCCGGATTGATTTGCACAACAATAACCTGTCAGGCCAGGGATATGTGAAAAAAATCGAGGCGGAAAATCCCAGGGGCACCATCGTTCTGGCAGAAGACAATGAGGGGATACGGGAGTTTCTGGGACGGGCGCTAAATGGATATACCCTTTACATGGCACCGGACGGCAAGCTGGCCTGGGACACCATCAAAAAAACAATGCCCGACCTTGTGATCTCGGATATCATGATGCCGGTCATGGACGGTTTTTCACTTTTGAAAAATATCAGGGACCATAAACAGACCACCAATATCCCGGTGATCATCATCACCTCCCTTTCAGAGCAGGAGGACCGTATCAAATCTCTGCAGATGGGGGCGGACGATTTTCTCACCAAGCCCTTCCACCACCTGGAACTCCAGGCAAGGGTCAAAAATGTCATCAGTCTCCACAAGCTGGAGCGGGAAAAGACAAGACGGGAGCAATTGGAGGTGTTTTTAACGGTGCTTGCTTCGGCCATTGAATCCAAGGACCCCTATACCGGCGGCCATGTAGAACGGGTGGCAAACTATGCCCGGGATATAGCCTGCAAACTTTCCCTGTCCCGGGACAGGATTCATGATATCTATATGGGGACCATTGTCCATGATGTGGGGAAGATCGGCATCAAGGACGAGGTGCTCAATAAGCCCGGGAAACTGACGGATGAGGAATTTGAGCATATCAAGGAACATCCGTTGATCGGTAAGCATATTTTGTCCAAACTTAAAATCGCCCCTGTGGCCGTCAATATTGCTTATTACCACCAGGAAAAATGGGACGGCACAGGCTATCCCAGCAACGCCAGGGGCAAGGCCATTCCCCTCGAAGCCAGGATCGCCACCATTGCCGATGTCTGGGATGCCATTACCTCGGACCGGCCCTATCGCAAGGCCATCCCCCTTGGCAAGGCCGTCCGGATCATGGAAGAAGAGCGGGGGAAATCCTTTGACCCGGAATTGCTGGATCTGTTTATGGACAAGGAAGACACGATCTATTTGAATTATATTCCCAAAGAGCGGCTGGGGGAACTGGATATGGAAAAGATGGTTTCCTAGGCCGGGCAAGCCCCCGGGAAAGCGGTTATGATTATTTTTTTGTTTTGACATTGAACCTGAGCATCATCAGGAGAGCCGAGGCTGTCAGGCCGATCAACAACCCGTACCAGACCCCATAAATCCCCAAATCAAAGTGGAAGGCCAGAACATACCCCGATGGCAGACCAATGACCCAATAGGCGGTCAGGGTGATGAGGGTGGGGATTTTCATGTCCGTGATTCCCCGCAATATACCCAGGCCCACGGACTGGGTTCCGTCGGATATCTGGAAAAAAGCCACAATCACCAGCAGGGAGGCTGCCATTTTTGTCACCTCCATGTCAGACACGTAAAACATGGGCAAAGACTCCCGGAACAGGACAAAGACAAGGCCTGATGTGGCCATGAAACCGGCACAGAGAAGGACGGCTGAAAATCCGGCGGTTCGAACATCCCGGGCCGAATCCCTGCCCAGGGCATGGCTTACCCGGATGGTGCCTGCGCCTGCGATACCCATGGCCACCATAAAGGAAATGGAAGCCAGGTTCAGGGCAATCTGGTGGGCAGCCAGGGCCTGGGTGCCCATCCATCCGACAATGACGGCAGAGGCGGTAAAGGCAGACACTTCAAAAAAGTATTGGCAGGCACCCGGGATGCCGATTTTCAATAGTGTTTTCATCAGGAGGATATCAATTTTCCGGTATCGCAAAGAGGGATCAAACCGTTTGAGTGAAGGGGCGGTCATGATCACCCACATCAGCGATAGTGCCATGAAGGTCCGGGAGAAAAAAGTGGCGAGACCGGCTCCAATAACCCCCAGGGCCGGAGCTCCAAGGTTTCCGTAAATAAAGATCCAGTTGACAGCGATATTGACCAGGTTGGCCAAAAGGGTGATGACCATGGCCGGTTTTAAAAAGCTCACACCTTCGGCAAACTGGCGGAAGGACTGGAAGAGCATCAGGGGCAGCATGGAAAACCCCAGTACCTGCATATAAAGAATGGCCGGTTCCACAATGGTTTCGGGCTGGTGGAAAAACCGGATGGATTCCGCCCCAACAAGGGTCACAACGCACAGGAGCACTCCGGATAAAAGATTCACAATCAGCCCCTGGCGTAAAATCACCCCGCAGTCCGTATCCCTTCTTGCACCCGCGGCCATGGCCGTCAGGGGGGTTATGGCCATGGAAATGCCGAATCCCACCACCATTACCAGCATAAACAGGGCATTGCCGATGGCTGCGGCTGCCAAGGCATCTGTTCCCACCCGGCCTACCATGACATTGTCGGCAATTGACATGGACAACTGGCCGATCTGCCCCACAATCATGGGCAGGGCCAGGAGGATAGTTTCTTTAAAATGCCGTTTGAACATGGCGGATCATCTTTATTTATAGGCGTTATCATAAAAATCATATGGGAACCGCATATTAGATATGAGAATCCTTTGAAAAGCAAGATGAATATTAATGCCCCCCTGAAAAGGCCAACAGCGGCAGTGTTTTGTCTATACAATTTGGATGGAATGTTATATGATTTCAAAATGGTGTTTGTATCTTTTCTCATCCATATCCAACCGCAAATTTAAGTGGGCCGAAACAGCAAAGCGATATTGTCAAAGAACTTAACAATAAAGGGGGACGAAGATGTTTTGCCATCAATGCCAGGAAACAATGAAAAATCAGGGCTGCTCCATGAAGCAGGGGATGTGTGGAAAATCGGCTGAAGTTGCCGATCTTCAGGATCTGTTTATCTGGGGATTAAAAGGTATTTCCGTTTGGGGGGCCAAGGCGAAAGAAGTGGGGATCTACGATAATGGGGCAGGTTTTTTTGTTGCAAAGGGGCTTTTTTCAACCATTACCAATGCCAATTTCGACCGGGCGGATTTTATCGGGTTCATCAACAAGGGCATAGGGATCAGGGAGGGGCTGAAAAAACAGTTTTTAGCCGCATACAAACAAAAAAACGGCAAAGATTTTTCTTTACAGGTTCCCGAGTGTGCTACCTGGGTGCCGGCAGATGACCCGGCGATTCTGGTAAAAGCTGCCAGTGGGTCCGGGGGGTGGTTGGAGATAAAAAATGAAGATGAACGCTCTCTCAAGGCCATAGTTTTGTATGGGCTCAAAGGTATGTCCGCCTATGCGGAACATGCCTATCAGATCACAAAATCCTGTCAGGAGGTTTTTGAATTTTTAATGGAAGCCCTTGCAGCTCTGGTCGACGATGCTAAATCCCAGGAGGACTTGCTTGATCTGGTTATCAAGACCGGGCAAATGGGGGTTAAAACAATGGCCCTTCTGGACGAAGCCAATACAAAGGCCTATGGAACCCCTGAAATCACCCATGTGAATATCGGGGTGGGGAAAAATCCGGGAATCCTCATTACGGGTCATGATCTTGTGGACCTTGAAGAACTGCTGGAACAAACCAAGGGTCAGGGAATTGATGTGTATACCCATAGTGAGATGCTGCCGGCCCATTATTACCCCAAACTTAAAAAATACGCCCATCTTTTCGGCAATTACGGCAGCGCCTGGTGGCTCCAAAAAGAAGATATGGCCAAATTCAACGGGCCGGTATTGTTTACCTCCAATTGTCTTGTGCCCCCCAAGGAAGCGTACAAGGGGAAATTGTTCACCACGGGTGCGGTTGGGTTTGACGGGCTTCCCCATATTCCGGACAGGCCGAAAGGCGGTAAAAAAGATTTTTCAGCCCTCATTGAGATGGCCAAAACCTGTGATCCTCCCCAGGAACTTGAAAAAGGTGAGATCATCGGCGGGTTTGGCCACAGCCAGGTGATGGCCCTTGCAGATAAAATAATTGCAGCGGTGAAATCAGGTGCCATCAAACGCTTTATTGTCATGGGCGGCTGTGACGGCCGGCACAAAACAAGGGATTATTATACAGAAGTTGCCAAGGCTTTGCCCAAAGACACGGTCATCCTGACGGCCGGTTGTGCAAAATACAAATTTATCAAGCTGGATCTTGGCGATATCGGGGGGATTCCACGGGTATTGGATGCCGGTCAATGCAATGATTCATATTCTTTGGCCGTTGTGGCCATGGAACTTCAAAAGGCCTTTGGACTGGCCGATATCAATGACCTTCCCATTTCATTTGATATTGCCTGGTATGAACAAAAGGCGGTCCTGGTGCTGTTGGCACTTCTGTCACTGGGAGTGAAAGGTATCCGTCTTGGGCCCACCCTGCCGGGATTTTTGTCACAGGGAGTTGCGACAGCCCTGGTTGAAAAATTTGACATTAAACCCATCACCACCCCAAAAGAAGATGTGGCGGCCATGATGGCCGGCAACTAATCTGCCAATGGGATTCTAATAAAGAAAAGGCCTTTTGCATCAGCAAAAGGCCTTTTCTTTATTATGGGACACCCCAGGTCGAACAGATATAAATTTAACAAACCGGGGTTGATCTGTGGTCGTATTCTGATAAAAGCGGGCAGCAGCGATATCAAGACCTTTCGGGTGATTGCAACTGGGCCTGGTGTTTTTATTCCTTGATATTTGGCCGGGACTCGTATTATACCCAGACAAGGCGATATCATAAACGATACATGGCGTTAAGGGGCATGGAATGGAGATATGGGTGGATGCAGATGCATGTCCTGCGGTGATCAAAGAGATTTTGTACCGGGCGGCCGACAGAACCCGTACAAAAGTAACACTTGTGGCCAACCAATCCCTTAAAATACCCGCCTCTCCTTTTATCCGGTTTCTCCGGGTGGGGTCTGGTTTTGATGTGGCAGACCATGAGATCGCAAAACAGGTGAAAGAAGGGGATTTGGTGATCACAAGTGACATTCCTCTGGCAGCCGAAGTTGTAGGGAAAGGGGCGTTTGCCCTAAATCCCCGGGGAGAGCTTTATTCAAAGGAGAATATTACCTCCCGTTTATATGTAAGGGACTTAATGGAATCTTTCAGGGCAACCGGAATCGAAACCCAAGGTCCTCCGCCCCTGAATCAAAAGGATCGACAAGTCTTTGCCAATAACCTGCATAAATTATTATTATGATCTTGACCCTGATAAAGACCCATGGGTGAAAAAAGGATAATTACATGATAAAACTGCGTGCGTGGATCTGTGCATTCCTCTTCTGGCTGGTGGTATTTTTCAATATGGAGCGGCTGGCAGAACAGGTGAATATGGCAAGTTTTGTGTATATTTATATCCCCCTGATCGCTGTTCTGGTTTTGTTTTTGCCCAAAATTCTTGACCTGATATCGGAAAAATTGTTTATTCTGATCCTGGTGGTATTGTTTTTCATGCAGAAACTGGCATTGGGTTATCTGATTTTCGATCGGAACCTGCCCATTACCATCATGGAAATCTGCTGCATTGGCATTACCTATTATTTTGCCAGAACCATCGGCAAAATGGTGGCCGATTTTGAAGAGACCATTGCCAGCCTGACATTTCAGCAGATAGGCCTGGCGCCGCGACTCTATGATACCACGGATACGGAAGATCTTTACAGGGAGGTTAAACGGTGCCGGCGGTTTCAGCATCCTTTGTCCCTGATGATTGTCCGGTCCCGCCCCATTGACCCGGAAAGCCGGACACCCAACAAATTGCTAAAAGAGATGCTGAGCTCTTTTTCAACCCGGTACGCCCAGGCCAGGCTTGCAAAAATGTACTCGGACAAACTCAGGGATACAGATCTTGTGGTATTAAAGAAAGATGAGCTGGTGGTGGTGCTTCCCGAAACCACCAGGGAAAATGCCCAAAAGCTGTTGAACAATCTGCGGAAACGGGCAAAGGAAGAACTGGACCTGGAATTGTCCTGCGGCCTCTCTTCTTTTCCCGACCATTCGGTCACCCTGGGCGGCCTGCTTGAATATGCCGGCAGTGACCTTGAACAAGACCTGGCCACGCAAAAAGGAAGATAAATGACGGAATCCTCGCCCCTTAAAACAGGAAGAATCCTGGTGGTTGAAGATGACCGGATTCAGATGGAGCTTATCCAACGGCTGGTCCGGTCCGAAGGTTATAGCGTCAGGGGTGTGGACAGCGGTGAAGCTGCCATTGAGATGATTGCCCAGTGGTTTCCCTCCATTGTGCTCCTGGACATCCATTTGCCCGGTCTTAACGGACTTGAGATTCTGCGGCAGATACGTCAGGTGGATCGGATGCTCTATTTGCCCATTTTGCTGGTAACGGCAGAGTCCTCCATCGCTGAAAAGCGGAAAGGGTTTGAGGCCGGGGCGGACGACTTTATCGTGAAACCCTATAACAGGGAAGAACTCCTGCTGCGGATCAATGCCCATCTGCGTCGATATCGGCAGTCCTCAGAGGCAGACCGGCATATCCCCGACGAAGGGGTCCGGATTCCCCTTGTGATCGGCCGCCCCAAAAGCGGTCTGTTTAAAAAGGGATTTCGTTTGTCCAAGCGCTTGTTTGATTTGACCGCCTGTTTTTTAACCCTGCCGCTTACCCTGCCCGTCCTTTTTGCCATTGCCATTGCCATTCGCCTGGACGCAGGGGGTCCTGCCCTGTTCACCCAGGAAAGAACCGGCAAGAATGGCCGGCGGTTTAAGATGTTCAAATTCAGGACCATGGTGGAAAATGCCGAAGAATTGAAAACAACTTATGCCCATTTGAATGAACTGACCTGGCCGGACTTTAAGATAGAGAATGACCCAAGGATAACCCGGGTGGGCCGGTTTCTGCGAAAATCCAGCCTGGACGAACTGCCCCAGCTGTTCAATATCATTCTGGGCGATATGAGCCTTGTGGGACCGCGGCCCACATCTTTTACGGCAGACACGTACAAGTTGTGGCAGACCGAGCGACTGGAAGTCCGGCCGGGACTGACGGGTCTCTGGCAGGTCAGCGGCCGGAGCCATGTGGATTTTGTGGAACGGGTAGAGCTGGATATTGAATATATTGAACGCCAGAGCTGGCATCTGGACCTTAAAATACTGTGGCAAACCCTTACGGCTGTAGTCCAGGCCAAGGGGGCAAGTTGAGCCCGATTTTTTTTGGAACAAAAGCGTATTGAAAGGTCATTGAAATCAGCCCGATTCCCATCAGCACCCCGGCAATGCAAAGGGAGAAAAGGCTTCCCAGTGAAGGCCGCTCCAGGTTGGGAGTGATCATACCGGTTGACCATTTTAAGGAACTCGTATAGGTTGGATTTTCAGAGGAAAAATTTAATACAGGTGGAAAACAGCTGAAAACAATAAATATATCAAAGGTAAAATCCGGAATGGTGCTTGGCCGGGAGGTGGTGAACAGGGACGGGCGCCGTTTGTTCGATGCCGGGATTATATTGTCTGAAAAAATGATCAGAGCCTTGAAAATGTGGGGCATCCTTGAGGTGACGATTCCAAAGGACGGCATTCCGGAAGAACTCACCCCCCAGAACCCTCCTCCGGGTCGCACCCGTTTAGACACTGGGGAAAAAAAAGCGGTTCTGGCACGCCATTTTCGCCATAACGATTTGGAAAATTCAGTGGTAAAGGATATCTATGCGCTTTCTTTTGAACGGATTGAAACCTGTCCGGAAGTCTTAAATTTTCTTTTGGAGCCGTCCAAAAAGGGGTCTGAAAAATCGGATGTCCATGACCAGTATCCGGTGAATGGTATCCATTCCCTTTTGGCAGATGAGATCAAATTGCCCTCCCTGCCCACCATTTTTTCCGAGATCAATGCAGCCATCAAGAACCCCAGTTTTTCCGGAAAAGATATCGCGGATATTGTCAGCAAGGATACCAGTCTGAGCGCCACCATTCTGAAGATTGTCAATTCCGCCTATTATGGATTCAATGAGCCGGTAGAATCCCTGGCCTACGCGGCCATGGCCTTGGGCAGCCGGCAGGTCTGTTCCCTGGCCCTGGGGATTACCGTGATTAATTATTTTAAGGGGCTTCCGGGAAATCGTATCAATATGCAGTCTTTTTGGCGTCATAGCGTGGCCTGCGGCATTACGGCCCAGATCCTGGCATCCCATGTGGAAAAGGTGAACAAAGAGCGGGTTTTTATTGGCGGACTGCTCCATGATATCGGGCAATTGGTATTTCTCTGCTATTATCCGCGAACAGCTGGAATTGCATTTGGGCAGGCGGGAAAACTGGATCTTTCCCCCCATCAGGTGGAACCCAGGTATTTTGGAGTGACCCATGCCGTTTTTGGCGGTTTAATAGCAGACAAGTGGAATTTTTCGACCCATATTTCGGCTCAGATCCGTCATCACCATGATGATTTTAAAGAGAAACCGCCCAGGGAAATCGCCATTGTTTATTTTTCAAACTGGCTGGTCAATGCGCTGGGTATCGGGTCATCCGCCAGGTATAACCTTCCCCGGCTGAACATGAATGCCTGGCAGTCCCTGGGTATTTCCCACCGTGTGCTGGAGCCTGTTATCCGTCAACTGGACCGTCAGCTTGTGGAGGCGATCAAGTTTTTTTATGAATGATTTGCCTGAAATGGATATGAGCCAGCGCCTGGACTATCTGGAACAGGCCAATCGGTTTAAAATGCAGGCCCTTACCCTGATCCGGGAACTGGGTGATTTTCATTCTAGCATTAATCAATTGGAAACCCCGGATATTATTTTGGAAAAAACCCGGGACCAGGTTTCGAAACTGATTCAATTTAAATCCATGGCCTTTTTTCTGATCGACGAAACAACATCTGAATTTCACCTTTCCCTCTGCTGCCCTGAAACCGACAGGCATGGTATTGAATCGGAATTGGAGTGTTTTATAGAGGATGGTACCTTTTCCAGGGCCGTGGTGGAAAAAATTCCCGTCACGGCCTATGCCAGGGATTTTAAGGACCAGTTCCTGCTCCATGTACTGACAACGGTGTCCCGGGTCAGGGGCATGTTTGTGGGTGTTCTGGAAAAAAAAGCAAAACATGTCCCGGAAGCCGCTTTTGAACTTTTTTCCATTGTCATGACCCATTGCGCCAATGGACTGGAGAGTTTTGAACTCTACCGGCAACTAAAATCCGTGAACAGGGATCTTGAGCAAAAAGTCACCCAATTGTCCGTTTCCGAGGCCTGTCTGAAAAAGGAAATAAAAGACCATAAAAAAACAATGATTGCCCTGGGCATAAGTGAAGGACAATATCGGCAGTTGTCTGAAACAGCCCATGAGGTGATACTGACCCTATCCCCCCAGGGGAAGATTCTCTATGTCAATGGGTCCGGGCTGCGGCTCAGTCAGTATTCACAAAAGCAATTTCTCCAAAAGGACCCAGGTTCTCTTTTCCAGGATTTTGAGAAGATCCGGCACCAGGCGAAAGACGGAAGAACAGAGAACCACTATACCTTTCTGACAGACATGGCGGGTCGGAAAATCCCATTGGAGATCTCCATTGTCCCCTTAAAAGAGGGTGATGCCAAGACAGGCCTGCTGATTGTAGGGCGGGACATCTCTGAACGGATCCGGGCGGAAAAAGAGAGGAAAACCCTTGAATCCAAATTGTGGCAGGCCCGGAAAATGGAATCCATCGGCCTGCTGGCCGGCGGCACTGCCCATGATTTTAACAATCTGCTCACCATTATCATCAATTATACGGACTTGTCTTTCCATAGCCTGCCCCCGGGGCATGCCATCCTTCCGAATCTTAAAAAAATTGAGACCGCTTCCATGCGGGCAGTGGACCTTGCCAAAAAGCTATATACCATCGGCCGGGAGGATCGCCATGAGACCCATTTGGTAAACCTTGCCGGCGTGATAGAAGAAACCCTTGGGCTGCTGAAAAATTCCCTGGGGAAAGGTATCACCCTTAGTGCCTGCATCCGGGAGATGAAATTGATGGTTATGGCGGAAGAAACCCGGATTCAGCAGGTATTAATGAATTTGATCACCAATGCTGCCCATGCCATGGGAAAAGGGGAAATACGGGTGTGCGGAGAAAAAATTCTTCTGGAAAAAGGCCTGGACCAGGCGGCCCTGGGGATTGATCCGGGACCCTGTATCCGGATGTCGGTGACAGATACGGGCCCGGGCATAGATCCCGGGATTCTTTCCCAGGTGTTTGATCCCTATTTTTCAACCAAAAAAGGGGGGGACAATGCGGGGCTCGGGCTTGCCGTTGTTTTCGGGATTGTGAAAAATTACCAGGGTGCCATTGACCTGAAGTCTGTCAAAGGCCGGGGCACCACCTTCCATATTTATCTGCCCGAAGCCTTTGGATAACGTTTTTTGCCAGAAGGATAGGACTCTTTTTATCTGAACAGATCCCAAAGCCATAACCCTGGGACATTATTTTTTATGCCCTCGTATATTCATTCTGTACAATGGATCTCCGATGAGCACCATTTTCCAGGACAGGAAGGGCAGGCTGACCATATAAGACTCTGCCAGGGTCAGATAACCTTCCGTGAGAAAATTGAAAAAAATTTCCGGTACGGGAAAGGCCTGGATATAGGGTTCGCCCACAGGTCCGATGGTAGCGGCAATGCCCTTGTCCAGCATTCTTTTACACCAGGCCTGGCTGTTTTTATCTTTCAGGGTGCTGGCTTCACTGCTGGCAATATGATACCCCACCGACCCTTTGACCCATTGAAAGGCGTCAATGTAGTGGCCAAGGCTGTACCAGCCGCAGTACAATGCGGCATTCGGGCAGTCCCCGGGCCGGAACAGGTCCTGGGTATCGTTCAGGACAACGGGCAAAATTTTCTTTTTGGAATGAAACCGGGCTGTTCGATGGAGGGACTGATCATAAAAAGCATACCCGGAACTATTTTTTTCCTGTGTGTCCTTCCACCGGGCGTCAAAATAACCCGTTCCCTGTATCCCTTCTTTTTCCGCTGAAATGCTGTCGTCAATGATCCGCCTGACGATTTTTGCCGAGGCAGCATCCAGGCGGCTGGTCATCATGACCAGGGTTTTGGAAATCTTGGGCGGCTGGTCCTTGAACCCCAGGTAAAAGGGATTGGGTTGCCAGCCGTTCAGTTCATAGGGGCCAAGCTTGACAAGGCTAAGCTCCGAGTCAAAGGAAGCGCCCGAATCTGTTTGCCGGGTCGTTTCTTTTATTTCCCCGTCCAAATTGTCAGCCCCATTAATTTTCAAGGGGACACCCAACAGGGTCACCATGGCCCGTATCTGGGGATTTTTTTCAAGGAATCTGCGGATGGGGGGAACCGCTTTGGTTTCGTATTCCTGCCTGGTGCAGGTTTCCTTGTCCGTCATCCACACCAGGACCAGATTTTGGAGGGGGATACGGCGCTGTTCCATGTAATATTTTGCCAGCCCTATGCTTTTTGCCGCGTTCCTATTGGCAATGACCAGAACTTCTTCCGGTGCCAGGGCATGCGTTACCTGGGGAAAAAACAGGCAGACCAGACACAGGATCATTATCCGGGCCGGCAGAGGTCTCATGGCAGAAGGGACAGTTCTCTGCTGATGATCCGCAAGCCGTCCAGGGTCAGGGATTGGTCCACGGATTCAATGGTCATGGAAACACCGGCAATGAGGGGGGCCAGACCGCCGGTGGCAATGATTTTGGGGGTGGCATTCATTTCTGTTTTCATCCGTGCCACCATGCCGTCCACCAAGGCGGCATTCCCGTAGATGATGCCGGATTTGATGCTTTCAATGGTATCGTTTCCGATTACGTGTTCCGGGGCTTTGAAGATTTCAACCCGGGGAAGTCGGGAGGCTCTCTGGAACAGGGCTTCTGATGAAATCATCACACCGGGGCAGATGGCACCTCCCAGGTATTCTCCTTTTTCGGAAATGGCATCAAAGGTGGTGGCCGTGCCAAAATCAATGATAATCAGAGCGCATTTGTATTTGTCATAGGCGGCCACGGCATTGACAATCCGGTCTGCCCCCACTTCATTGGGATTGGAGTAGAGGATGGGCATCAGTGTTTTTACCGATGCCGGGTTGATCCACAGGGGGGTCAGCTTCAGGTAGCGCTCGCAGAAATCATTTAAAATACGAACGGAAGATGGCACCACAGAGGAAATAACGGTTTGGGTGATACTGGCCGTGTCAATGCCCCTGTCTGAAAAAAGCGCATTGGCCAGCACATTAAATTCGTCTGCCGTATTGTCCCGGACCGTACGGATTCGCCAGTCTTCCTTGAGCATATCCTTTTCATACACACCCAGAACCGTGTTGGTATTTCCCACATCAATAACCAAAAGCATTTTTTGTCTCTCCTTTATTCAATGGTAACGATAAAAACTTTCGGGGCCGCTCCTGTCATCACCAGGTCTGCGGGTATGTTTACATAGGCGTGCCGGGCATATACCCCGGTGGTAAGACCCTTAAGGTCAATAAAGGCATACACCTGATCCAGAATGGATTTATTGCCCAGCCTGTCAAAGGCGCCTTTTATTTCTATGGTGATCGCAGCAGGTTCGATCTTTATTTTAGAGGTCGTGTTCCAGACCTGGATGGGAATATCGGCCATGGTTTTGGTTACCATTAGCTGCTGGATGGGGACGGTTACGGTGAACATGGCATGGCTGGCAGAATAGAGCAAGGGTTGTTCAAGGTCCAGGGGAAGGTTCTTTTTAAAACTTTCCACGGCACCGGTCAGATCAACGGGTTTTGTTTTCAGTTCATCAATTGCTAAAATAAGGGATTGGGCACCGGTCAGTTCAACATAGGCCGGTTCACAGGCCGGTTCCAGGGCCAGATTTCCCTGGGCAGGTTCCCCGATATAGGGCACATTGATTTTAAAGACCCGGGTAAATTTTCTTTCAAGGCTGACGTTCAGAAAAGAGGGGGTGATATCCAGGATTTTAATGGCCGGATCCAGGGCGATGCGGGTTTTGTCCACCGGCAGGACATAGGTACCTGGCTCGATAGAGTCCGAATCTCCTGCCGGGTCAAATTCCAGATCCGTATACAGGTCTGCCGGGTATAGGATGGTCTGCTGGTTGATCCGCTCTAGGAGGCGGGGATCTGCCAGAATTCTGATTTGAATCTTATCGGTTTGGCGATAGGTTAACACCATGTCTTCGGGGATATTGGAAAAATCAACCGGCAAAAGAAGGTCTGTTTCAACCGGCTCAGTGGTGCATCCAAAAACCAGAAACAAAACCATAAAAAAGGCCGGAAAAAGGCCGAAAAGACCGGAACCTGATTTTTTGAAATTACGCATTCCTGATGGCGTCAAGAATACGGGCAAAAGAGAGTATATGTTCAACATCATGGACCCTGACAATATGGACACCATTTAGGATGGAAGCGGCAACCGCGGCCAGGGTTCCGTATTCTGTCTTGATATTGTCCGGGCCAATGGGCTTTTTTTCCGTTTTGCCCAGAATTGCCTGGATAAAGGATTTTCTGGAAGGTCCCATGAGAATTGGAAATCCAAGATCGCATATTTGCTTCAAATGACGGATCAGCACCAGGTTGTGTTCAACAGTTTTGCCGAATCCAATGCCCGGATCCAGAATGATCTTTTCCCGGGCAATTCCTTTTTCTATGGCAAATCGGGCTCTTTTGTCCAGATAGGCGGTTATCTCATGCATGAGGTCATCATAGTTTGGATTGATCTGCATGGTAGAAGGGGTCCCCTTCATATGCATGAGCACGCAGGGCAGGTTTCGTTCGGCCACAAGATCTGCCATGGCCGGGTCTTTTTCAAGGGCGGATATATCATTTATAATGGTGGCCCCGGCATCCAGGGCTGCCCGTGCCACCTTTGATTTCACCGTGTCAATGGAAATGGGGATTTCAATCTCACGGGCGAGGATCTCAATCACCGGGACAACCCGGTCCATTTCCTCCTGTTCAGACACGGGGTCTGCAAAAGGACGGGAAGATTCTCCCCCGATGTCCAGAATATGGGCACCGGCCGCAGCCAGGCTGCGGCCCTGGGCTGTGGCCGCTTCAAGGGTATGGAACCTGCCACCGTCGGAAAAGGAATCCGGGGTGGCATTTAAGATGCCCATTATACAGGTGCAGGATCCCAGTTCCAGGCGAAATCTGTCAAACGCAAGGGTGTAATCCACCATGGGGGTTTTCCCTATTCTTTTTCTTTGTCCGCGTCTTCTTGCTCCGGGGTTTCTCCGGCCGAATCTGTCACAGTCTCTTCAATGGTTTCATCCACAGCACTTTTTTTCGGATCCTCGGACACAATTTCAGGCGAAATTTTGATGTTTTTTCTGCCGAAAAAATCAAAATCAGGCTTTATCCGGGCGATGAGATCATCCAGTTCCGACCCCAATACCGTCTCTTTTTCAATGAGCAGCTCCGTGAGGGCATGGAGGAGTTCGATGTTCTCTTCCAGCACTTTTTTGGCTTTCTGGTAGGCCCGGTCAATGATCAGGGCAATTTCCGCATCAATTCTCTGGGCAGTGGATTCTGAATAGCTTTTTGCCTGGGTCATCTCCCGGCCGATGAAAATATTGTCTTCATGGTCTTCATAGGAAAGCAGGGCCAGGTTGTCGCTCATGCCGAAACTTCGCACCATGCGGTTGGCCAGTTTGGTGGCCTGCTTGATGTCATTGGAAGCACCGGTGCTGATCCGCTTGAAGATAATCTCTTCAGCCACACGGCCCCCAAAGGCAATGGCCAGTTCATTTTCCAGTTGATCTTTGTATTTGAAATCCCCCTCCTCGGGCAAAAACCAGGTGACACCGGCTGCCCGTCCCCTGGGAATGATGGTGATCTTGTTGACCGTATCCGTATTGGGCAGAAATCTTGCCACCAGGGCATGGCCGCCTTCGTGGTAGGCCGTGGTCCTTTTTTCTTCTTCCTTGATCACTTTGGACTTTCTTTCAAGACCCATATAGACCTTGTCCTTGGAATCTTCAAAATCCCGCATGCTCAATTTTTCATGGTTCCGTTTGGCTGCAAGGAGGGCGGCCTCATTGACCAGGTTTTCAAGGTCTGCACCGGAAAAACCAGGGGTTCCCTTTGCCAGAATTGTCGGATTCACGTCATTGTCCAGGGGTGTCTTTTTCATGTGAACCCGGAGAATACCTTCCCGGCCTCTGATATCGGGCATATCCACCACCACCTGGCGGTCAAACCGCCCTGGTCTGAGCAGGGCTGGATCCAGAACATCGGCCCGGTTGGTGGCTGCCATGAGGATGACCCCTTCATTGGACTCAAATCCGTCCATTTCCACCAAAAGCTGGTTCAAGGTCTGTTCCCGCTCATCATGGCCGCCGCCCATGCCGGCACCCCTCTGGCGGCCCACGGCATCAATCTCGTCAATGAAGATGATACAGGGAGCGTTTTTTTTGCCCTGGGCAAACAGATCCCTGACCCGGGAGGCACCAACGCCCACAAACATTTCGACAAAATCAGAGCCTGAAATGGTGAAAAAGGGCACCCCTGCTTCGCCGGCCACTGCCCGGGAGAGGAGGGTTTTCCCGGTACCGGGATTTCCCACCAGCAGAACACCCTTGGGAATCCGGCCGCCCAGACGGGTGAACTTGTCCGGGGTTTTTAAAAATTCCACGATTTCTTCCAGTTCTTCCTTGGCTTCATCAATGCCTTCCACGTTGGCAAAGGTGACTTTTTCTCCCTTGTCGTCCATGAGGCGGGCACGGCTTTTCCCGAAGGACATGGCTTTTCCGCCGCCGCCGCCACCCTGCATCTGGCGCATGAAGAAGATCCACACACCAATGAGGACAATCATGGGCAGCCAGGAGACCACAATGGACATCAGCCATGAGGATTCAGCCAGTGGTTTGGCCTTGATTGTAACCCCACTGCTTCTCAGCGTCTGGATCAGATCCCCGTCATCCGGGGCGAAGCTTTTGTATTTGCCGCCGCTGCTGTCGGTGACATACAGCTCTTTCCCCTGGATCACCACATCCTGGACCCGGCCGTTCTCCACCATTGACAGAAATTCCGAATACCCGACTTCCGCCTGTCCGACCTGCTGCTGGTTGAAAATATTATATAGCATGACCATCATGAGGACAATCACCAGCCATAGGGAAATGTTTTTATAGAATTGATTCAAAGTGTTTCCTCTCTTTTTCCGTTTCTTATTTTTAATTGATGGAATCAATAAAACTTGAAATATATATAAACATAAAATCCGAATATACAAGAAAAAATTTTTTAGCTTTTTTTTGTTGGTTTCTCTGTTTCATCCCGCCTGCCCTGCTTTTGGGTCTTGCCCAGTTCCCTTAACGCCAGTGTTTCTTTTTTGATGCTCAGCCGATTTCGGGTTTTGTAAATCCGGATTTGCCCCGGCAGATCAAGACTTTTGCCGGATTCCGAAGCGGCCATAAAGGCCAGGATGTCCCGGATATGGGCCAGGGTGATCCGCCGAAGATCCTGTTTGACCCGGAAAATGGCCTGGCGCAGGACCCGGCTGGCAAGGGCTTTATGGTGTCGGGCAAGTTTCGGGATTGACAGGGCCACCATGGCCGTGTCCTGTTCGATGATACAAAGGTCAAAGGTCTGGGTTGCCTGGAGTTCCAAAAATTCGTCTTCCTGGCGGAGGATCTGACTTAAGCGGTCCAGGCTGGATTTTATTTCCGGGTTAAAGTCTTGTTCAAGCCGGGGGATCAGGGAATGGCGGATTTTATTTCGTAAATAGGTTTCATCTGTATTGGAGGCATCCACCATAAAGTCCTGGTTTGTTTCCCTTAAAAAAGTTAAAATTTCAGATTTGGGCGTTTGGATCAGGGGGCGGATAAACCGGTTCGCCCGGACCGGGGGAATCCCGCTTAATCCCCTGGGACCGGCTCCCCGCAAAAGGTTCATGAGCATCAGTTCCGCATTGTCGTCCAAGGTGTGGCCCGTGGCAGTTTTTGAAAATCCCTGGGCTGCAGCAATTTTATTGAAAAAGGCATACCGGGCCTTGCGGCCGGCTTCCTCGATGGACAGATGTTCTTTCTTGGCCATGGCGCTTATATCCAATGTTTTGCTGAAAAAGGGGAGGCAGAATTTGTCGGCAAGATCTTTAACAAAGGATTCATCCCTTAGGGACGCATCCCCCCGGAGGCCGTGGTTCAGGTGGGCAATGCCAAGGGTCAGGTCAAAGGTCTCTTTCAGGTCCAGGAGTACCTTCACCAGGGTCACAGAGTCGGGGCCGCCCGAGACGCCGACCAGGATTCCGTCTTTTCGTTGAATCATATTAAAGTGAGCGATTGTTTCAAAAACCGCTTTGACAAAGGGGTCCAAAGAGTTCCTGGTCATGGGGCACAGGCAAACAGGGGATGGGAAGATTTGTGCATCAGCCCCGCTTTGCAGGCATACTCGAAAAAAGTGGCCACGGCAGCACTCCCTTTTTCTCCGATATCCCTTGAAAATTCGTTTACATAGAGCCCTATATGCTGCCGGATCACATGATCTTCCATTTCCTGGGCATATGCTTTAATATAATCATCCCCCATCGAGGGATGCAAAAAGGCATGGTCAATGGATTGGCCGATCAGGGACTGAATTTTTTTTGCCTGGTCAGGGTCCATGGAGCGTCGGACGGCAATGCAGCCCAGGGGGATGGGAAGCAAGGTCTTGTCCTCCCACCACTGGCCCAGATCGGCCCTCATTTCAAGATTCATGTCCTGGTATACAAACCGGCCTTCATGGATGATCACCCCAAAGTCTGCCCTTTTTTCCTTTACCGCCGGCATGACCTGTTCAAAGGGCATGGGCAGGATGATGGTTCTGGTCTCCGGGAACAGATCCTGTATATAAAACATGAACAAATGATAGGCAGTGGTGCCAAGGCCGGGTACGGCGATCGCCTGCTCCTTCTTATCGGTCATGGTGCGGCGGGGCAGGGAAATGATCAGCGGGCCGCATCCTTTTCCCAATGCAGCACCGGTCCTCAGCAGGGCATATTTGTCCGGAAGATGCCCCAGGGCGGCAAAGGATAGTTTTGTAATGTCATAGGTGCCTCTGGCAGCCTTCTGGTTCAGGGTTTCCACATCTTCCAGAACAATGTTGAACGCCATTTTTCCCGTGTCAATGAATCCTCTGGCAATGCCTTTAAAGATAAAGGTGTCGTTGGGGCAGCCGGAATAGGCCAAATCATATATTTTTTTGGGTTTCATACCCGTATTAGTATCAAATCCATCGGCCTTTTGGCAATCTGAATTCTCTAGTGTATTTGTTGGGGATAAGATTTTTTGGTTTATTCGCAATGATAAATCAATTAATATGGCCTTACAGCAACGCCTGGGTCCGAAAGTTGAGAAGTTTAACCGATACCATAAATTTTACCGGGGGGCACCATGCAGGGATTTTATAACCAGATTCTAAACATTGACCTGACAAGAGAAACCCAGGATATCCAGCCTGTGGAGGATGGGATTTATGAAACCCATCTGGGCGGCAAAGGACTTGCCTCCTGGCTGCTCTTCGGGCAAAATCCCAAAGGGGTCAATTCTCTTTCCCCGGACAACCATTTGATCTTTGCCACCGGTGCGGTCACGGGGAGCGCAACCTGGGGCAGCTCCCGGTACGGTGTTTTTACCAAGTCTCCCCTGACCGGGTTTTATGCAGAATCCTATTCCGGGGGCCGGGTGCCGGAGGCCATCAGCGCCACCGGATTTGATGCCATTGTGATCAGGGGGAAAGCCCGTGACCTGTCCGTGCTGGAGATCGGGCCGGAAGGGGTGGTGTTTCATGATGGGGCCGATCTTGCCGGGAAAGATACCTTTGAGACCGAAAAGATCCTATCCCGGCGAAAGTGCGCCCCGAAGACCAGGGGATGGAAATCCGGGGCTGTGGTAATCGGGCCGGCCGCAGAAAATGGGATTCGGTTCTCCATTATCAAAAACGACGGCTGGCGGTGTGCAGGAAGGGCCGGCACCGGAACGGTCATGGGATCCAAAAATATCAAAGCCATTGTTTTTTCCGGGAACAGGCGCCGAAGTTTCCATGATCCCCGGGCTCTTTTGCGTCTGTCAAAGGAAATGGCCTCCCTTGCCAAGGACAGCCCCGTGGTCCATGCCTATAAATCCATGGGCACTTCCCAGATGGTCAAGGTCATGAACAATGCCGGGGCTTTCCCCACTAAATACTGGTCCCGGGGCCGTGCCCCCCATTGGGAAAATATTTCGGCAGACGCCCTGCATAATCAATGCGAGGTTCATCCCCATGCCTGTGCCAAATGCTTTCTTGCCTGCGGCCGGATGACCAGGGTATTGCAGGGCCCCCATAGTGGCCTTGTGCTGGAAGGACCCGAGTATGAGACGCTGTATTCCTTTGGCGGGCTTTGCATGGTGGATTGTGTTGAAGAGATCGTCCACCTCAACCATGTGTGCGACAGCCTGGGTATGGATACCATCACAGCCGGAAACCTCTGCGCCTTTGCCATGGCAGCCTTTGAAAAGGGTAAATCCGATTATGACATCCAATTCGGGGATGCCCGGGCAATCGCTGTCCTGCTGAATCTGATCGCCCGGCGGGAAGGGATTGGGAACCTGCTCTCCCAGGGGATTGTCCCCACCGCCCGAGAATGGGGCATGGAAGATTTTGCCGTCCATGTCAAGGGCATGGAGCCGGCCGGTTACGACCCGCGGGTGCTCAAGGGCATGGGCCTGGCCTATGCTGCTTCGGACCGGGGGGCCTGCCATCTGAGGGCCACCTTTTACAAACCCGAGCTCAGCGGAATGATGGATCGAAATCAGATTGAGGGCAAGGCCAGGCTCTTTATTGATTTTGAAGACCGCCTCACCCTGTTTGACACCATGATTCTGTGCAAGTTTTACCGGGACCTGTATCCCTGGGAGCTTCTGGGGGAGATGATTACGGCCGCCACCGGTATTGACGGGTCCCGGGAGAACCTGGCGGCCATTGCAGGGAAAATAGCATCCACGGTCAGAAAGTTCAATTTAAGGGAAGGCATGACCCCGGCGGATGAATCCCTGCCCAGGGCCTTTTATATGCCTTTGGAAGACAGCCGGGCCGTGATTACCCAAGATGAAATGGGGCGGTTGATGGCAGAGTATATCGGATTGAGGGGCTGGGGGAAATAGCCGGGGGAGGGGGATACGGAAGTTTGAGCAATTGATGTAAACACCACCAAAATATTCGACGCCACCCATAATTTATTTTCATGTTCAGGTCTGAAATTTTCTTGACAATTGGAATAACACGTTTTATTGAGAGAACATGTTCTCTCAATAAAACGTGTTATTAAAAAGGATGGTGATGGAACAACCAAAAGCAAACCGACGAGAAGTGCAGAAGGCTGAGACCCGCATCCTGATTTTGGAAAGCGCCAGAAAGCTTTTTGAAACCCAGGAATATGATAGAGTGACCATCCGGGGAGTGGCAGCGCTGGCCCGGATCGGCCTTGGGACCATTTACAAGCATTTTCCCAACAAGCTGTCAATGCTGGCGGCAGCCTTTTCAGATGATTTGAAAAATCTGTACAAGGAAGCCATGGGCACTGTGCCTGATAACCAATCTTTTCAGGCCCAGTTTATTCATATCTCAAAACGGTTTTTCATTTTTTATACCACCCATTATTCCCTTTCCCGGGCCTATTTGAGTCATTTGTTTTTTTATGAACGGGAATGGTTGGATGAGATCAATGCCTTTGATGACACCTATGCTCAGAAGCTGGCGGAACTGATTCTGGCAGCTCAGGACAGAGGCGAGATCAACCCTGAAAAAGACAACCATATCCTGGCCCTTGCCCTGATGTCCCATTATTTTTTTGTTCTGGCCAATTGCTTTTTACGGGACAAAATGACAGATCCCGATCAATTGGCCGCTCTGCTTGGAACCCTTGTTGAACAGACCCTTTTATAATTAGGAGTGTTGTTATGACGTTATCTTTATTTATTGAACCTGATTTGGATTTTGTTGCGCAGATTAATTCAGACGCCGGTCTGAATCTTAAAAAATGTTACCAATGCGCCACCTGTTCGGTTGTCTGTAGCATATCTCACGATAATAAGCCTTTTCCCAGAAAGGAAATGCTCTATGCCTCCTGGGGATTAAAGGACAGGCTCATTGCAAACCCCGATATCTGGCTCTGCTACAATTGCGGGGACTGCTCCACACTTTGCCCGCGGGATGCCAGACCGGGTGATGTTTTGAATACCCTGAGAAAGATGTCCATCCAAGAATATTCAAAACCCGCGGCCATGCACCGGTTGCTCAATGACCCCTGGAAGCTGCCATGGCTTTTTATCATTCCCGCCCTGATCATCTTTACCATGGGCCTTATTACAGGCTTGATGAATTTATCTCCGGGCGGCGACCGCATTGTTTTTGCCCATTTTTTTCCCGTACCCCTGATCGAGATGATTTTCATTCCCCTGTCCCTGGGAGTGACGCTGGTTTTTTTTCTGGGGATCAGGCGGTTTCTTATGAAGATGCGGAATAGCTATACAGGGTTGGGTAAAGCAGCCCCTGCTCCCTTTGATTTAAAACTGTTCCTGATCACCTTGATCACTCAGCTGCCCCCCATCATAAAACACGAACGGTTTTCCGAGTGCTCTGAAAACAAGGGTCGGAAGATTTTACACATGATGGTGGCCTTTTCGTTTACCAGTCTTGCCTTTGTTGCCGGCGCCTTTGTTTTTGCCCTTTATGTTCTGAACAGCCATGGGCCCTATGACCAGATCAATCCGGTGAAAATCCTGGGCAATGTATCAGGTATCGCCCTCATTGCCGGCAGTCTGCTTCTGATCCGGGAAAGAAGGGCAAACGCCAGGCAGACCAATGGGTATTTTGACTGGTACCTGCTGGGTCTTGCCCTTTTCCTAGGAATCACCGGCATGCTCACTCAGATGCTCAGGCTGGCAGATATCGCCTGGGCAGCCTATCCCATGTATTTTATCCATTTGCTCTTTGCATTTAACCTGGTGGCCTTTCTGCCTTACACCAAGCTGGCTCACCTGGTCTACCGTACCGTGGCAATTGCCTATTACCACTATGCAAAAGAGGAAAAGTGATGGATAGCTCTCGATATTAGAATTAAAAAACACGAATCCATTTGTTCCCATTAGAAGTGAGGGAGGTATCGTTGAAAAAATGCAGACCGATACCTGCCGTATCCGGTAAACGTCAGATTTTTTGAAAGTCGTTACCTATGTCGCCCAGGTATTCAATGGTCTTGGGCAGAATTTTCCAGTCCCTCATCAATGAGCGCCAGAACCCGGTTTTTTTCCTGGGGGAATTGATATCCCTCATAATCATGGGTGAGCAGGAGCCGGCCCTGGCGGTCTCTCCAATTGTTTCCGGCATGATCGAAGCAGACCCGGGAGGTTACGTCAAGGCCTGAGAGGGTCTGTCTGAGTTCCGTCAATTGTTCCCGGCAGGAGAGCAGATGGACCTCGCCTGCCCGGACCCGGTCGTAGAGGCGGGTCCCGGCAATGGCCCGGAAGGGCCGGGAGCGGATGTAATGGGGGTTGATCTCAGTGAGCACCCGGGCGGTGTTTGTTGCGTGGGCCCGGGTCATTTGTCTGCCCCCAAGCCCTGGCATCCAATACTCGGAGACCTGGAATCCCGCTGCCATGGCTTTTTTTCCTCCCTGGATCTGCCCTTCCGGCGTGATTCCTTTTTTTATTGTTTTTAATAAATCGCCATCCCCGGTTTCAAGTCCCAGGTGGAGCCGGTCAAGGCCTGCCCGCCTGATGGCTCGCAGATCTTTTTCAGATTTTTGGACAAGGGTTCTGGCCCGGGCATAGGTGGTAATCCGGGTGATAGAGGGAAACGTGTTTTTCAGGTGGCACAGGGCCGCTATCAGATCGCCTGTTTTCATGATCAGGCTGTTGCCGTCCTGGAGAAAGGCGGTGTGCCCGCCGGATATGAGCCAGTGGACCAGCATGGAAACGCCCTGGTGATACTTGAGCTCCGGAAGTGTTTCCAGAACCAGGGAAATGGCCTCCTCCGTGATTGTTCCGCCTTGGCCCGGGGTGAGAGAGGCTGTTTTCAGGTCCTGGGCAAGGGCTGCCATGGCGGTGATATCCGCCCGGATATCTGAAAGGGGGCGGAGACTGAATTTTTGGTTTTTGTACATGGTGCAGAAGGTGCAGTGGTTCCAGGGACAGTTCCGGGTGAAACGGAGCAGAAGAGAAGCACTGCCGCCTTCGCTTGGGGGTCGGTAAATGCCGGTTTCAAAATTATATTTTTTCAGCTTCATGGTCCTATGTTGTTTCTGTTTTGCCTGGGTTTTGGTCGCAATGCAAAGACCTGCCAATGGTGAACCGCATACAATGATTCTCCTGCTTCATACCATATCCGCCGGCCCGGGACAAATAAAACCCTTGCAGGGTATCGGTTTGTTCTCTGTCTTTACTTTTGATCTGCCATGCTTATGGTTTTAGCGTTAATGTGTCAGAAAAATCAAAGAACTTTAGGGAGCCGTTCTTATAAAATATGAAAAATATCAGTCGTCTATCGGATTTAAAAGCAGGGGTAACGGAGGAAGTTTTTTTGGGTGAGCCTGTACCCGGCCCCGGGATATCCGCCATTTCCTCCTCCCGGACCAGGGAACTGGACCGGATCATTGTCAAGGGAGCCCGGGAGCATAACCTTAAAAACATTGATGTTGAAATCCCCAAAAAAAAATTGGTGGTCTTCACCGGGGTGTCGGGTTCGGGCAAATCCAGCCTGGCCTTTGACACCATATTTGCCGAGGGCCAGCGCCGGTATGTGGAATCCTTGTCCTCCTATGCCCGGCAGTTCATCGGGCAGATGGAAAAGCCCAAATATGATACGATCCGGGGCCTGTCCCCCACCATTGCCATTGAGCAGAAGGCGGCCAGCAAAAATCCCAGATCCACCGTGGGCACGATCACGGAAATCTATGATTATCTACGGGTGCTGTTTGCCCGGGTGGGCACTCAATTTTGCTGTAGCTGCGGTCAAAAAGTGGGCCGGGGCCATGCCCAGTCCATGGTCTCCCAGATCATGGATTTGCCGGAAAGCTCTAAAATTCTTATTCTTGCCCCCATTGTGGAAAATAGGAAGGGGGAGCACCGGGAACGGCTGGAGGAATTGAAAAAGGACGGGTATGCCCGGGTCCGGGTGGACGGGGTGGTCCAGGAGATTGAAAATGTCCAGACCCTTGCCCGAAACAAGAAGCACCATATTGAGGTGGTGGTGGACCGCCTGGTGGTGCGCAATGATACCGGGTTTGAGGAGCGGCTCACGGATTCCGTGGAAACGGCACTCAAACTGGGCAAGGGCCAGATCATCGTTCACATGGAGGGAAGGGAAGACCTGAAAATGAGTGAGGCCCGGTCCTGCTGCGGTATGGCCTATCCGGAGCTTGCCCCCCAGATTTTTTCCTTTAACTCGCCTTTGGGTATGTGCCCGGACTGCAATGGCATCGGCAATCTTCTGGCCATTGATCCGGACAAGGTGATACCGGACAAGAATTTAAGCATCCGCCAGGGCGCCGTGGTGCCCTGGAAAAATTATTTTCTTAAAAATCCGAGATACCAGAACGACAACTCCTGGGGCATGGGCCAGCTTCTGGCCATGGAAGAACAATGGGGAATCGATTTTGACATTCCCTGGAACCAGTTGCCCAAAAAACAGCAGGACCTGCTGCTCTACGGCTCCAAGAGCAAGGAAATGCGGGTGAACTGGAATTCGGCCAAGATACAGGCCGAGTTTACACGGACCCATGAAGGATTGATCCATACCCTGATGCGGCGGTATCGAAACACCCAGTCCGAGGGACAAAAAAAATACTATACCGAGTTCATGACCTCCAGCACTTGTGCCAGCTGTAAGGGGAAACGCCTCAAGGACGAGGTCCTCCATGTCCTGATACACGAGAAATCCATCATTGATCTCACCGCCATGACCGTCAGGGATGCCCATGCCTTTGTCGGATCCCTGGATCTTTCCGGCAACAAACAGCTGATCGCCGAAGAATTGCTCAAGGAGATTTCAGACCGGTTGGGGTTCCTGGTCAATGTGGGCCTGGACTATCTTTCCCTGGACCGATCCGGCCCCACCCTGTCCGGGGGGGAATCCCAGCGGATCCGCCTGGCCTCCCAGGTGGGCTCTGAACTGACCGGGGTCCTGTATATCCTGGATGAGCCTTCCATCGGCCTCCACCAGCGGGATAACATCAAATTGCTGTCCACCCTCCACCATCTGCGGGACATCGGCAATACCCTGATCATTGTGGAGCATGACCAGGAAACCATGGAAAATTCCGACTGGATCATTGATATTGGTCCGGGGGCAGGCCATTTGGGCGGCCAGATCGTGGCCCAGGGAACTCCAGACCAGATCAGGAAAAATCCCGCCTCCATCACCGGGAAATTTCTGACGGGCAAGGAACGGATCGAGGTTCCCAAAAAGCGAAGGCGCCATGCCGATAAAGGTAAAAAGTGGATTACCATAATCCGGGCATCGGAGAATAATCTCAAAGATGTCACCGCCAAAATCCCCATCGGTCTTCTGGTGGCGGTTACCGGGGTATCAGGGGCGGGCAAATCCACCCTGATCAATCAAATTCTCTATCCAGCACTGTCCAAGGCCCTCCACAACTCCCAGTTGAGTGTGGGCGAGCATGAGAAAATTACCGGCCTTGACCACATCGACAAGATCATCAATATCGACCAGAAACCCATCGGCCGGACCCCCCGAAGCAATCCCGCCACCTATACCAAGGTGTTTGACCATGTCCGGGATTTTTTTGCCCTGCTGCCGGAATCCAAGGCCAGGGGATACCAGAAAGGGCGGTATTCCTTTAACGTCAAAGGCGGTCGGTGCGAAGCCTGCAGAGGGGACGGGTATATCAAGGTGGAGATGCATTTTCTGGCGGATGTGTTTGTGCCCTGCGAGGTTTGTGCCGGCAAGCGGTTTAACCGGTCCACCCTGGAGATCGCCTATAAGGACCATTCCATTGCCGATGTTTTGGATCTTTCCGTTGTCCAGGCCAGGCAATTGTTTGAAAACCACCCCAGGATCGCCCATATCCTGGATACGCTCATGGATGTGGGCCTTGGGTATATCAAACTTGGCCAGGCTGCCACCACCTTGTCCGGAGGAGAGGCCCAGCGCATCAAGCTGGCCCGGGAACTGGCCAAGCGGGGTACAGGCGATACCTTGTATATTCTGGACGAACCCACCACAGGACTCCATTTCCAGGATATCCGGATGCTGCTTTCCGTGCTCCAGCGCCTGACAGATGCGGGCAACACCGTGCTCATTATCGAACACAACCTGGATGTGATCAAGACGGCTGACTGGGTTATTGATCTTGGGCCGGAAGGGGGCAACAGCGGCGGTGAAATCATTGCCACGGGCACACCGGAAAAAGTTGCCAAGGTTTTAAAGAGCCATACTGGCCGGTATTTAAAAGCGGTTTTGTAAGGATGAAACTGGCTGACGCCTTTTAAAGAGAGCTGCAGCAGGGTTATGCCAAGGACGGCAAACGCAATTGCAGCACCAAGGAAAATAAGGCCCATCCGGAGCCGCAGATGGATTTTTACGGCAGTTTACCCCGTGACCAGGGAGCGGACAGGGTTCTGGGAAATTGCCCTAAACCGGTTCAAAGATGGCCGGGTCCCAAAGCGGAGAAGGTGTCCCGGACAGCGGCAGTCCGAAGCACCGAACCTTTTCACCGGGATCTGGCCACCCATGTGCATCAAAATCGATGCCCAGCTGCACTCCAGCCGTTCGGGCCAGGTGGAAATCCATACCCGTGATACCGGGAGAACGGCTGTAAGGTAATCAATATGCCAGAGGCATGGCTTTTCCGGTTTCAGATGGCGCCCGGCCCGGGCAGCCAGTCCGCCTGGACCGAAGGCGGATCCCACATAGAAATACCAGCCTTGGGGAAAAACACATCTGCCCAGGCTACCGATTTCAAGGCCGATCCGGGTGTTGTTCCTGAGCCCGAGGACATAGGTGCCGGGCCTGGCCGGAAGCTTTGGGCAGGATGTCATGTTATCTTCCGTCCATATTGCATTACCACCAATTGAGCACATCCTCGGCAAAACCGAAAAAATCTTTTACCTTTAGCACGGTTCCGTCATCCAGGAGTATCCTTCCTGTAAAGTGACCGAATACCTGGTGCTGCACCGATTTAATCAGTTTGAGGTCCAGGCTGGATTGCCTGTCCAGTAGGGGTACAAAATCCATTTCAAAGCGATTGTCATTACTCGTAATCTTCCACGGCTGCATGTAATCATTCGTATTCATATGGAAGATCACTTCATCCAGTTTATGGGCCTTGTTTTTATAAAAGACCATATTTTCACTGGCGACCGAACGATCACTGAATCCGTATCCGATATTCCAGCCAAAGGAATCTCCCTCCAATAACCCTGAAGCGGACCCCCAATACCATCGATTCTTATAGGTCCAGTTACCCCTTCCCCAATCAAGCCCTCCAAAACTGGTTTCCGGAGTGAAATCATATGTTGTATTGCCGATGGTTACGCGTCCTTTGGCCGGCATACAGTTGATTTTCCGGTTGTAGTAAAAGGCGTTTCGATTCTCTTTCCAGGAGGTGGCAATTACCATGCTGTCCATATTCTGATCCTGGGACAGCACTATTTTTCCTTTGAGTCCCTTGTCTCCTTTGTCATCAACAAATTTATCTGTTTCAAAGGACAAAAGGCGCACGCCGTTGGAGACATCGAACCGAAGATTCAACTTGCTGCTTTTAAAGTTGCTGCACCCTTCATCTGATGTTGCAGGCAGTCCAATACGGCCCATGGGAAGAAAGGAGAGTGTATCGATCTGACAAGACGTTTTTTTCCGGAAGTCCAGCCAGCAGATTGCGGCCATCCCGATATACCCCAGATCCGCAATTGTAAATGTAATCCCATATCCGCTTTCCGGTGCAATCACCGAATAATAATCCCATTCCTTCACGCGATGCCAACCCGCCTTAATCTGCTTGCGATCATACCGCCAATAAGGATTGACAGCATATCCGGGATTTATCAATAATCCGTTTTTATCCAATAAATCGCAAGGGTCGATGACTTGATTCTGCTGCCCCATAAAATCTCCATCTGCGTTTTTATTTTGCTTTATTCTGGCCGGATTTCTCGAGTGCCAATCTGCTTGATTCCACTCTTTATACTATTGAATTCTGTCCCAGGCAACTGAATCAGTGAGAAATAGGTTATATAACCGGATAACCCCTGATCTGGGGGGGTGAATAAAAAAAGGCTGTGTTCCTTTGACATCAGGGAACACAGCCTTTTTAAACGAACTATGGCGTTAAATCAGACTATAATCTTTCAAAAATAGCAGCCGCACCCATGCCGCCGCCGATACACATGGAAACAATTCCATAGCGGCCCTTCACCTCTTTGAGGTTGGCAAGGCAGGTGGCGGTTAGTTTTGCGCCGGTACATCCCAAAGGATGGCCCAGTGCAATGGCACCGCCATGGATATTGATTCTGTCCATATATTTTTCAAGACCCAGCTCCCGGATTGAATAGATGGCCTGGGAAGCAAAAGCCTCATTGATTTCATAGATATCAATGTCGTCAATGGTGAGTCCTGCCTGTTCCAGAACCTTGGGGATGGCATACCGGGGACCTACGCCCATTTCATCGGATTTGCAGCCCACTGTGGAATAGGAAACCAGTCTTCCGATGGGGGTAAGCCCCAGTTCATCACATTTTTCCTTGGAGGCAATGATGGTGGCGGCAGCGCCATCGGTTGTCTGGGAGGAATTCGCAGCTGTTACAGAGCCAACGGCCGAGAAAACGGGCCGAAGCTTGGCAAGACCTTCTACGGTTGAGGCACGGATGCCGTCATCGTGTTCCACCATGAAGGATTCTTTTTTATAGGTACCGTCTGCCTGTTTTACAAATTTAAAGGCAGGGGTGGGAACGATTTCAGTGAACAAACCCGCATCCCTGGCAGCGACTGCTTTGGCCTGGGAGGCAGCGGCAAATTTGTCCTGGTCTTCCCGGGTTACATTATACCGAGTGGCTACGTTCTCTGCCGTCACACCCATGGAAATGTACATTTCGGGATTGGATTTGGCGTATTCGGGATGGGGGCGGGGAACATTGCCACCCATGGGGACAAAGGTCATGGATTCGCATCCGGCACCGATGCACACTTCCGACCATCCCATCTGTACCCGTGCGGATGCCAGAGCAATGGCTTCAAGGCCCGAGGCGCAGAAGCGATTGACCACGGCACCGGAAACCTTGTCCGGAAAACCTGCCATTTTTGCGGCAATACGGCCCAGGTTCAGTCCCTGTTCTCCTTCGGGAAAGGCACAGCCCAGCATAACATCATCCAGATCTTCCGGAGAGAGGTTCGGGGTTTTTTCAACCGCAGCCTTCAGGATAAAGGAAATAAGTTCTTCCGGTCTGGTCTGGTTGAACTGGCCTCTTTTTTGTTTGCAGCCCGGTGTACGGACCGATTGTACGATATATGCGTCTCTCATTTGAGGATCCTCCTTTAGTTTCTGAGCGGTTTGCCGGTTTTAAGCATGTGGTCGATTCTTGCAACGGTCTTTTCTTCTTTACAGAAATCAACAAAGGCATCCCGTTCAAGTTTCAGGATGGTATCTTCATCCACTTCACTGCCGACTTTTACATCACCGCCGCTCATAACAAATGCAATCCTATTGGCCAGGAATGCATCGTGTTCGCTCATGAATTTCCCATTGAGCATGTTGAAAAGCTCTGCCGTGACCATACCCTGTCCTGCATTTCCCATTACCCGCAGGGGCTGTTTGACCGGAGGAACATATCCGTCATCCACCATCTTTAAAACTTCTTTTTTGGCTTCGCCGATGAGGTTGTCACGGTTAAACACAATCCGGTCGGCGAGCCCCAGGAACCCGTTGCCCTGTGCCTGTGCGGCGGACATGGAAACGGCCGCCATGGCAATTTTCATGAAAGCAGGTATGAACAATTTGGCCAGGTCAACTTCCTTGGCTGTCTTTCCGGGAAGGGCGTTGATATATTTTTTCCACAGGTTCATGCAACCGCCGCCCGCAGGTAAAAGCCCCACGCCGATTTCCACAAGGCCCATGAACAATTCTGAGTGGGCCACCATTTTATCGGCACCCAGGCATGTTTCGCATCCGCCGCCCAGAACCATTCCGTAGGGGGCAGCCACTACCGGGAAGGCCGAATACTTGGTTGCCTGGATCCCGTCCTGGGCTTTTTTCAAAAAGGCTTCAATCTCTGCGTATTTTTTGTCATGGCAGAGTTTGGAGACAAAGGACAGGTCTGCACCGGCTGAGAATGCGCCGGGCATTCCGCCCGCTTCGTTGCCGATCACAAGCCCGGCACCGTTTTTATCGACATAGGCCAGGGCTTCCCCGATGGAGTCAACGATTTCGGCATTAATGGCATTCATTTTGGTATGGAATTCAATGCAGAAGACATCATCTCCGATATCCACCAGGCTTGCCGATGCATTTTTCATGACGGTTTTGCTGTTGCCCTTGGCAGCCGCAATGGAGACCATGGATTTGGAAACCGGTACGGCTTTGTAAGCGCCTGCTGCAAAATCATAAAAGAATTTTATCCCGTTTTCAAGTTTGTAGAAACTCTTTACGCCCTTGTCCAGCATGGCCATGACATTGGCGGGCACATTCAGGCCTTCGGATTTCATTCTTTCGGCAGCTTCTGCCACACCATAAGCATCCCAGGCTTCAAAGGGACCCATTTCAAAATTGTATCCCCATTTCATGGAGTTATCAATTTCAACAATGGTGCCGGCAATTTCAGGCACCCGGTTGGCAGCATACTGGAAGGCGTTTGCCACGCATTTCCAGGCAAATTTGGCGCCTTTGTCATCTCCCTTAAGCACACAGGCAAGTTTTTCAGGCAGGGTGGATTTTTTCTTGGCCTCATCCAGGCAGGGAAAAGTCGGTCTTACAAGGTCTTCATATTCAAGGGTTTTGATATTGAGAACCTTGCGGATTTTTTTCCATTCAGGAGTCAGCTCTGTCTTGTAAAAACCGCCCTGGGTCTTGTTGCCCAGCATTTTCTTTTCCACCATTTTGCCGATAAAATCCGGCAAATCCATGGTGTCTCTCTGTTCGTCATCCTGGCAGAGGTCAAAAGAGTTTTTGGCCACATGGGCCATTGTATCCAAACCCACCAGGTCGGTGGTTTTGAATATGGCTGTTTTGGGGCGGCCCAGGGCCGGACCGAACAGGGCATCCACTTCAGCAACAGACATGTCGTCTTCAAGCATAAATTTCATGCAGGCGCCGATTCCCTGGATACCAATTCTGTTTCCCACAAAGTTGGGGGTGTCCTTTGCCCAGACAATGCCTTTGCCCAGATTTTTCTCCCCAAAGGTGGCGATAAATTCGAGAATTTCGGGAAGGGTTTCAGCTCCCGGAATCAGTTCAAGCAGGTGCATGTATCTGACCGGGTTAAAGAAATGGGTGCCCATGAAATGTTCTTTAAATTCCTGGGCAAAGCCTTCGCAGATATCTTTAAGGGGGATACCGGATGTGTTGGTCGAAACAACGGATCCGGGTTTTCTGATTTTGGCCACCCGTTCAAAAAGCGTTCTCTTGATCCCAAGGTTTTCAACCACAACCTCAATGATCCAGTCACATTCGGACAATTTTTCAATGTCATCGTCCAGGTTGCCGATGCTGATCAGTCCGGCATCTTTTTTATTGAAAAACAAAGAGGGTTTTGAAGCAAGGGCTGCATCCAGTCCGGCTTTTACCATCCTGTTCCTGGCAGCAGGGTCATTTTTTTCTTCATCTTTTAGGTCAAAAGGAACAATGTCCAGGAGCAGTACGTTTACACCGGCGCCGGCAAGAAGGGCGGCAATACCGCCTCCCATGATTCCGGACCCGATAACTGCCGCCTTTCTTATTTTTCTTACCATGATATCCTCCTAAATTACGAGTATTAAACCACATCATTTATGAATGAGTATTCATTTTTGATTAACAGAAAAATATAGGGATTGTCAAGGAAAAATATTTTATTAATTCAAGGGGTGTATGGGAAAAAATGGTTCAATTTCAAAGATTTAGCCTAAGTGCCTAGGCGAGAATCCGCCCGGGGCTATTTTGGGGTGCCCCAAAATATCTTCTTATGAATTATCATTCATGAATAAAAACCCTTGATCCTTGAAAAAAAAATCAAGGTTTGGTAGGGTGGACCTTTAATTTTAAAGGTGATTATTATTTTAGAGAGGCACCAATGCCCCAGATATCAGCAAAAATACGCGCGTTTCCTGCTCTGAACATCGACTCAGTCGCTGGCTTTATTGCAGGCCTTCAGCAAAAATCAGGGGATATTCCCTGGCACACGGACGGGAAAACAGACCCCTGGGATCTGGTTGAATCGATCATGGGATTGAATGTCGGGGGGTTTTTCGAGGAATCCCGGCTGGCGTTTCAGTGGCTTGCGGCAAACCAAAATTCCGATGGATCATGGTTTTCTTCCTACATAAACGGCGTCCCGGAAGATAGAACCTCTGAATCCCATATGGCATGCTATATTGCCGTAGGGCTGTTCCATACCTATCTGATTGTCCGGGATCTTTCCCTGCTGGAGTGTTATTGGACATCCATGGAAAAAGGGATTGAATTTGCATTGAGCCTCCAGACAGAGACCGGAGAAATCTACTGGGCCAAAAGTCCGGAGGGGAAAATAGACCCCATGTCCCTGCTGGCAGGATCCAGTTCCATTTATATGAGTCTCAAGTGCGCCCTGTCCGTTGCCGCTGTCCTTGGAAAAGTGAAAAAAGACTGGGAACAGGCCTTTGAACGCCTGGGGGCTTCCATCCAGGAAAATATCCACGTCTACAATGTCAGCAAGTCCCGGTTTTCCATGTATTGGTTTTATCCTATCCTGAGCGGTGCCCTGAGGGGAGAGAAAGCCCAGGCCCGCATTGACAAATACTGGCGCAAATATATGATCGAAGGGCAAGGGACACGATGTGTCTCCGACCAGCCCTGGGTAACCATTGCAGAAACCTCGGAGCTGGTGCTTGCCCTGAATGCCATGGGAAATACCCACAAAGCCCGGATGGTCTTTTCCTGGATCCAGGACCGGGTCTATGCGGACAAAACATTTTGGTGCGGCTATACCTATCCGGACATGGTCATCTGGCCAGAAGAAAAAATCTCCTGGACCAATGCGGTGGCCCTCATGGCTGCCGATTCCCTCTATCACCTGACCCCAGCCGCCCGCCTCTTTGATCACAGTGTCTGGCAGGGCCATCGGTATATGGAGTTGGGCACTTGCTAAAAGACAGCCGGCCCTACTATATTAAAAAAGCCTGGTACAGGCTCCAGGACGCCTATGTGCGCCATTACCTTGTGCCCCAGCTTGCCGGCCTTGGTCCCCATTCTTTTATTGTCAAGCCCTGGCATATAGAGGTGTTTGGCGGGCCGGTGCGCATCGGCAGCCACATTACCCTTTTGGGGTGTTCGGACAAGAAAACACGGTTGACGGTCTGGTCGGACAAGCCAGATGTCCAGGGTATTACCATTGGAGACCATGTGCTGATCTCCCCGGGGGTTCGGATTTCTGCGGCCAATAGTATCACCATTGGCGATTCGTGTATGCTGGCAAGTCATGCCTATATTACCGATTCCGACTGGCATGGCATTTACGACCGATCCCTGCCCCCTGATGAAGTGAGCCGGGTCGTGCTGGAGGAAAATGTCTGGATTGGGGACTCTGCCATTGTGTGCAAGGGCGTTACCATCGGAAAGAACAGCATTATTGGTGCCGGATCCGTGGTCACCTGTGATATCCCCGCCAACGTTGTTGCTGCGGGCAATCCTGCAAGGGTGATCCGAAAACTGGACCCTGGACAACAGATGATTACCCGCAAGGACCGGTATGCGGATACAAAAAAAATGACCCGGATACTCAACGCATCCGAACAGGAATTCCTTGCGGGCAATACCCTGTGGGGATGGATCAGGTCCTGTTTGTTTCCCAAGAAAGGGACCCCATAGGGTCACAGGTCAATCCAGGTCATCCGGGCTTTCCATTGCCCTGGAAAGATTTTCCATGCAACGGCCGATGTTTTCAATATCAAAGGATTCCGTATACTGAGACAATTCCTTTCCAAAGGTTTGAAGCCCCAGTCGTTGGGAGTGATCACCTATTTCCAGCAGTCTTTCTGCAATTGTCTGTACTTGGCTTATTTTTATGCCTTCCTGTGGTTTTGGCAGAAGGGGCAGGATCTGAGTTTTCAACAGGGCTTTCACTTCAGGCGCCAGGTCTTTGTCAAGTTTAATGGGATTTATCGGGTCCAGGAAAGAGGTTTCCAGGGTTTGAACGGCTTTTCCGGGCAGCCATTGGAACAATTTTTTAAAGAGGTCTTCAATGATAACGGGTTTGGTCAGCCAGTCGACAGAAGCATTGGGGTTATGGGCGTTATTTTTTAGGTCTTGGACTGCTGTCGTCATAAGGATCACGGGAATGTTTTGTGTGGGCTCAAGCACCTTTAATCGGGTGCTTGCCTCTATGCCGCCAAGGGTCGGCATGGAGGCATCCATAAGAATGAGATCCGGCAGCCATTCCCGGGCCATTGAAATCGCCTGCTCACCATCTTCTGCTTCCCGCACATCAAGGTTTGTTTTTTCCAGGATTTCCCGTAGCATGTAGCGGATGGATTCTTGGCCATCGGCCACAAGAATTTTTTCCCTGGAAAAAGAGAGTTTGTTTAGGTCAATGTTCTTAGTGATTTGCCGACAGGCCGCTTGTTTGCTGATCTCAACATTGGGGATCACAAATTCGAACAGACTCCCCTTTTCAGGTATACTGGTCACGCAAATGCGGCCCCCCATCAGTTCAATCAGCTGTTTGCAGATGGCAAGCCCAAGGCCTGTGCCCCCGAATTTTCGACTGGTGCCCGCCGATTCCTGCTGAAAGGACTCGAAGATGATCTCTGTCTTGTTTTCAGGAATACCGATACCTGTGTCCTCGACTTGAACAACAAGGTCAATAAAGTCCTTTGTCTGTTGCCGTGGTGTTTGGGTTTTTGCGGTTAACCGGATGTGCCCGTTCCGGGTGAATTTGGTTGCGTTGTCCAAAAGATTGATCAGTATTTGCCGGAACCGTATTCCATCCAGAAATAGAAAATCCGGCATGTCTGCATCGATTTCCAGGATATAGTCCAAAGATTTTTCCCTGAGCTTGACAGTGAACAGCCCAAGGGTTTCATTGAAAAGGGTTTCAAGGCGAATGGGAATCCGATTGAGGTTTAGTTTTTTTGCCTCTATTTTGGACAGGTCCAGGATATTGTTGATCAGGTCCAGCAGGTTTTTTCCGGCTGTGGTAATGGCAGCAAGATAACTGGATTGTTGTTTTCCGGAGACCATGGTCGATAAAAGTTCGCTGAATCCGATGACTGAATTTAACGGGGTTCTGATTTCATGGCTCACATTGGCCAGAAATTCGCCTTTTGCCTGGTTTGCCTTTTCCAGTTCGATCTCTTTTTCTTTTCGTATCTGAATTTCCATGTTCAAGGCTTTGTTCAGAATGAGAAGTTCGCTGGTTCTCTCTTCCACCCGGTTTTCAAGTTCCTGGTGGGAGTGTTTGAGGGCTTGTTCTGCAAATTTGCGTTTGTCAATATTGCGGGAATTGATCACCATACCCCCGATGGAAGGGTGCTCCAAAAGATTCTTGCTGATGGACTCCAAGGTGCACCAATGCCCTTCCTTATGCCGGAAACGGTGTTCGGCGGCCTGGGCCATCACAAGGGATTGGATTCTCAAAACATACTGCTGGAACAGAGCGGTTCGATCCTCCGGGTGAACAAAATCAAAGGCATTTATGCCGATGACATCTTCGGGCAGGTAGCCGAGAATTCTCTGGGTGGAGGGGCTTACATACATAAAGATCCCTTGGGCATCCAATATCCAGATCAAATCATTGGCATTCTCGATCATTGCCCTGAAGTGTTCCTCACTGTATTTCAGGGCTGCAAGGGTCTCCTGCAGCCGTAAGGCCATTTGGTTGAATCCCTCTGCCAGCCGGCCAAACTCATCCCTGGAGTGGATGGGAATCCGGGTGTCCAGAATTCCCGTTCCGATTTTTTCAGCCCCCTGCACCAGTTCTTCCAGGGGGCTTGTCAGACGTCGGGTCAGCATCATCAAGGCCAGGGAAATGACAACTGCGGCAAAAATGCAAATGGAAATAAGGTAGGGCTTCATTCTATTGGTTGTCCCGTATACCTCTTCCATGGGGTCCACGGCCAATATGAACCATTTCCATTCTTTGAAGTACTCAAATTTTGCCAGGCTTTGTTTCCCCGCCATTTCAAGTACCAGATGTCCGGCAGGTGATTTTAATTCCCTAAACCATTTTTCTGAACTCACATCCACATCAATCATGTATTTGCTGGGGTGAAAGATGATGGTGCCCTCCGGGTCCACTGCAAAAATATACCCCTGGGCTCCGACCCCGATGGTCGCAATCTCCGTTGCTGCATCCAGTTTTGCTTTTGCGATGCTTGCCGCAATTGTTTCAAGTCCGTATTCATGGAGCATTCGCTCCTGGGTTCTGGTGATGTCCATGGCTTCTGACAGGCGGGTGGCAAGCCAGGTTTGACCCAGGTCGATCAATGCATTTCTGGAAAAATGGTAGGTGGTCCCCACAGTTAAAAGCAGAAAGAAAATGACCAAAGGCAGGGTTGTCAGCAGTATTTTTCCATAGGTGTTCATGGGGTAATTTTTTTTGCCTCAAAATAGGTGTTTTCAGTAAATTGCGGATAAAGGGCCATGGTGGAAACCAGGCTGTGCCCGTATTCCACATAGGTTTTTCTGGCATAGCATTGCCGGGTAAACATGACAGGAAAGGCCGCCATGTCATCTAAAATCCGTATTTGCGCCTGGACCCACAGGTTTACCTGGGCATCCGGGTCAATGGCCAGCCGGGCATTTTCTATGAGTTTATCAATTTTATCATAATGGGAAAAATTGGTGTCTGGTATGGCGCCGGTGACAATGATAGAATCCGAGTGAAAGAATTGGGTCAGGTATGCGTCGGCATTGGGGCGCCATGCACCGTAAATGACAATGGGTTTTGGCTCTTTTCTGATTTTTTTGTGCATATCGGAGTGGGTTTCAATGGTAATATTACAGGTGATCCCGATTTTGGCCAATTGCGATTTCATCACAGAATAATAATTTTTATACACCCGCTTTTCCGACGTGACAACATCCAAGGTAAATCCGTCGGGATGCCCGGCATCCTTCAGCAATTGCCTTGCTCTGTTCAGGTCCTGAAAATAGGCGATGCCCAGTGTGCGGACATCTTCTTTTGATAAGCCGCCTGGCAAAAATTGTGCCGGGACAGGTGAAAAAACAGGACCGGACAACCGGGGACTTGTGGTTTCCAGAAATGCCTCCCGGCTCAGGGCGTAAGCAATGGCTTTTCGAACCCTTACGTCGTCCAGGGGTTTTGCCCGGGTGTTCAGATAAATGGTGCCCACTTCCCCCACACCATGGGTATCAATTTTAATGGCCGCATCTTTTTCAACGGCGTCTATCCATCCTTTTTCCGCAGACCCTGTGATGATATCCAGCCGGTCTTTTTTTAACCCGTCCAGCCGGTCTTCTATTCCGGGTATAAACACAAGTTGCACCCCGGTAAGTTTGGGGCACCCCCTGAAATAATCTTTATGAGCAATTAAGCTTAGGGTGTCGCCGGGCAGATAACTTTGGAATGCAAAGGGTCCGGTCCCGATGGGGTGGGATTTGAAGCGTTCATATCCCATGGTTTCCACGGCCCGTTTGCTGACAATAAAACCGCCGCTGTAATTGGTCAGCTTGGGAAAGAACAGGATAGAGGACATTGGTTTTTCAAGGATGATTTCAAGGTCATAATCCCCTAGTTTTTTAATGTCCATGCCGGTATATTCCCCGGCATAGGCACTAAATTTTTTTTGGGCTGCTTTTTTCAGGGAAAAGATGACATCGTCTGCAGTCAGTTCATGGGCCGGGGTGGCAGGACCCTTGTGGAAAAAGATGCCCTTGCGTAATTTGATGGTCCAGATTTGTTTGCCGCCTTCCATCCGGACCTCCGGCATGTCCACGGCAAGGTCAGGCTCTATCCTGGGGGCATTTCCGGGGATATACCGCAATAGCCCGTTAAATACCATATCTGCAAAAGCCCTGTCCTGTGAGCCTTCTGCAAAATGAGGATCCAGGGTTCCCATGGCAGAAACATGGACACCGAATCTGAGCACATCCTGACCCGCCCCGGAAGGAAGGGTAAACCAAAGGAGACTTAAAAAAAGGGAAAGGACAAACAGACAGATTCGCCGTGGGGGTGTTTTCATTCGTTCTTGTCTCCGCAAGTTTTTTTCTCACAAGCCAATTGCGACCCATACACACTTAATGAAATTTTTTGGAAGAGTATACATCAAAAGCGTGTAAATGCAAAATTTTGGTAACAGCTTATTTGTCAAACTAGCAATATGTGGTTATATTGACGGAATATGATCCCGATTTGCAGCTGTCGGTGCACTGGATAATTTGAATCTCGTATTTAAGCGCAGGATAAATACAGGTGGGACACAGAAGGGAGTTTACAATGGAAGAACAGACCGTAACCTTGCCGGTGACCGGAATGAGTTGCGTTAATTGCGCTGCCAATATCCATAAAACCCTGGAGCGGCTTGGGGGAATAGCCAGCGTAAATGTGAATTTTGCAGCCGAACAGGCCGTGGTAACCTTTGATCCAGATAAAATTTGTCTGAACCAGATCCGGGAAAAGATTGCAGATCTTGGGTTTAAGGTGGTGCTGGCGGAACATGAGATGCCGGTGACGGGAATGAGCTGTGCCAATTGCGCCGCCAGCATTGAAAGAACACTGAACAAGGAAGTATCAGGCGTGGTAACCGCCTCGGTCAATTTTGCAACAGAACGGCTCAGGGTCTCTTACCTGCCGTCTGTGATCCGCCTGGATGAAATTGTGACCCGGGTGAAGGCCCTGGGCTTTGATCTGATCCTGGCAGAGGATGGCGCAAATGAGGCTGATGTGGAGGAAATTGCGCGGAACCGGGAAATCCAGGATCAGACACAAAAATTTTGGGTGGGAGCCGCCTTTGCCTTGCCCCTGTTTTTAATGAGCATGTCCAGGGATTTCGGACTGACAGGCCACTGGAGCCATGCAGTCTGGGTAAACTGGTTTTTTCTTGTCCTTGCCACGCCGGTGCAATTTTATACGGGCTGGGATTATTACCTGGGTGCCTTTAAAAGCCTGAAAAACAAATCCGCCAACATGGATGTGCTCATTGCTCTGGGGTCCTCGGTGGCCTATTTCTATTCCCTTGCCATTTTACTGCTTCCCGGGCTTGAGGGCCATGTGTATTTTGAAACATCCGCCGTGATCATCACCCTGATAAAATTTGGCAAGCTGCTGGAGGCAAGGACCAAGGGAAAGACTGGAGGGGCCATTAAAAAGCTTATGGGACTTGCTCCCAAAACCGCGACAAAGCTTGTGGACGGATCTGAAATACAGGTATCCATCATCAGTGTCCGGACAGGGGATATGATTCTGATTCGTCCGGGCGAGCGGATTCCGGTGGACGGTATGATTATTGAGGGTGAATCCTCCGTGGATGAATCCATGCTCAGCGGCGAGCCCCTTCCTGTGGATAAAAAACCGGGAGATCCATTAACCGGCGGTACGGTCAACGGGCAGGGCCTGTTAAAATTTGAGGCCACCCGGGTGGGCAAGGACACGGCCCTGGCCCAGATCATCCGCATGGTCCAGGAAGCCCAGGGGAGCCGTGCACCCATCCAGGCTCTGGCAGATCGGGTGGCAGCGGTTTTTGTGCCAATGGTTATCCTTATTGCCATCCTTACCTTTGGTATCTGGTGGGGGGTGACCGGCGAGTTTGTACCGTCCATGATCCGAATGGTGGCGGTCCTGGTCATTGCCTGTCCCTGCGCCCTTGGCCTTGCCACCCCCACGGCCATCATGGCCGGAACCGGCAAGGGGGCTGAAAACGGTATTTTGTTCAAGCGCAGCCAGGCCCTGGAAACGGCTGCCAAGCTGACCACCATTGTGCTGGACAAGACCGGCACCATCACCCAGGGCCGCCCCACAGTGGTGGATTTGATTCCCATGGAGGCCGGCGGATTGAGCGGCCAGGACCTGCTGGTACTGGCCGCCTCCCTGGAAAAAGGGTCTGAACACCCCATTGGCAGATCCATTGTGGCATTTGCTTTGGATAAGGGGCTTTCCCTGGGTGATCCCCAAGGGTTTGAAGCCCATGGTGGGTTCGGCGTTTCAGGACGTGTAAACGGCACAAAATTGCGGCTGGGCAAGCCCGGATGGTTTGACACCCTGTTGGTGGCCCCTGTGGCCCGGCAGGTCATTGAGCTGCAGAACCAGGGAAAAACCGTGATGGTGCTGGCCGGGGAAGAAGGAGTGCTGGGCATCCTGTCTGTATCTGATGTGCTCAAACCCGACTCCAGACAGGCCATTGCATCCCTGCACAAAGAAGGCCTGCGGGTGGTCATGCTCACCGGGGACAACCTGGCCACGGCCCGGGCCATCGGTAGGCAGGTCAATGTGGATGATATTGTGGCCGATGTCAGGCCCGAAGAAAAATCCGGCAAAATAGAACAGCTCCAGGCGGAAAAAGCCATGGTGGGAATGGTGGGGGACGGGATTAATGATGCACCGGCCCTTGCCCGGGCCGATGTCGGCTTCGCCATTGGCACGGGAACGGATGTGGCCATGGAAACCGGGGCTGTGATCCTTTCCAGCGGCAGACTTTCGGGTATCCCCCTGGCCATCCATATCAGCCGGCGCACCATCCACACCATTCGTCAGAATTTGTTTCTGGCATTTGTATACAATATTGTGTTAATCCCGGTGGCAGCCGGGATACTGGCTCCCTTTGACATGTTCCCGGATTTTTTGCGCCAGCTCCATCCCATCCTGGCCGCCCTTGCTATGGCCGCCTCCAGCATATCCGTGGTCACCAACAGCCTCAGGCTTTACCGGGCGGATTTCAGCAAGTTCACAGATCCGGTATAGGCAATGGGTTGTTTCGGGCATTTTTTATTGAAAGTTTTCCCAAGGAAAGAAGACAGATGGATGGACAAAAACGGGCCGATATTCAAAAAGGGATAACGGTGAAAGTAGTGCAGAAGCAAGACCAGAGAACCGGTCAATTGACCCAGGGAGTGGTGCAAGAGATCCTCACCAATTCAAAGACACACCCCCATGGTATCAAGGTGCGGCTTGAATCCGGTATCGTGGGACGGGTCAAGGAAATCATCGCCCCAAAGGCCTGAGGGGTTTGCAACCAATGGAAAAATCCAGTACAAACCGGCTGATGCCCCGGCACGCTGACTTGTTTAAGACCGAAAGCCTTTTTGACAGAATTGCCCGGGCCGTCTGCCGTGCCGGCACCCTGCCCAGAAAGGAACTCTATGAATCCTGGGAAACTGCCAGGAGGGTCCGGCGCAGATACCGGGGCGGCCGGGTGGTGGATCTTGCCTGCGGCCATGGTCTTCTGGCCCATATCCTGCTGATCCTGGACTCAGGATCAGACCATGCCCTGGCCGTTGATGCAAGGATTCCCGACAATGCCGCAGTATTGTCCGAAAGCCTTGTTCAGACTTGGCCCGGCCTTGAAACCAGGATACATTACAGGCAAATGGACATCCGGGATGTCCTGCTTTTCCCCGATGACCTGGTGGTATCTGCCCATGCCTGCGGCGCCCTGACCGATCTTGTGATCGATAGGGCCGTTGAAGCCCGTGCCCGGGTGGCAGTCCTGCCATGCTGCCATAATTTAAAAACCTGTGCCACGGGAAACCTGACAAACTGGATGGATGCCTCTCTTGCCATTGATGCTGTAAGGGCCACAAGCCTTGCCTCCCGGGGATATGAGATCATCACCCAAAGGATTCCGGGCACCATTACCCCCAAGAACCGCCTGCTCATGGGACATCCGCCGGCGGTGAAAGACGTCTGAAATTCGGCCATTAGAGCCGGATCCGGCATTTGAAAAAATCCCGATGTTCATCCTGGCGGTGGCTGACATAGAGCAGGGTGCTAACGCTTTCCTTTGCCACCTGCTCCAGAAAATTCAGCACAGCCATTCGGTTTAATTCATCCAGTCCCTGGGTGGGTTCATCTAAGATCAGCAGCCGGGGCACCTTGATCAGGGCCCGGGCAATGAGAACCAGTCGCTGGTTGGCGTAACCCAGTTGCCGAAAGGGGGTGTGGGCTTCCCGGGTCAGCCCGGTTCTGGCCAGCCATTTTTCTGCCGCAAGTTCCTCCTGGCGGGTATACTTCTGGTAGAGGCCAATGGAATCAAAGAGGCCGGAGATAATGCACTGAAGGGTATTGCCCGGCACATGATAGTTTCGGTGCAGGTCCGGGCTGACAATGCCCATTTGGGATTTAAGTTCCCAGATGGATTCACCCGTCCCCCGCTGGATGCCGAATATGCGCAAATCGTTTTGATAGCAGGCTGGGTGGTCTCCGGTGATGAGCTGGAGCAGGGTTGATTTTCCGGAACCATTGGGCCCGGTCACCAGGGTGTGGTCTCCGGTGCAGATTCTAAGATTCAGGCCTGTGAAAATCAGGGTTCCCCCATACCCGGCAGAACCGTCTTTCAGCTGAACCAATTCCGTTGTGGCCTTGGAAGTTTCAAGTTTCCCGGCCGCTGACCCGTCCGTTCCATGGGGGGTGTCGGCACGTGTTTTGTCCAGAATCAATTCTGCCAGGGATGCTGTAAAATCCGGATGTCCCTGGAGGGTTTTTTCTTCCAGGGCCGCCATGATATCCGCCCGGGGCCCCATGAGGTCCAGGATGCCATTGGCAATCAAGCCCACATGGGTACACCAGTCCGGGATATCGCAGCAATTGTGCACGGTGATCAAAAGCCCGATGCCGTGTTGGTGCAACAGGGCCATGGCCTTGTCCAGTTCAGCGCAGCTAGGGGAATCCAGGCCTTCATAGGGGGCCTGGATCGCCAGCCAGGAGACGCCTTTGGTGATCTGGGCCAACAGCAGCAGTTTTCTGGCCTGGCCGCTACTCAGCTGCCGGTATCCTTTGGCCATGGACCCTTCCATGCCAAAGGCGTTGATCAGGTCAGCATGTTTTCCAGGGTTTTCCAGGAAGGAACCGGCCAGGGTGCCGGGGTCCATCCTGTCCAGAAAGTCGGTGTCATCTTTTTTCAATTCTTCTTCAAACAGGGCCTGCTGGCGGCCAAAGGAAACAATTCCCATGTTTTGGGGCGGGTCGATCAATTGGGCTGCGGTGTCCTGGTTTTCACCGGTGAAGAGGGTGAAAAAATCATCAATTCCCGAGCGGTTCGCTCCCACAAGACACCAGGCCTCCCCGGGTTTGGCAATAAATTTGTCAATGAAAAGATTTTGCAATCTGGCGTTTATAATTTCCATGGCCTGCATTCAAACAGGTTGGAATTGATTCTGCAAGAAAAACTTGATTGCGATATCATTCAAATTTTGATAAATAATTGAAATACGAACAAGACAGGATGAATGGGATTGCTGGAATACAAAACCCACGACAGGGTCGTTGCAAGTTGTCTGGGCTTTATAAAAAAAATATTCGACCCAAAGGACACTGGGGCGGACAAAAAAAGGAAGAAGCCTGAGCCTACCGTCTTTTAACATGTTGGGTGCTGCCCGTTCAAACAACCAGGTTCACCGTATTTATTTAAACCATTGCCGGGGCGCATGGGTGAGATCCGGTAGCAGTATTTTCATGTCCCTGATCGCCCTTGGTGTCTACCATATAGGAATCATAAAACAAAACAACCTGCTGGGCAATTCTGCCGCAGTTCTTTTTTTATGTCTTATGAATCCGCCGCTGTTGTTATTGCTCAGATACAGCCGAAGCATGGCCTTTACCCATATTGTTTCTTTTTTTGTGACCGTTTGTGAAGTCATTGGTTACACGGCCGTGATTTATTTTTTCGGCGGCGTTAAATCCCTGTGGCTGTGCATGATGTATGCGGTTCTGATCAATTATATCGGCCTTGCCGGACCCTGGTGGCGGCCTTTTGTGGCAGCCAGCCTGTGCTGGATGGTCCTGGCAGGTGCCGTGGCCTTGGAATATGCCGGTGTGATTCCCGGACAGGATCCCGCCGCCCTGCCCGTCCTGTCCGGAATATACCAGGCGGCCATTGTGGCGGGTGTGGCAGGTTTGTTGTACGTGGTGGCCTTTGTTTCTTCCTACATGGGCGTTTTGCTCCGGAACAGAAAAAGATCCCTTGAAGAAAAATCCGTTGCCCTTGAACAGGCTGAAAAAAAAAATACGCAAATCCCGGGACGAGCTGGAAAAGCGGGTTGAAGAAAGAACGGCTCAGCTGGCCCTGATAAACGAGAACCTGACCCAGGAGATTTCTGAACGTCAAAAAGCTGAAAATGCCCTCAAGGAAAGCGAAGCCAGATACCGCACCTTGTTCGAAGACAATCCCATTGAAATCATTGTTGTGGATAAGCAGGCCCGTATCACCGAGTATAACCGGTTTGACAACCGTTCCGCCAAGGACGGGCCCGCTCTTGGGAAGGTTATGTACAAGGAGTATGCTGCTGGGTATACTATTGATATGCACCAGCGATTGACAGAATGCATCCTTCAAAAAAAAATAAGGAATTTTCCCGAACAATTTTTTAACAACCAATACCTGGACATAAGGATGGCGCCCCTTGAAGACGGGGCGATTATCACAATGATTGATCAGACAGACAAACGCCGCCTGAAAACCCAGCTTGTCCGTGCCCAGAAAATGGAAGCCCTAGGGGTTATGGCAGGGGGCATCGCCCATGATTTGAACAATATCTTGTCGGGCATCGTCACTTATCCGGATTTGATTTTAGAAGACTTGCCCCAGGACAGCCCCTTGAGAAAACCCATAGAAATCATGCAGGAATCCGGGTTGAGCGCCGCCCGGGTGGTGGCCGACCTGATGACCATTGCCAAAGGCATCGCCAGCCGCAAAGAGCCGATCAACCTGAATACCGCCGTCCGGGACTATGTGAATTCAATTGAATACGCCAGCCTTGGCAAAAAATATCCGGAAATAGTTGTTGACACACAATTGGCCCCTGGGCTGGGCAATATCATCGGGTCCGACATCCATTTGAAAAAAGTGCTGATGAACCTTGTTTCAAATGCCGCCGAGGCCATTGTGGGAAAAGGTCGTATTGTCATTGCCACCATGGGCCGGCACCTGGACAAACCCCTTAGCGGCTACGAGGATCTAAACCAGGGGGAATATGCCGAACTTGAGGTGTCGGACAATGGAACGGGCATCCCTCCGGAAAATCTGGACAGAATATTTGAGCCGTTTTTTACCAAAAAGGTCATGGGGCGGACCGGCACCGGTCTGGGGTTGTCTGTCGTGTGGAATACCGTTCAGGACCATGATGCATATATCACGGTTGGCAGCAGTGAAAAAGGAAGCCGGTTCAGGCTTTTTTTTCCGGTTACAGAAGAAGCCGTGGAGATTGAAGGCCCCTCCTTTCTTTTGGACGATTATCTGGGAAAGGGTGAAACGATTTTGGTGGTGGATGATGAAGAGCGGCAAAGGGAGATCGCCTGCGATCTGTTGACCCGGCTTAAGTATCGTGTCCATGCCGTTTCCGGGGGGCAGGAAGCCATCGCCCATGTAAAAAAACAATCGGTAGATCTGGTTGTCATGGATATGGTTATGCCCAGGGGGCTGAGCGGGTGTGAGACCTATGAACGGATACTTGGGATAATTCCCGGGCAAAAAGCCATCATCGTCAGTGGATTCGCCATGGGACAAGAAGTGGAAAAAGCAATTCAGCTGGGGGCGGGCAGGTATATTAAAAAACCCTACACCCTTATCAAGCTTGCGGCTGCCGTGAAAGATGAACTTAAAGGAGACTGATTCTGTGGTGGAAAACACCCCTGGTAAAAAAATTTATGTGGACGTGGATGATGTGGTGTCCAAAACCACGGATACCTACCTTCACCTACCTTCACGTTAATTCACCGAACCTTTTGTATACAAGCTTTCATGGCGTTTTTCCTGGCCTTTTTTTGTCAAAAAGAATCACATGGTTTCACTTGACATAACGGTATTTTTGACGGTACTATTGACGGTACCTGGCGGTTTATTGGTAAAAACATTAAAAAAGTACCGTCAAAAACTTGAAGATGCTTTATAGGAGGGTGGTATGGGCGGTAGGTTGAGTGTGAATATGATCAAGGCCGTTAAATTTGAAGGACAGCAAGTTAAACTTGCTGATGGGGCCGGGCTGTACCTGCTTGTTCGAAAAGGTGGAAAATATTGGCGTTACGATTATCGGTATTTTGGAAAACGAAAAACTTTAAGCTTTGGTGTGTTCCCCGAGGTCCCCTTGAAACAGGCCCGAAAAGATCATGAGAAAGCCAGGGCGCTTTTGGCAGATGGTACTGACCCTACCCAGGAACGAAAAGATCGCAAGATGGCTAAAGAACTTGCGCAGGGGAACGCTTTTAAGTCAGTGGTCGATGAGTGGAAAAAGAGGAGGGGCAAGGACTGGTCGGCAGAACATCGGCGAGTGATAGTTTGCAGGCTTGAGAACGATATTATACCATATATAGGACATCGGCCCGTTGCAGAGATCTCCGCCCCAGAAATACTTGCTGTGTGTCGCAGGGTTGAAGCCCGTGGGGCGGTTTCATCGGCCCATCGTGTAAGGGCCATTGTCGGGCAGGTTCTACGGTACGGTGTCGCCTGCGGCATGTTACCATTTGATCCCACGCCGGGTTTGGTTGGGGCCTTGGAAACGCATACGGTTAAACATATGGATGCTATCACGGAGCCTGTGGAAATTGGAGAGTTGTTAAAAGCCCTTGAATTTTGCAAATGTTCAGAAATAACCCGTCTGGCCCTGCGCCTAACTCCATATGTTTTTTTGCGGCCTGGAGAACTCCGGCAGGCGGAATGGTGCGAGTTTGACCTTGAGGGTCGTTTGTGGCGGATTCCTGCTGAAAAAATGAAAGGCAGGCAAGAACATTTGATTCCGTTATCACGGCAGGCCATGACGATAATTATTAGCCTGCGGCCACTGACCGGGCACCGGAGATACTTGTTCCCTGCGAACCGGGCAGAAAAATCGCTGTCCGGTGGAACCGTTCGTGGAGTACTTAAGCGGGCAGGGTATGGCCCTGGCATCATGACCGCCCATGGTTTTCGGCATATGGCCAGCACTCGTCTTCATGACGCAGGCGTGCCCAGCTACCTTGTGGAAAGACAACTGGCGCATAAAGATTCAAACGTGATCCGAGATTCATACAATGCAGCGGAGTATATTGATGATCGAACAACTATGATGCAATATTGGTCCGATTGCATAGATGCATATAAAACGGGCTCAACTCCATTGAAATGGAAAGAATACCTTGACGATTTAAAGGCCGATGGGAACGTGGTTCCTTTAAGGCGGGTGATTTAAAATAGCTTATTTTTCCTGGGATAGATTCGGGGTCGCTCCTTGGGTCGAATCGGCGGTAATCCTGAACCGTCTTTCCCAGGGATTCTATAATCAGGCCCTATGATCTTGCAGGATAGGTGAAATGGAAAAATCAGATCGGGATTCAGAGAATTCTTCAAAACATGGGAAAAATGGTGTCGGAGATGGATCAGCCGAAGATGTTCTTGTGTATATTGGTGAAATTGAGCGTTATCTCCTACTGAGTGGGAGAGAGATTGATTTTTCAAGTGCTGAAATTAAAGAACCAGAAAAAATAATCGGCTCCATAGAGAATAGAAATAAGGAGTCAAGTAGAAACTACCCCAAAATCACAGACCCTCAAAAGATCATTTTGAAGTTAGAAGAGATAAAAAGAGACAATGAGTCCCTTTTAGGAAAAACACCTTACCTCGGGTGGAAGAATGATCTTGGCCTGTTAATACTGTTCGGGTATGAGATTGAAAGGCCAGATTATGGCAAAATCAAAAGAGATAATTTGATTAGCTTAAAAGATTGTATCTGCATTTTATTGGGAATATCCGATCTTGGCCTCATTGGAACAAAGCAATTCGAATTATGGGAATTATCGAATTATGCCCATCCCTTTGGCTATAAGCACCAGCAGATTGTCAGCTATTTAACCAACGAACCAATGATGGTCAATCAATACCCGGTTAGTCAGTCTGCACTTAGATTTATGGAATGGTGGGAGAAAATTATTCTTTTTGTTTGTAATTTCGTAAAAAAAATAATTAATGAAATTGAGGCTGGTTTTATTGAAGGGTTCGGTTTTAAAGATAATCGAAGCACATTTTTGTCTGACGAAAAAGATGTAATTATAGCTATTCAGACGGAAGAATTTGGATGTAATTTTAAAACCCTTGATTTCTTAAAGTGGTCTCAAAAAGCAGGGTATGAAATACCCAAAGAATTGTCCTTCAGTGAGAATATCGATAGTATTCCGCAGGCTGAAAGTCCAGAAGTGGTGACTGACAAAGAACGTGTCGAGCGGTTAATGGGAAAATATACTCGTATCGCGGAAGACTATTGCAAACAAACTAAAGAACAAGAGGGTCAAGTACCCAGGCAAGAAGATCTCGGGACTTTTCTTGTCAATCAATTGAAAGATAATGACGAATTTTTAGGACAGAGAAGCCGGTTACCCGATAAAAAATTTAGAGAACTCTACCGGAGACTTGACGAACAATATAAGCGTGCTATTGGCGGAAAATCAAGAAAAAGGTAAAATCAAATATGGTAAAACTCTATCGTATTTAAATTTATTTTAGAAAAAAACATTTAAATTCAGTCGTATACAAATACGGTAATATGGTGTTCTTAAATATCATATTACCGTATCTTTATTTTAATAAAATCAGTGTGTTATGCTTTTTGATAGATAATGAATATCTAAACAAAAGGAGTAACGCATATGAAATCAAAATCTATCAGTATAACCCCTCGAATTCTTCCAATAGAGGCCGAAGAATCAATCAAAGCTTTATTGGAAAAGCTGAAAAAAGAATATCCTTGCGGTGTTCCCAGAAAATATATTGGGAAAGCCACAGGGGGGATGTATCATCCTCGGACTCAAGCCAACAGAGATTCGCTTGGCAGTGGTATCCCAGGTCGTTTTAAACACCGGGGACAAACAATTTATCCTGTCAAAGGGATAATATCTGATGTTCGGGCAAATCTCAGCGCTTAAGAGATTGGATGAAAAACATCATGCCATCAAACGTCAGCAAGGTTCTTTGCCAAGTCCCGTCAAACGGGCCTTGCTGATGCCCTCCCAATCAATACCCTTTCATTTCTACTTCAAAAGATCTCTCATTGAAAAGAAATCTGAATGGCGTTATTTGTCATCGAAAAAGCTCAAAAGTGAAATTCGAGAAATCGAGAAAAAGCTTTTTGAATCGGGTTTTTATGCGGCATATCTTCACTCCCGGATATATTTTACAAAAGTAGAATTTACCTACTTTTTCCATTTGGATATTGAATCACCTGAAGCGCCTGGCCATTCTGACATTTCTAAAAATATCCAGGCTGCTCAAGAGTTCTTGATTTTTTTAATGGAAGAAAACCTAACTGAAGGGTTAACAATTTTCTTAACCGGCAACGGTTTTAGATTTTGCTGGCCTTATATAATCCCTCTCAAATACAAAAAAGCATTTCTTGCCTGGATACAAAAAAACGAATGTATAGATGCTGGTCCTCAAAAAAATAATTCTTTTTTTCGACTCATTGGATATCGCGGGAACCCACGCCAAGGTAAAGGCAAAGATTGTCATATTCAAAAACTGGACAGCCCCGATGATTTGATGGGGCTGGATAAAGAAAAATATTTGCAATTGACCAAGGGAAAACCCGATTACAACGAGTGCATGGAATGGTTGGATGGGGATATACTGCCAGACCGTGAAATCCCTCCTGAATGGGAACAGTTTTTTAGGGGTTGGAAAGAATTTACTGATTTACAGGGCACTATTTATGGTGAAGAGTCCCTGTCAGATAGCGCCTTGTATGACGTCAGGGAAAAATGGGATCAGATAAACGCCTATCTTGAATCACAGGGTATTTTATACCGTGAAAAAATTTCCAATGAGACAAAAACTCTTATTCTTCTAAAGACCTGCCCGATATGTGGGGGTAAAAAAACCGCTTACATAACCGAAAGCGGGCGTTTAAAGTGTTGGCATGCTAACTCATGCCGTGCAGGTGCCAGGCATGAGAAAGGCGTTATTCTCGGGCTCCCACCTGTTGAATGGGTAAAGGACTTTGAAGAGATTGAGGTTGATCTCCCACCAGCGACAGGTAATTTCAGCACCAAAGAAGAGATCCGAGCAATGATTGAGAAGAAGGTTGTAGAACCAGGTGATAAATTCCTTGGAATAGATCCTGGCGTTGGTAAAACCCATACAACAATCAAGACAATTCTTCCACGTTGTGTTTTAAGGCCCCACGGCATGATGAATGTGCTTTACTCAGGCCCGACGCATGATTTAAACAAAGAAGTCTACGAAAATGCTCTTGAATGGGCCAGTCCTGGGACAAATGTTTATCAGGTAAAAGGGCGGAATCCGAAAAATTGCAGAAAATATTCCGAAATTGAAAAAGTGGTCAAATTGGGTTATTCGCCAGTTGTCCTTGTATGTGTCGGGTGCCGAAAGGAAAATCCAGGGAAAAAATGCAAGCACGATATCCAATTTGAAAATATGAAAATTGGAGCCGGATTCGGAACAGCACCCCACCAAAAACTTCCATACATGGATCTGGATCAATACCCCATTGACCTATTAATTCTTGATGAAAGTCCATTATCATCATTTTTCACAAGCGTTTCCCTATCTTTGGATGATATCCTTTTTTTTGCAAAGGGCTACCAGGGAACATTTTTTGAAAAACTTTTAAAAGTCATCCTGGCAAACTATGCAGCAGCAGACCCCGAAAATCGTACGCATGGCGCTCAAAACCGGATTTATATCGATACACCCCCACAAGATAGCATTTGGGAAAACAGTCAGATTCTATGGGAACAGGCGGATATTTCAGAAGCCGAAAGGGATCAGTTGAGCCGACACCTTTCGGCTTACGGTCAACTCGAACTTGAAAGCTTCCCCCGGTGGATGAACCGCATTTATGAACTGGGAGTGAATTTCAAGGCCCTGAATTGGGTGTTATGTGCCCTGGGGGAAAAAACCGGAACAGTCTATATCAAGATTAATTTAAAGCCGTTGAAAGAGCGAGAAACCGAGAAAAATCGCTGTGAATTTGTTCGTATCAGTATGGATTTACCAAAATTCACAGGACAAATCATTTCACTCGACGGAACCAGCACGAAGCAGGAAAATGATGCGATTTTTAAAAACCAGAATAGAGACTTTGAGTTGATTGAAGGCAGAATATCAATTGATACTTGCCAGAAAAATCTTGTCAGGCGGGGGATGGGTAAGGTTAAGGCCAAAGAGTTGAAGAATAACCCGAAGCTCTTAAAAAGCCCGATGGTTGACCTTATTAAATTTCTAAGACCACAAGACCATAAAATTCTGATAGCAACCCACCAATTGCTTGAAGAACCATTGTTTGAGATTGCCAAAGAGTTATTGCCGGACAAGGAACTTGGTATCATTCATTTTTACGGCAACCGTGGAATCAATGCATACAGCGATTATGATGCAATCATATGCTTTGGAGCGCCTGGTCCCGCCCAAAATGCCCGTCTTGACGAAGCCATGGTTCTGTTCCCTGATAGGGCAGCTCGGAAAAAGTGGTTTCAGGACCAGGCAGATGCGGAACTTGTTCAAACGATTCACCGAATCCGGCCAGTCAATGGCGGGAAAAATATTATCCTTTTAGGCCGTCGTTGGTTACCACAATTGGGAGCACTGAATTGTGAAATTGATGTCCGAAAGGGCAGCGATAAATTCCATCATTCGACTGCAAAAGCATATAGCAGGCTCAAAAAGTTCTAAATTGCCCATGGCTTTATCAGTATTGAAATCGCGTATGCCTTGGGAATAGGGAATGTAGACAAGAAAGTCCTGATTGAAAAGACCATGAATCTGGTCGTGTCTCCTTCGTACCGTCACCTATATAAGTATCTATTAATAGGTGACGGTACGAAGGAGGCACGACCACAAAATATAGAATTAATCCTTTTCAAACGGAAACAGGCCTGGGGCGAATTGTGTAAAAAACTACAGGACAACTATGTCGGTCAAGTTTATGAAAATAAAGTTCATTCCCGGTGGACTACGGCATATGGAAGTCTCAATGCCGTGAAAGAGTTTTCCCGAGCAACAGGTCTAAAATTCAACCCCGAAAATTGGAGAAAAAAGGATTGATGCCCAGAGGGGGTATCTGTGCTTTGTGAGTATAATTATTTAATATTAGGAGTTTTAAATGCAGAAAGAAAAGAGATCAACAGCGAAAGTTCACTATGAATTAGGTGGGTGTGCTCGATCAACAGAAGCGTGGAGAAAGTGTGGGCGTAATGAAAGTACAAAAAAAATATCAGAGGTTTCCTGCCTGCACTGCCTCAAGGTCATCAAAAGGGAGGGGCTTATTGACAGGGATCAGTTTCCCGAGATTCCAACTTTCAAGGCCAAACTGAAAAGGGCGCTTGCCTGTTTTAGGTGCCCTGTGTGTGGTCAAGAGAATGTCCATGGAAGGGGGGCCGGTCATCGGGTGGCTCACTGCGACTGTTGGGAACGTGGCTACTTCATTGAAGTTTAGTCAGTTGTTCAGCCGGTCATACCATGGCTCCGTAATTGGGATAAGAATTTGTTCTGGTTCTTACTACGGGGTCATGGCAACCATCAGGCGGTAAGTGAACCATGTCGTCGCTTGCTCACGCTCTCCTGAGACAGCGTGGGAGAAAAATGGATACCAGGACAAAGGGCAGGGTGGAACCGTCAACCACAGACAAACCAGGGCTTTTAAACGAAGATCGACGGATAGGCTCATGGATAGGGGGCGGGGGTCAAAAGTCTGGGGCTTCGCGAATAGACCGGATGGCGCCCCAATATTTCCCGCTCCGCAATTTTTGAGAATTTTTTACCGGATTACCGTGGAACAAAATAAAAAACGAGCGGAAACGTAGGATGGATAAGGATTATGCCAAAACCAGCAGAGCTTGAAAAATTGCAAGGGAACCCCGGACACCGACCAGTGAATCCGAATCTCCCTGTTGCTGACACGGCTATTCCTGGTCCTCCTAAATACCTGGGACGTATTGCTGCCAGGGCATACAACGATTTGGTTGGGTTGGTGGGGACGGATGGGATGAGGGTCATGGCAAAGTCTGATCGCCTGGCTCTCATTCTCATTTGTGATGCTTGGGAAGAATATCGACAATGTAAAGAAGAAATTGAAGACGTAGGTCAGTATTGGCTCTTGCCCAGGGAAGCATGAAAAGGCACCCCGCTATCGGGGGGAGTGGCGCTTTCTCTGTGGTAGCCGTTTTAAAAAGGGAGTGGTGAGCCATTTTAGGGATAGTCCACTGCCTTCATTGAAATTTTAAAAAGCAGAAGCATACCAGTAGTCAACACTTAGGACCATAGACTCTCACGCCGGAAACCGGGGTTCGATTCCCCGTGGGATCACCAAGTAAAAACAAGGGTTTTCAGAGATTGTCTGAAAACCTTTTTTGCTTTTCCGGTCCGATCCCAGTCCCCTCAAAACGTTTGCTTTGCACAATTGGGGTTTGCTGGAATTTATTAAAAAAACGAATTATCCAATTATTTTAATTGATTTTTGTATTAAGCCTATCTGCCCAACTATATGAAATCAGCGCTCCATTATTGGTTTCCAGCCAAGCAGGCTCTTTGTGAGAAGCCTCAAAAGCCATTTGATCTTCAGGGAAGTGTTTGGCAATTCTGTTTATAATGCTCAATTCAAAATCTGATAAGGCCTTGGCTTTTGAAATATCCGCATTTCGAATGTCATCTAATAGATCTTTGTAATTATTCAATTGAGGACCCCAGGGAAGATGAGCATATGTGGCACCGGTCATACTCCTGCCAAGTTCTTTTTTCCCCAGCATATCTGCATACCAAAGATATTTAGCAGCAAAGAGCATCCTATCATTTTCTATTAAAATAGCCCTGCCGAGTGCTACTTGAAAAGCCGTCAGAACTAATAGAATCCTCGGTATTGAAAGATCTCGGTTCCCGGTCACATCATTTTCTACACACGCGTCAACTAAATGAAGCCGAAGTGTCTTATCTGCGGATTGAGACTGTATAGCCCCGGTTTCCCAGCGTTTGATGGAAGCCAGTCCAAATCCGGTTAATTCAGCCAGATCCGCCTGGGTCATCTCTTTTTCTTTCCGAAGTCGTTTTATCTCTTCCCCTGTTAAAAGCCCGGTTTGTTGTCTGTACGCCTCTGCCATGGCTTGCTGTATCTTTCCAGCCGAATGCACGGTCCCTGCTGACAGCTTGCATACAGGACATACAAAAGCGTCTTCAATAATATTTACGTCAACCCCTTTAAAGGGGACACTTCTTTCAATCTTTTTTTCTTCCATGGCACCGTGGCCCTTGGGGCAATTCATCTCACGCATGGCACCTCCTTATTCTTTCTTGTCTATGTGTAATGAAACCAACCAGAGTGCGTCCTGAGAAATGGAAAACTTATAATATACAGGTTCTTCAAATCGATTCATCTCAATTACAAACGCAAACAGATCCAAGCCTGAGATTTCATCTTCATACGATCGTTGGGGAGGTCTGCTTCCGGAATAGTCGGTTGGGGTTGTCTTTTCAAGCAGTTCATTGAGCACCTCAAATAATTCAAATTCTATTGAATAATCCAGTTCAAGTGCATCTGCTGCCAAAGCAGCCTGGTTAATGATAAATACCTGAGCATTTTGCACACAAATCCATGCCTGCTTTAATTTATTACTCAACTCTTTATGTGTTGGTCTTGTCATATCTTGGTATCAATTGATACTTTTGTCAAGGTTAAAGTTTACCAACGGTAAATATATTTCAAATCCGTCCCTGCATCGTTTTAAGCAACAAGCCCGCTTATATACGTCTGGACATATTCTTTCATCTTGGCAAGAATCTTTTCCCCGATCCTTCTGGCCTGCAAAATACTGGGCCGTTCCGCAAGACACTTGATGACATCTTCCCTTAAAGGTTCCTGCCCGTTGAAAACATAGGCATCAATCAGGGCTTTAAATTGTTCCTGATCCAGCTGTTCATCTTCACAGATTTTACCAAGGGCCAGAATTTTTTGTTCCTGCCAGAATTTTTCAAATTCTTCCGGGATAGAATCATCATCATCAATTTTAGGAAGATTCTCTTTGATAAATTTTTTGATCAATTCCCGTTTGCTTCTCAGGGTAATATCCCCGCCTAAAAGATCCATGATGGATTTGTATTGCCGGGTTCGCTCGTGTTGTTTTGCGCCTTTGAGTTTTGCGATGAGTTTTAAAATATAGGCCACATTGATTTCATCCCGGTGGATGAGTTCCAGTTCAAAATCCACATCGTTCAAGATGGACGCTTTCTCAACCTTGTGATCACTTCTGACCTTGTCGTAGATATCCAGATATTTGCTTTTATAGTCCTCAAAATTCTGTTCATTCATGGGCAGATCGTCCCAGTTAAAATCTGAATATGAGGTCAAAATATTTTTCAGACGCATGAGTTCCCGGAACGCCTGGACAAATTTCAGCTGATTTTCTTCACTGATCAAATCATCCACGCTTTTTACCGTCGGTGCGATCTTCAGCAATTGAATAAAGGCCTTGGTAAATTGTTGCGCGATCACCTCATAATCCGGCAGCAGGATCTTTTCTTTTGCATCCTTATTTGAAAATAATGCAATGGCTTCATCCGTGGAAGTTTTCAGGTTGCGAAAACATAAGATATTCCCGTGGGATTTTGTTTCATTGATGATTCTGTTTGTGCGCGAAAAAGCCTGAATAAGCCCGTGATAATTAAGATGCTTATCCACATAGAGCGTGTTTACTTTCTTGGCATCAAAGCCGGTTAAAAACATATTGACCACCAGCAGAATATCCAGGCGGTCCTTATCCTGGAAACTGTCTTTTTCCCGTTCTTTAAGGCGTTTGCTGATATCTTTTGAATAATTGTCAAACAACCTCCCGTCCCGGGTGGAGCAGCTTGTACCATAAAGCGCGTTATAATCGGCAATCATGGCTTCCAGCTTTTCCCTGGAATGACTGTCCGCCATTCCATTGGTTTTGTAAGCACTTTGTTTTTCTGCAACCTTTAAATATTGGAAAGAATCGTCCCCGGCAATATGGCCATCCGCATCCTTACTCTCTTCATTGGCACCATAGGTAAAAATACCGGCAATTCTTAAATCGGTTTCCCCCTTCTTTATCCGGTCCTTGAACAGGTCGTAATAAGTAATCAAGTTGT
>VMSR01000165.1 GCA_013792075.1 Desulfobacula sp.
AATAATGCCAGATACAGGCTTGTCGGGCTTACCAGCAATTTGCAGGCCGCCAACGAGGTCATGGCAACCCAGAAGCGGATTAACAGCATATCAGACGACCCCATCGGGCTTAGCCAGGTACTTGATCTCAACACCTCCCTTGGAAATCTTGCCCAGGTTCAGAAGAATGTGAACATGGGTATATCCTGGCTGAACGGAGCTGAAAACGCCCTTAGCAGTGTGAACGAACTTATCCTGAACGTCAAGACCCAGGCAAGCCAGCTGATCAACGCATCCATGACGGCCAGTGAAAGAAGGGATGCCATTGGCAGCATCAACGGCATGATCGATCAGATCATTGGACTGGGAAACACCCAGATCAACGGAAATTATATTTTCAGCGGTACAGACACAGATACCCTGCCTCTAAAATACCATGGAAAGGATAATCCGCCATGGGTTTCCTATACTGGGAACAAGATCCCCTTTGAAATAAAAACAGACGAAAAAGCCAAGGTCCGGGTGGGCGGTGTCGGGTCGGAAATTTTCTGGGACGATGATGTTGAGATCAATTTTGCCAATAACACCATCATATTCCAGGAAGACAACGGCCATGGCTCTGCATCCCAACGCATCCTGAAAGCAAGCATTGATGACGGAAGATATACACCGGGCCAATTGGAAACTGCTTTGAGAAATGCGCTGAACGAGGTGTCGTCAAAGGACGGGCACGGGGTTAAATATGCGGTGACATATGATGGGAATAAAAAAAGTTTTTCCATCCAGGAGGACGGCTCCTATAAAGGGTTCATGAGAACGGAGTTTATGTGGGATACGGGTGCAAAAGCCTATCTTACCAATATATCGGCTGGCGGCACCATCAATCCGGATGATATTAATCTAACGATTGCCAATAGGGACGCGCTTACCATCAGCACTCCCGAACCCAAGGGAAGCAAACCCTTCCGGCTCACCTGGCAGGGAGACGGCACCTGGGCCGTTAACAACAATCCCGGATATGTGATCATCCCTTCGGTTATTTCCGGAACGGATGACACCATCGGTATTGACCTTAACGAGTCTGGCAGCCCGGATATTTTTATCACCCTTGATACCCCTGTCACAACACGGGGCCAGTTTATTGAGTTTGAAATTGTATCTGCCCAGGGGGACCATAGTGTGGGCAATGAAATCGGGTTTAACAAGGCCAACTCAATCTATGCGCCCCCCACTTCGGATAAAAATGCTGTGTTTGTCACCGATCTTGTGATTTCTTTGGGCGTAAACGATACCATTGAATTTGTGGAAGTGAATTCAGCCGGTGTGGCAAGTGCCACCCTTTCGGCAACCATAGCCAATGCCACCTATACGGATATGGATGGCCTTGCCGCTGTTATTAAGGCCGAAATGGAAGCTGCCAGTGTAAACGGCATAAATTATGCGGTTTCCTATGATGCGGAAAACAGCAAGTTTAATATCAGGGAAGACGGCAGTTCCCTGAATAAGCTTCAGCTCCTTTGGAGCAGCTCTGCCGCCACCGCTGCAACGGCTTCCACCCTGGGATATTATCCTTTGGACGATACCATTTCCTATCCTTCCAGTGATAACACGGCCCAGTTGTATATCACCATAGACAGCACCAACAACAGACTGGCCTTTGAAGAGACGGATGGAGGCGGTATCCCCAGCGGAATCCTATGGGCCAGCGTTGCCGAGGGAACCTATAAAACTGCGGCAGATTTTGAGTTGGCTGTGGAAACAGCAATGAACACGGCATCCATTACATCCGGGTATTCAGTGACTTATGATGCCGCATACAATGATGCGACCCACAAGTTTTCACTCCAGCGTCTGGGCGGTACCGTTTTAACAGGCCTTGACCTTTTATGGTCCACTGCCAATAGTGCGGGGAACTCCATTGGGGGAACCCTGGGCTTTGATGTGTCAAATGATACCGGAGGAGGTCTCGGGACCGCCTATACAGGCGACAGCGACATGGTGTTAATGACCTTTGATGGTACCAACAATGTGATTGATTTTGAAGAAACTTCAATTGACGGCACAATTTCAGATGCCGTGAGTATTTTGATCCCGGAAGGCGATTACACAGACCTTGATGACGTGGCATCGGCCATACAGGCGGCGTTGAGGAAAGATTCCCCCAACAGGGTTGGCTATGTTGTGGCCTATGATTATACGGCCGGTAAATTTACCTTCAAGGGAAGCGATGCAAACATAAAGGGCTTTTCCCTTTTATGGCAGACGGGCAATAACAGAAACCAAAGTGCTGATGAAATGCTGGGTTTTTATGGAGATGATAAAGTCACATTTTTTGAAAGTGATCAAGCAATCGTTAATATCACCATTGATTCAACCAATAACAAGATTGATTTTGGCGAGATTCTTAAGGGAAAGGAAGGCCGGAAGGCTGATGCCTTGACCGCTTCAATTGAGCATAATACCTATACCAGCCATTCCCAGCTTGCCCGTGAAGTGGAGAAAGCCCTGGAGGAGGAATCCTATCAAAACGGCAACCGGATTGATTATGCGGTTACCTGGGACGACTATACCAAGAAGTTTACAATCAAGGAGAACGGCATGGCGCTTTCCGGGTTTAACCTGCTGTGGCAGACAGGGGAGAATTCCCCCTTGGCAGCAGGGGGGAATGGTAAAAGCATAGGCGGTCTTCTTGGGTTTGATACACAAGACGACAGTGCAGCTCCGGTTGAAAGTGACCGCAAGGTTGAATGGGGAATATTTAATACGCTTCTTGACCTGAATCTTTATTTGGCGGATAATGACGTTGATGGCATTGAAAGGACCCTGGGAAGGCTTGACGCTCAGTTTAACAATATGACTTCGGAAATAGTGAATGTCGGTATCCGCTATAACCGCCTTGACGTCAGAAACCAGATAACCACCGAGGTTAATCTGAGCCTCAAAGAGCGAAAATCCACCATTGAAGATATTGATATCGTTGAAGCCACACTGAACCTGCAGTCCATTCAAACAGCCTATGAGGCAGCATTGAGTTCAACGGCAAAAATCATAAAGTTAAGCCTTGTGGATTATTTATAAAAGGATAAATATCGAATGCTTGTTTTAACCCGAAGGGCCGAGGAAAAGATCAAGATAGGCGACAATATTATTGTCAGCGTTCTGAGTGTCGAAGGGGGGGTTGTGAAAATAGGCATAGACGCACCCAGGGACATCACCATCCTTCGTATGGAAGTGCTGGAGCAAATAAAAAATGAGAACATTGAAGCCGCCCAGAAGGGTGTGGAAGATATTGCCCAGGCGGTTGATCTTTTCAACAAAAAACTTGTCCAAGGAGCCAAAGAGTGAAAATACAGACCCGAAGATTCGGTGAAATAGAAATTGACGAAAACAAGACCCTTTCCATGCCAGAAGGTCTGCCCGGGTTCCCGGGCTTTGAACGGTTTGCCCTGCTTGAGGATCCAAAAACAGCTCCCTTTTGCTGGCTGCAGTCAGTGGAAGAGCCCAATCTTGCCCTTGCCGTAATGAATCCTTTTCTTTTTAAGCCGGACTATAAAGTTGATCTTAAGGGGTTTATTGAGGTAAGGGGATGGAAGGATGTTGAGGCGAAGGATCTGCTGGTTTATGTGGTCATCAATATCACCAAGGGGGAGAAAAACAATACCATCAAAGCCAATTTAATAGGTCCCATTATTGTAAATGCAAAAATCAATGAGGCTGTTCAGGCCGTCATCTCCAACTCAAGTTATTCCCACCAGCACAATATTCTGGAATAGATAGGTTATACTTTTTGATCAAAGAAAAGGCCTGAAAACTCCTCCATTTTTTCTTTGATGGCCAGCATCTCTTCTGTGGGGATCTGTTTGATGAGTTCTTTTGTCTTTCTATCGGTTATTTCAACAACCACCTGGTTATTGAGATCCTCTCTTATGGAAAACCCCAGGCTTGTCTGGAGGTCGTCCATGATTTCATTCATCTGGGCTGCCAGCTGTTTTGCCTCTTCAGCAGAAAAACGGCTCTTCTGCTCTTCTTTGCTCTTCTCCGTTTGTTGCCTGGGTTTCGGCATCCGGTTATTTGTGTTTTCCGTCGCACCTGTTTTATGGGGTGCAGATACAGTCATTGGTGGCCCCAACGGTATGGTTTCCACGGATGCCGGTGCGGTGTTTACACTGTTGATGTTCATGAAATTCTCCTTAGTATGTTGTAATATTTATAGCCTTTGGGGTGTTTGAAACCGCTGCCGACGACCGGTATGAATGGATCACCTTTTTCCCTTTTGAAATCTGCTCCATGCCTTTTTTCAACCGCTCCCTGATCACGGACACTTTTGTCTGAAGCGCTTTGTTTTGTTCAAGAAGGACTGTCACACGGTCATTTATAGCAAGTATCATCGATTCGGCGGTTGTCCCGGTCTTGTTTTCTGCCTTCATGGCCAGGTTGCTCACCGTCTTCACCAGAGTGGCAACTTCAATATCCCGCTCCTTTGATTGTTTTTCAAGATCGGGCAGGAGGCTTTTGTCAAAAGAGTCCATATGGCTTTTATGCAGTTCATACAGCCGGTTTAATGTCTCGTCAATTTTTTTAAACTCTTTTTCCATGGGTGACCGTCCTGTTTTATCCGTCAAACGGAAAATGCGTGAAATTTATTGTCCGAAGGCGTTTCTTTAAACACCGATGGAAAAGAGCGTTTGACAGCCGATTCTTTTACGCCCACGGGAATTGATGGCCTTCCCTTTGCCATAACATCCTTTTCCCATATCTCTTTGAGCCCGGATATGTATTTCTCAGAGCGGTTAAGGGTATTTAAATCATTGTTGAGCGTCACCTTGGGCAGCTCTGCAAGAATAGCCGTGTACAGGCCTCTTAAAAAATGTGTGGAGTCATCCTCCATCTTGGAATCAACGGAAGCGTTGAGTTCTGCAATGATGGCGATTGCCTTTGAAAGGTTTTCCCCCTTTTTCTGAACATTTTTTTCCAGGATTCCCTCTCTGGTCAGGCGGAGACGGCTTAAAGCGCCCTTATAAAGCAATAGTATCAATTGTTCAGGGTCCATGCCGTCATAATGATTGTTTAAATAGGTGTTTATCTGCTGGTAAGCTGCCATTCAAATCTCCCGAATAGAGGTGTTAACGTTATTTATAAAGGATCGTCAGTTTAAATGCTTTTCTTGAGAACAATTAGATCAATTGTGTTCATTATTTGCTCGTGCTTGCCGAGCTGAACGCGTCCATCATGGATGTCAGAATATTGGCCTGGGAATTTAACCGGTTGATATAGCTGTCAAGCTGCGCAAATTCTCTGGCCATGGTTTCATACTTTTTGGTAAGTCGCTCTGTTTCCGATTCAATATCCTTGTCAATGCGTGTGATCTTTGTTTCAGATTCATCAATCTCCGTTGAAGCGATGCCGGTTGAACTGACCATGGCTGTCAGGGCATCATTAATCATGTCTGCAAGACCTGTTATTTTTTTATCGGAATTTCCCAGGAACAAGGCTTTGATGGCATCTGGATCTGTCGCTATTGCCTCGTCAAGGGTGTCTTCATTCATACTGATACTACCGTCGCTGGCTATTTCAAGGCCAAGATCCGTCAGGCTTGTGTATCGCGTATCCAAACCAAGGATATTGGTTAGAAGGGATTTGAGCTGATTTGTGATCCGGTTGGCGCTGCTGGACCCGGCAAGGGGGTTGTCGGTCTCTTCTGCCGCGGTATCGGTTGTTGTGTCTGTTGTGTCTGTTGTGTCTGTCTGGGTGCCCTTAATATAAGAAACAAGGTCATTGAACCCTTTGATCATGGACAGGATGTCTTTTTTAACCGTGTCATGGTTTACTTCAATGTTAAGGGTTGACGCTCCCGTGTTTTTCAGATCAAAGGTGACACCGGTAATGACGTCTTTTATTGCGGTGTTTGACTGTCTTGCATAGGAAATGCCGTTTACCGTAAACCTGGCATTCAGGGATGCGGCACCTGCGCCGGTGACCTCTGTCAATGCCCCCAGATTGGTAAGGCTTATCCGTGCATTTTCTCCTGTGTCATCGGCGGTCAATGTCAGCTGGTATGGGTTGACCGCATCTCCATTGTCAATCATTTTGGCAGTGACGCCTGGATTGTTTGCAGAATCGTTTATGAGGGTTGTCATTTGTGCATAGGTTGTCCCGGCAGCCACACTCAAATGCATGGCATTGCTGCCCTGGCCAATGGCAACGGTTGTATCTGCCGCCACCCAGTTAAATCCTGAAACATTTATTTCCGAACCCGCCGTGTTCCCGCCGGAAGTTGCAGCCAGACGGATATAATAGCTTCCATCGTCAGCCTTTGCGTAAGAGGCTGTCACAAGCTGGTTTCCGTTTACATCCTTGTTATTGGAAGAGGCATTGATCTGTTCTGTGATCTGGCCAAGGGTCATTCCGGAGGTGAGGTCCACATCAATTTTTTGCTGGCTGGTGTTGGACATACCGCCGGTCCCGCCAAAAACCGCCTGGGTGTTTGCATCCATGGTTACTTCAATGGCGCTGTGATCTGCCGACTTCAGGGTGAGAATTCCGTTTGCGTCCACCGAAGCCGTCACGCCGTGCTCGTTGGTTTTAAAATTAATGGCATCTGCCAGGGCACCATCGGAATCGTCGGCAAGCACATTTACAATGCCGATGTTAATGCCGTTGATGGCAAAACTGGCATCGGTTGCTCCGGCTGCAATACTGCTGTCCGTGCTGATGCCGGCATAGGTGCCGTAATACAGGGTAAGGGTTTCATTGGCGCTGATTGCAGCCGTTGTATCATGGTCGGCAATTGCGGATGCGGGCGTGGCAAACATGGTGGCATTTTTGCTGGCAACGGCGGTTGCGCTCCAGGAATTTCTCTGTGCTTTCTGGGTCACTTCAACACTATGGGAAGAGGCCTTATAACCGTCACCGACGATTGCCGAAAGAACGGTTTCATCTGTCACGGAAACGGAATTGTCCAGATAATTGGATGAAAGGGATAAATTCAGGGCATTTGATTTAACGGAAAACAATTTAACGTTAACCGTATTATAGGCGTCCACCTGTTTCTGAAGACTTGTTTTCTTGTCTTCCTTGACAGTGATTCTGCGTTGATCAAGCGCCTTGAGCTGGTCGAGAATGTCCTGAAGATCAAGTCCTGATCCGAGTCCTAAAGATGTAATCGATCCTATTGCCATAATGTTTCTCCACACCCATATTTTTTTTGAAACTAACTTTAATATAGATATTATCGGATAACCGCATAAAAAACATTAAAAAAAGAATATTTGGTGGATTTTGGATGTACATACTTGACCAACATGGTCTTAATGGGTATACTTAGTTCGATCTTATACCAAACTAAGGAGGAGGAGATGATTTTTAATGTATCCGAGGCAAAGGCAAAGCTTTCTAAGCTTGTCGATATGGCTTATCACGGTGAGGAGGTTATTATTGCAAAAAATAATTTGCCCCTTGTCAAATTGGTATTACATAAACCGAAAGCCAAACGGAAACTTGGTTTGCTTGAGGGGCAAATCAATATACCGGATAACTTTATGGAGGAAGATGAAGAGATAAATGCCATGTTTTATGGTGATAAGTCGTGAAAATTCTTGTGGATACCCATATTTATTTATGGATGTTGTCTTGCCCTGACAAACTAAGTGAAACAAGGCGTTATGAGCTTGAATCGCCTTTAAATGAAGTGTTTTTGAGTGCCATGAGCATAGCAGAGCTTATGATTAAACATTCGATTGGGAAAATTGACATTAAGTTCGATCCGATTGAAATGGCACAGAAAATCGGGATTGAGATACTCAGCTTTTCAGGAACTGAAGCCATGGTTTTGGGTGAATTACCACTTCATCATAAAGACCCTTTTGACCGGATGTTAATAGCGCAATCCATGATAAACAGCTTTGCACTGATGTCTGATGATTCTAAATTCCTGCAATATGACTGCAAGATCATTTAATATCTTATTAAACCTTTTTCTGACCAAATCACTGATAAAAAAATACACAAAAAAGCCATATTTTGTTTAAGTTATTTACCGGGCTGTCGATACTACACTTCAGGTTCAGATGTTCGGCAACTTTAAAAAACGGATTTTCAACATACACTTTTTTAAAGGGAGGACTTGGAAGACCAAAGGCCGAATGTCTGTATGAAACATAGCATAGGGAACGGAATCCCTTATCAACACTCTCAAGGAGGAATTACACATGGCACTAAGAATTAATACCAACATCGCATCAATGAACGCCCACAAGAACATGATCAAGACCGACAACAGCCTATCCGATTCATTGGGCAGACTGTCCAGCGGTCTGAGAATCAACAAAGCGGCCGATGATGCTTCCGGCATGGCCATTGCCGATTCGCTGCGCTCCCAGGCCCTTGGCCTTGGACAGGCCATCAGAAACGGTAATGACGGTATTGCCATCGTTCAGACGGCAGATGCGGCGTTAGAAGAGTCCATCAATATTATTAACACAATCAAACAAAAATCCATCCAGTCGGCCCAGGACGGGCAGACCACAGATTCCCGAAAAGCAATTCAGTCAGACATCTCAAAGCTCAGAGACAATCTTGATACCATTGCCAAGACAACGGCATTCAACAATCAGAAACTTTTGTCCGGTAACTTTACGGACAAGAAATTCCAGATCGGCGCCTATGCCGGTGAGACGGTTGATATTTCCATTCAGTCCACCGAAGCCAACAAAATCGGTCATGTCACCACCTCCAACCTGACCTTTGCCGGCGCCGGAACAAGCCAGCTCAATGTTTACAGCAACCTGCAGGACAAGAACTATACGCTGAACAGCGTTGAGCTTGCCTATAACAACAAGGCAGAAAACGGGGTTGGCGCTGTGGCAGATGCCATCAACAAGTTAAGCGATGTGCTGGGTATCAGTGCAACGGCTTCCGTTTCAACCAGCACCAACAGCAGCATTGCGGTCGGTACGACGGACGCAGGCTTTAAACTCAACGGGGTTACCATCGGTGCCTTGGCTGTGAAAGCAAACGATTCCGACGGCGCCCTGGTTGCGGCCATCAACAACAAGACCAGTCAGCATGGGGTGACGGCTTCCGTGGATGAAAACGGAATCCTGACCATGGGTACGACGGATAACAGAGCAATCCAGGTGACCATGGGAACAGCTACCCAGGCCGTCATGGGCGGCACAACGGACATGTCAACCTTTGGTAAGGTTGAAGTGCGCCAGGAAGGCACCAGCCAGATCAAGATTACGGATGCGGGTGCCCAGGCCGGGATCGCGTTTTCCTCAGCCGACGGCCTCACCAAGATGGCCCAGATCACCGCAACCACCCAGGAAATGGTGCTGGCATCCGGTTCGCTTATCAGTGCTGCAAGCACCCTGGCATCCGGTGCGGTTCTCAAGGGCACCTTTAAAACGTCTGCCGCCATTGTCGCTAATGTTGACAACAAAAATGTTATTGGTGCGGGATCCATTATCCAGAGTGCATCGGTTATCGGTTCCGGAACAGTTCTCCAGGGTGACTTCAATATAAGTGCAACCGCTACAACCACTAACTTAAGCACCCTGACAGCCGGTTCTGTGCTTGCGGGCGGCGCAGGCGCTATTCTGTCTTCTGGTACTGTGTTTGCGGGGGATGTGTCCACCAGTCTTTCCGGTACTACAGCAGGTGCCGTTGTTGTGAGCGGCGGTAACACCTATGTCAAGACCGGTACCCAGGCAAGAATCAAAGCCAGTGGATTGACCCTGACCGCAGGGGCAACCCTGGGGATCGGTTCTGATCTTATTGATGAAACCAAGTTGGCGGCCGGCAGCAAGATGGGAACCGATATCACCATGGATACCGGCAAGGCCACCACCCTCACGGCAGATATGGATCTCATGAAAGGTTCAACGATTGCATCATTGAGTACCTTTAAATCCGGCACCACCTTTGCCAATGAAACCATGGTGGGATCCGGTACTATCTCTGGCGGTTCCGTTACCCTGGGGCGTGGCTCGGTTCTTGTTGCCAATTCATCCCTGGCCAACGGATCTTCCATCGGGACAACAGGTATAGCAACCGTTAATGATGAAACCGTATCTGCCAACAAGGATCTGCTGTTGACAAAAAATACGGCGCTTGCTTCCGGTTCGACGATTTCTGCGGGTACTGTGTTGACAAATGATATCCAGGCCGGCGGCACCAGCGGCAATCAGAAATATGCCAAGGGGACCACCCTTGAGTATGATATCATCACAGGTGGTGTAAATACGCTGACAGCAGATCAGGTACTCAACGGGGGGTCTATTATAAAAGCGGGTACAACCTTGGGCATAAATTCAGTAGCTGCGGATGATAACGTGGATTCTGCTGTGTCCGCAGGCAAGGCCTATCGCCTTTCCGATGTGGATGTAACTTCCCAGGAAGGGGCCCAGATCGGTATCGCAGTAGCAGATGCCGCGTTGAAATCCTTGGACAAGGTAAGGTCTGACCTTGGTTCCGTACAGAACCAGCTGACCTCCACAATTGCCAATATTTCAACCACCAAGGTAAATGTAAGTGCGGCTGAATCCTCAATCCGTGACGTTGACTTTGCAGAGGAATCCTCCAACTTTACAAAAATGCAGATCCTGAGCCAGGCAGGCACCTTTGCCATGTCCCAGGCCAATGCAAGCGCCCAGAATGTTCTGAGCCTGCTCCAGTAGTAGTTTAACCAATACCTGACGGGTATTACAGAAGCCGGGCAGCAGTAAAAAACACTGTTGCCCGGTTTTTAACAGCCCCTTTTATAGGAGGACCTCGGGGTAAAAAGCGTTGGAGATCTGAATAAAAAAAACTGAATTTGAGTAATAAATAAAGTAAGGGAAGGGAATCCCTTATCAGCATTCTCAAGGAGGAAGAAATCATGGCGTTGAGAATCAACACCAACATCGCATCAATGAACGCCCACAAGAACATGATCAAAACCGACAACAGCCTATCCGATTCACTGGGCAGACTGTCCAGCGGTCTAAGGATCAACAAGGCGGCCGATGATGCTTCCGGCATGGCCATTGCCGATTCGCTGCGCTCCCAGGCCCTCGGCCTTGGACAGGCCATCAGAAATGGTAATGACGGTATTGCCATCGTTCAGACAGCAGATGCGGCGTTAGAAGAGTCCATAAATATTATTAACACAATCAAACAAAAATCCATCCAGTCGGCCCAGGACGGGCAGACCACTGAATCCCGTAAAGCCATCCAGTCTGATATCTCAAAGCTCAGAGACAATCTTGATACCATTGCCAAGACCACGGCATTCAACAATCAGAAACTTTTGTCCGGTAACTTTACGGACAAGAAATTCCAGATCGGCGCCTATGCCGGTGAAACCGTTGATATTTCCATCCAGTCCACCGAAGCCAACAAAATCGGTCATGTCACCACCTCCAACCTGACCTTTGCCGGCGCCGGAACAAGCCAGCTCAATGTTTATAGCAACCTGCAGGACAAGAACTATACGCTGAACAGCGTTGAGCTTGCCTATAACAACAGGGCAGAAAACGGGGTTGGCGCTGTGGCAGATGCCATCAACAAGTTAAGCGATGTGCTGGGTATTAGTGCAACGGCTTTCGTTTCAACCAGCACGAACAGCAATATTACGGCCGGAACGACGGACGCAGGCTTTAAAATCAACGGGGTTACCATCGGTGCCTTGGCTGTAAAAGAAAATGACTCCGACGGCGCCCTGGTTGCAGCCATCAACAACAAGACCAGTCAGCATGGTGTGACGGCCTCCGTGGATGAAAATGGAATCCTGACCATGGGTACGACGGATAACAGGGCCATCCAGGTCACCATGGGATCGGCTACCCAGGCCGTCATGGGGGGCACCAAGGATATGTCCACCCTTGGCAGGGTTGAAGTGCGCCAGGAAGGCACCAGCCAGATCACCATTACCGATGCGGGTGCCCAGTCAGGGATTGCCGTTTCCACAGCAGACGGTCTTTTGAAAACAAATGGTGTCACGGGTATCAACAAGGATTCGGTGCTGACATCCGGGTCAAGTATTGCTAACGTTGGTCCTTCAACTCTGGGATCCGGGACGGTTATCCAGGGCTCCTTTAAAATGACTAACGTGACCACGATAAATGGTCTGCTTAATAATCAAAATGTTATTGGCCAGGGGTCAATGCTCGCAAGTGGATCTGTTATTGGTTCAGGAACCACCCTCCAGGGTGATTTCAAGATTGCGTCAATGGCGACATCCACCACCAAGAGTGCTTTAACGGCCGGTAGTGTTCTTAAGGGCGGCGCAACCGCTATTCTTTCCTCTGGTACTGTGTTTGAGGGGGATGTGTCCACCAGCCTTTCCGGAACGACCGCCGGTGCTGTTGTTGTGAGCGGCGGCAATACCTATGTCAAGGATAGCACCCAGGCGAGAATCAAAGCCACCGGGTTGACTCTGACCGCAGGGGCAACGATTGGGATCGGTTCTGTTCTTATTAACGACTCGGTTTTGGCCTCGGGCAGTAAGATGGGAAGCGATATTACTACGGATGATGCTTACACCACTGTTACGGCCAATATGGATCTCATGGGCGGTGCAACCGTTATTGGCGATAATTCTATTCTTAAAACCGGGACAATGTTTTCCACTAAAGGTATGCACGTTACCTCCGGTACCGTAACAGGAGGTTCCATGACCCTGAAGGGACTTTCTGGCCTGAGGACCGGCACCATCCTGGCCAATGGATCCTCCTTCGGGAATACTGTGGATGTGGTAACGGCGGATGATGAAACCGTATCTGCCGACAAGGATATGCTGCTGACCAAAGGCTCGGTTATTGCTTCCGGCTCAACGATTTCCGCAGGAACGACCCTGACCAACGATATCCAGGCCGGCGGCACCACCGGGAACCAGAAGTTTGCCAAGGGCACTGTCCTTGAATATGATATCATCACGGGCGGCGTGAATACGTTGACGGCCGATCAGGTTCTCAACGGGGGATCCATCCTTAAGGCAGGTACGACGCTTAAGGCGAATCAGGTTGCTGCAGATGATACCGTGGATTCCGTGGTGTCCGAAGGCAAGGCCTATCGTCTATCAGACGTGGATGTCACCTCCCAGGAAGGGGCCCAGATCGGTATTGCAGTTGCCGATGCTGCCCTGAAATCCCTTGACAAGGTCAGGTCTGACCTGGGTTCTGTTCAGAACCAGCTCACCTCCACCATTGCCAATATTTCAACCACCAAGGTAAATGTGAGTGCTGCAGAATCATCAATTCGTGACGTTGATTTTGCAGAAGAATCCTCAAACTTTACAAAAATGCAGATCTTAAGCCAGGCAGGCACCTTTGCTATGTCCCAGGCCAATGCAAGTTCCCAGAACGTATTGAGTCTGCTCCAGTAGTTTTTACTGAACAAGTTGGTAAATAGATAGTCCTTAGAAAATGGGCGGCAGCTGTAACGGCTGTCGCCCATTTTTTTTGTTGACGCTGCGGGATTGAAAGACGCATAATCCATCCAGGCACTAACCAAACAAGGGGAAAAGAGGATGCCAAAAATTGTTCTCCATGTGGGATGCGGGCACAGAGAGGCAGGAAAGATCCATCAATTGTTTGCATCGGACAATTGGAAGGAAATACGATTCGATATTGATCCTTCCGTTGATCCGGATATTGTCGGCTCCATTACCCAGATGGATGCCGTCTCGGACAACAGCATGGATGCGGTGTACTCGGCCCATAATCTGGAACATCTGTATTTCCATGAAGTGGATGTCTGTTTGAGGGAATTCTTAAGGGTTTTAAAGCCCCGGGGGTTTGCATTGATCGGGGTGCCCAATCTTCAAAAAGTCGCAGCCCTGATTGCCAGGGATGAAATGGATGTTCCGGCTTATACCTCTCCTGCGGGCCCCGTCTTCCCCATGGATATTGTTTACGGTTTCAGGCCGGCAATGCAGGCGGGAAATCAATACATGGCCCACAAAACAGGGTTTACCCCTGAAAGCCTGTTAAAGGCGGTGATGGGTGCCGGCTTTTCCTGGGCTCAGTATGATGAGGATACGCATTTCGGCCTGTGGATAAAAGGGTACAAGACAATGCCGCCCCAAGAGATTGCGGACCAACCATTATGGTAGCCGGAGTCTTTAGTGTTTTTCCGGATTTTCATGTTCCGCCAGATATCGGTTCCACATATCAATAAAGGCGGATTCAAGGCCTGTGGTGAATTTTTCCACATCAAACAGGAGGGAGGCATCCCGGTTCTTCAGGATTTTTTGTTTGATTGTATTAAGGTGTGCTTTGTCCGTGGCCAGTCGGATGCAAAGATCTTCGTAATCTTCCAGGGAGTGGGTGATGAGTTCCGGCACCCCGATTGCCGATAAGCTGCTGGAAGACATTCTGGCCACAAACTGCCGCCCCTGAAGGGTCACGACGGGAACACCGGCCCAAAGGGCGTTGCTGGTGGTGGCCCCTCCATTATACACCCGTGTGTCCAGGGCAAGGTCTGCCAGCCGCAAGCGTTCCAGGTGATCGCCTAAATGGGCGTTGGGCGAGAAGATCAGTCGTTTCTTGTCCACCCCTCTGTTTTCCGCTTCTTTTTGCAGATTTTTTGCAGCAATATCCGAGGGCTGCCGCAGCCAGAGGACAGCGTTTTGGACTTTTTTCAGTATCCTCATCCAGATATTAAACAGAATCGGCTCGTATTTGTACGGCTGATTAAAAGAGCACATGACAAATCCGTCTTCAGGCAGGCCGAACTCCTTTCTTTGCATGGTTTTTGTGGGTGTGAACAGGGAATAATTGGTTACCTGGTAGCAGGGAAGAGGAACCACTTTTTCGGTGTAATGGGGATGATGCTCTTTGGGTATGACAATGGGGTCTGCAATGATATAGTCGATAAAATCAGCACCGGAAGTGCCGAGAAATCCTAAATATGCGACCTGGATCGGGGCGGGTCTCAATGCAAAAATGCCCATGCGGTTGGAGCGGGTATATCCCTTCAGGTCAATGAGGATATCAATTTGGTCCCTGTATATCTTTTCTGCGCTTTGATGGATGTTCAACGGGGTGATATCAATAAATTGATCACAATCCTGTTGTATTTTTTTGCTGAACTGGCTCTGGTCCGTCTTTCCGTATGAATACAGGATGACTTCAAACACTTTTCTGTCATGGCGCTCAAACAACGGGCAGAGAATATGTCCCACGGCATGGTTTCCAAAATCATCCGACACATATCCCAGTTTTATACGGCTGTTTTTTTTTCGCCCCAGGCCAAACGAGAAAGGTGTGCAAACCGGATTGAAAGAGGCTACATCCTTTGCAATGGAGTGGGCATACAGTTTTGCAATGGCCAGGCTGCGTTCCGGATTGTCCTGGCGGGTAATGGACGGGAACGGGGGTTCGCTGGGCAAAAGGTTCTTTTCCACTGCGGCGCTTGTTTTTTTTTCAAGCAAGGCCCCGTAAGATTCCGCTTCTGGCCACTCACAGGCGTACCGTAAGCGGGAGACAAGATTGGACAAAATAGCCTCGTTTTCCGGTGCCAATGAAAAACATTTTTTTAAATTTGCAATGGCGTTTGCTTCTTGGCCCATATCCCCATACAAGGTGGCCAAATTGTTATAGGCCTCGAAATAATCGGGTTTGAGGGTGATTGCCCTCCCATAGCAGGCGATGGCGGATTCAAATCGGTTTAACCGCTGGTATACGATCCCCAGATTGTTCAGCACCTGAACATCTTCGGGTTTTTTTTCAAGGCAGTTTTCAAATAGGGTTTTGGATTTTTCCAGGTCTCCTGTGGTCTGACAGATTAATCCCAAATTATAACAGGCATCATAATTGTTTGGATCCGCCTCAACGGCTTTCTGAAACCAGCTAAGGGCCTCCCGGGGATGGCCCTTGATGACCATGGCATTTCCAATGTTCGTGAAGGCATCTGCATAATCCGGCCGTATGTCAATGGCTTTTTTATAACAGAGAATGGCTTCATCCACACAGGCATTCAGCTGGTATGCAATCCCCAGCTGCATAGGGTATACGGCTTTTTCAGGATCTGTCAGTACGGCCCTGTGAAGATAATAGGCTGCCTTTTCATACAATTGGTTCTCAATAAAAATAGTGCCGATAAGATAAAACAGATCCGCTCCGGCCTCGCCGTTATCAATACAGGATTGACAGATATCCAATGCTGTATTGTATTCTTTTTTCTGGTAATGGGCCACCGCCCGTTCATACAAATTTCTGTTTTTTGTTTCCGAAGTCATATAAACGTCCTGATTTTTTAAATCCTATTCTTTACCTGTTTGATTCTTATTTGAATGATCATAAATAGCAATAAAACAAAGCATTGAAAACAGTTCTTTATGAATGTATAGTTTGTTGATGGCTTTTTTAAAATAGCAGTGGTCAAGAAAGGCAGCCTGGCTGATTTAAGCCAAGAGATGCAGGTCATGATAAAGGAGAAGGCTTTTGAGAATTCTGCTGGTCGTCTATGATAACGATTCTTATATTCACTGGTTTCCCCAGGGGCTGGCCTATCTTGCCGCGGTTCTCAGGCAGGAGGGTCATGATGTTGAAATTTACAACCAGGATGTTCACCATTATCCGGACGAACACCTGACCGCTTTTCTGGATCGGAACCAATTTGATGCCATTGGCGTCGGCATCATTGCCGGATACTATCAATATAAAAAATTGCTCGGCATTTCCCGTGCCATCGGAAAATCCAGACAAAGACCTGGGCACTTCATTCTTGGCGGCCACGGTCCGTCCCCTGAACCTGAATTTTTCCTCAATCAAACCCAGGCAGATATCGTGGTGATGGGGGAAGGAGAGGAGACTGCCAAAGAACTTTTTGATGCCCTGGCAAACCATGGGCCATTGGAAGCTATCAAGGGGATTGCCTATCGGGATGGCCAAGAGGTTCGGACCAATCCCAGAAGAGAGTTGATTCAGGATATCGACAATATTCCCTGGCCGGCCTATGACCTTTTTCCCATGGAATATTACCGGCTGTTAAGAATGCCCCATTGCAGCCACAGCGATTTTGTCATGCCCCTGCTCTCCGGAAGGGGATGCACCTTTACCTGCAATTTCTGCTACCGGATGGACAAGGGGTTCCGCCCGAGAACGGCCCAAGCCATTGTCCAAGAGATACAATATTTGAAAAAAGAATTTAACATCTCCTATATCGCTTTTTCAGATGAGCTGCTCATGTCGTCTAAATCCAGGACCATTGAAATCTGTGAAGCCTTCTTAAAAGCCGATCTGAATATAAAATGGGATTGCAACGGCAGGCTCAACTATGCCACCCCCGAGGTCCTTTCGGTCATGAAAAAGGCCGGTTGCGTTTTTATCAATTACGGCATAGAAGCCTTTGATAACGAGGTGCTCAAAAATATGCAAAAGGCCCTGACCATAAATCAGATAAATAAGGGCATTGAAGCCACCCTGACCGCCGGGGTCAGCCCGGGCCTGAACATGCTGTTTGGTCATATCGGTGACACCCGGGAGAGTTTAGCTGCAGCCGTGGAGTTCTTGATCAAACATGATGACGGGGCACAGATGAGAACCATCCGTCCGGTCACCCCGTATCCGGGTTCCCCTCTCTATGCCCATGCTGTCAAAAAAGGGTTGATCAAAGATATCCGGGATTTTTATGAAAATAAACATTTGAATTCAGACCTTTTTGCGGCCAATTTTACCAATTTATCCGAAGAACAATTGTATTCAGAACTGACAAATGCCAATATACGGCTGATGGAAAATTACTTTGAGAACAAAAAGAGATTAATGGTGTCCCAAACCAGACATTTGTACGAAACCCGGGATGCGAGCTTTAGGGGATTTCGGCAAGCATAATTTATTTTTAGGAAAAGGCAATTGGAACTAAGAAACAAGAACGTATTGGTGACCGGTGCCGATGGATTTATCGGATCCCATCTGGTGGAAATGCTGGTTGCTTCAGGTGCAAGGGTAAGGGCGCTTTCTTATTATAATTCCTTTAATTATTGGGGCTGGCTGGAAGGTTTAGACTGTCTTAAGGATATCCAGGTTGTATCCGGTGATGTGCGGGACCCCCATTTCTGCAAGGAAATTACAAAGGAGACGGATCTTATTTTTCACCTGGCGGCCCTGATTGCCATACCGTATTCCTACGTCGCACCGGACAGTTATGTGGATACCAATGTAAAAGGAACCTTAAATATCTGCCAGGCCGCAAAGGAGAACGGGTGTGAAAGGGTGATTCATACCTCGACTTCCGAAGTTTACGGCACGGCCCAATATGTTCCCATTGATGAAAAGCATCCGTTGCAGCCCCAGTCCCCCTATTCAGCCAGCAAAATCGGAGCGGATCATATGGCCCTGAGTTTCTATCTTTCATTCGGATTGCCTGTCACCATTGCAAGACCCTTCAACACCTATGGCCCCCGGCAAAGCGCCCGGGCCGTTATTCCCACGATTATCGGACAGATTGCCGCAGGAAAAAAACAGATCCAATTGGGAGACGTATCCCCCACCCGGGATTTTAATTATGTACTGGACACCTGCAAGGGGTTCATGGCCCTGGCCCGGTCTGACAAAACCATAGGAGAGGTTATCAACATTGGGTCAGGGGTTGAGACCTCCGTGGCAGATACCCTGGATTTGATCAAGAAACTAATGAAGTCTGATGTTGAATTCATCATGGACAAACAAAGACTTCGCCCCAAGGATTCAGAAGTGTTCAGGCTTTGCTGTGACAATACCCGGATAAAACAACTCACAGGTTTTTTACCGGGGTATTCACTGGAGACAGGATTAAAGCAAACAATTGACTGGTTTGCAGACCCCCGAAATCTGTCCCGTTATAAAACAGATATCTACAATGTATAGTGATCTTATCAACTTCATACAAGACTGGTATCAAACCAAGGAAGTGATACCGCTCCATGAACCTCGGTTTACGGAAGTGGACAGAAGACATGTGCTGGATGCCATTGATTCAACCTTTGTGTCCAGTGTTGGTGAATATGTTGACCGGTTTGAGAAGGAACTTGCGTCCTACCTGGGGGCCGGCCATGCCGTTGCCACGGTTAATGGCACTGCGGCGCTCCAGGTGGCATTAAGACTGGCCGGCGTGGAAAAGGGGGATGAGGTCATCACCCAGCCCCTCACCTTTGTGGCAACCGCCAATGCCATTGCCCACAATAATGCCAGTCCCGTGTTTGTGGATGTGAACAGAGAAAATCTTGGTTTGTGCCCGGATGCCCTTGAGAAATTTCTGGATCAAACGGCCCGGAAAAAAGCCCGGGGAACCATCAACAAAACCAGCGGCCGGAAAATAGCGGCCATTGTCCCCATGCATACCTTTGGCCACCCCTGCAGGATGAAACAGATAATGGAACTGGCAGACCATTGGAAGATTGCGGTTGTTGAAGATGCGGCCGAATCTCTTGGGTCAAGGATTTCAACACAGCATTGCGCCACCTTCGGTGCGCTGGGGGTTTTGAGTTTTAACGGCAATAAAACCATCACCTGCGGCGGCGGCGGTGCCATTATCACAAACAATAAAAGTCTTGCACAAAGGGCCAAACATCTGACCACCACGGCCAAGGTCGCTCATAAATGGGAATTTTCCCACGACGAAATCGGGTATAATTTCCGGATGCCCAATTTAAATGCAGCCCTGGCATGCGCCCAGCTTGGGCAATTGGATAGCATCCTCAAGGACAAACGAAAACTTGCAAGGGCCTACGAGACGTTTTTTAAGGAATCCGGGTGGGCAAAATTTGTTGCAGAGCCCCAAGGGTGCACCGGTAATTATTGGCTGAATGCAGTGATCACCTCTGATCAAAACCAGCGGGACGACCTTTTAACAAAAACAAATGCATCCGGCATTGCAACCCGGCCTGCCTGGAAACTCATGCCGGATCTTCCAATGTATGGGGAGTGTCAGACGGACGATTTGAAAAATGCCAGGTGGCTTGCAAAAAGGATTGTTAATCTGCCAAGCAGTGCGAGGAGCAATGGGTAAAAGAGACATAATTCTTATTGGTGGCGGCGGCCATTGCCGCTCCTGCATTGACGTTATTGAGAGCGGCCAGGAGTTCAAAGTTGTGGGGATAGTGGAACAGTCAGGGAGCAATAAAGCAAAATCAATATTGGGATATCCGGTCCTGGGGTATGACAATGATCTTGAAACTATAAAAAATATTTATGATTGTGCTTTGATAACCGTCGGTCAGATGGGATCATCCCGTACCCGCCAGGAGATTTTTAACCTTGTGAAAAAGCTCGGGTTTATGTTGCCCGTTATTGTTTCTTCCCTGGCCCATGTTTCACAGCATGCCAGTATAGGCGAAGGGTCCATCGTCATGCACCAGGCAATTGTAAATGCCGGGGCCCGCATCGGACACAATTGTATTTTAAATACCCAATGCCTCGTCGAACACGATGCGACAATAGGGGATCATACCCATGTTTCCACCGCCGCAGTGGTAAATGGGGGTGCCGTGATCGGGTCAGGTAGTTTTGTGGGCTCCAATGCCACCATTGTTCAGGGGATACGCTTGCCGGATAACCATTTTTATAAGGCAGGGAGCCTTATCCGCAGTGAAAAAGACGGGCAGTTGGTTAAGGAGACCCTAAATTAATGTGTCCTGAACGGGTTTTCATAATAGCGGAAGCAGGGGTAAACCATAACGGATCCCTGGACCGGGCAAAAAAAATGGTAAAGTCTGCTGCAGACGCCGGTGCTGATGCCATAAAATTTCAAACCTTCACAGCCGATACCCTGGTCAGGAAAGATGCTGTCAAGGCGGATTACCAAATAAGAACATCGCCCCGGAATGAGACACAATTTGAAATGTTAAAAAAATTGGAACTCTCTTACGCGTCCCACCTGGAATTGATCGAAACATGTAAATTGTATGGAATTGAATTTTTGTCAACGCCCTTTGACCTTACCAGCATTGGGATGCTCAGGAAAATCGGAATACGCAGGTGGAAAATTCCTTCCGGGGAAATTACCAATTTGCCGTATTTAAGGGAAATCGCTTCTTTTGGCCAGGAGATCATCGTGTCAACGGGAATGGCCGATCTTAAGGAAATCGGGGCAGCGCTTTTGGTGTTTACGGCTGCCGGCATTTGCCTGGACAAGATAACGGTCCTTCATTGCAATACTGAATACCCGACGCCCATGGAAGATGTGAATCTCAGGGCCATGCAAACCATAAAGGATGCCTTCCCCGGGGTCAGAATCGGATACTCTGATCATACAAACGGCATTGAGATCCCCATTGCCGCAGTTGCCATGGGCGCTGTGATCCTGGAAAAACATTTTACCCTGGATAAAAACCTGGCCGGCCCCGATCACAGGGCATCCCTTTCACCCGGTGAGCTGGCCCGGATGGTCACGGCTGTCAGAAACGTTGAGATGGCCCTTGGCAATGGCATAAAAGAACCAAGCCCGTCGGAGAAAAAAAATATTTGCATTGCCCGGAAAAGTATCGTAGCCGCCTGCGCTATTTCTGTCGGAGATACATTTACCCGGGACAATCTGACATCCAAAAGACCGGGAACCGGAATAAACCCCATGAAATGGGATGAAATTATTGGCAAGAGCGCCCAAAAAAATTATAAAAAAGATGATCTGATCGATGCGTAAAATATGTGTATATACCTCCACCCGGGCGGAATACGGCCTTTTAAGGAATCTGATCAGACAGATCCATGCGAGCCCGGAACTTGCGTTGCAACTGCTGGTCAGCGGAACCCATCTGGTTTCGGACCAGGGAATGACCATTGAGGAAATTATTAGGGATGGATTTGAACCCGACAAATGTGTGGATATAGAGCTTACAGATGATTCTTCAGACGGCGTCTGCCATTCCATGGGCATCGCCATTTCCGAATACGGTAAGTTCTTTGCGGAACATGCGCCGGACATGGTGGTGGTCCTGGGTGACCGGTTTGAGGCTTTCTGCTGTGCTGTCGCAGCTCAGGTCTCTTGTATTCCCATTGCCCATATCCATGGGGGGGAATCAACACAGGGAGCCATTGATGAAGCGTTTCGCCATGGCATCACCAAGATGGCGCATCTTCATTTTCCCTGTTGCGAAGCGTACAGACACAGAATTATCCAGATGGGTGAGCAACCCGGGCATGTCTATAATGTGGGTGCCTTGGGGGTTGAAAATATCAGGAGATTAAAGTTCATGGGGCGGGAAGAGCTGGAAGGTTCCTTGAATTTCAAACTGGACAAGCCGTTTTTCCTTGTCACCTTCCATCCGGTGACCCTGGAAAAAAAGGGTGCTAAGGATCAGTTTGAGCAGCTTTTGGCAGCATTGGACCAGTATCCCCATTATAAATTGATTTTCACGGGATCAAATGCAGATACCGGCGGCAGGGGGATTAATGAAATGCAGGAGGAATACAAGAAGCGTCACCCCTTTCAATGCCTTGCGGTTCCATCCCTTGGATACCTGAGGTATCTGTCTGCAATGCGGTTGTGTGATGCGGTTATCGGAAACTCTTCCAGCGGTATCCTTGAAGCACCTGCCCTTAAAGTTCCCACAATTAATATCGGAGACCGGCAGAAGGGAAGAAATAGGGTTCAAAGCATTGTGGACTGTGATCCTTCCAAGGAAGCAATACTGGCTGCCCTGGAAAGGATAAATACCCAAGCGTTTCAATCGGGTTTGTCCACCATGACCCTGCCCTTTGAAAAATCCGGCACCGCTAAAAAAATTAAGGAAATATTGGAAAAGGCCGATTTAAAAGATATCCTGAAAAAAGAATTTTATGATATCAGATACAAATCAACATCAAACAGGGATATGCAGGTAGAAAAATGAAAGATTGGAGAAAAACATTGGTCGGGCCTGAAACCTCTATAAAAGAGACCATAGCCGTTATCGACAAGAGTGCTCTTCAGATTGCCGTTGTGGTCGATTCTGACAACAAGCTCCTTGGAACGGTTACAGATGGAGACATCCGCAGGGGGATCTTAAAGGGCGTCAGCCTGGATGAACCGGTAAAGCGTATCTTTTATGTGTCCCCCCTCACTGCCTCCATTGATGATGACCCAAAGACCATGCACAAAATCATGAAAGAGCAGTTAATAAATCAACTGCCCATTGTTGACCATGACGGCAGGGTTGTTGAACTCATGTTTTTAAGGGATATTCTGAAAGAAAAGAAAAATAAAAACCCTGTTGTCCTCATGGCCGGAGGACTTGGCACAAGGCTTCGCCCCTTAACAGAAGACTGCCCCAAACCGCTGTTAAAGGTCGGGGGAACCCCCCTGCTTGAAACGATCCTGGAAGGGTTTGTCAACAAAGGATTTGATACCTTTTATATTTCAGTGAATTATAAAGCCGACATGATCGAAAAATATTTTGGGGACGGCTCTAAATGGGGTGTCAGTATTGAATACCTGAGGGAAACTCAACGGCTTGGGACAGCCGGAAGCATCAAGTTGCTTCCTGAAAAGCCATCCCTGCCATTCATTGTGATGAACGGGGATCTTCTGACCAAGGTTGATTTTAAGCAGCTGCTGGAATTTCATATCAACAACAACAAGCTCAGCAATGCCATGGCAACCATGTGTGTCAGGGAATACAACATGCAGATCCCCTATGGTGTGATCAAACAGGAAGGCAACAGGCTGGTGCGCCTTGATGAAAAGCCGGTTCAGCGGTTTTTTGTCAATGGGGGCATCTATGTTTTCCAACCGGATATGATTGATTTGATACCCGATGACCAGTATTTTGATATGACCCATCTGTTTGATAAGATGATGGAAAAAGAGTATAAAACCGTTGTGTTTCAGATCCGGGAATACTGGATGGACATCGGACATAAAAGGGATTTTGAAACGGCTGACGGTGAATATGGTGAGATATTCTGGGGTTGATATAATATGATGTTGACGAATTCTGATCCGTACGACTGGCTGAAAAAATTAAATCATACGATTTTGTCTGCAAAATGCAGAATCAAAAGCAAAGACACCTGTCTGGAAGATGGCTTAAACGCTGCCTCCCGGATTTTCAGAAATTCGATTCAATCCGGTGCATCTGTCTGGTGGGTGGGTAACGGAGGGAGTGCAGCAATTTGTTCCCATTTGTCCCAGGATCTGCTCAATAAACTTGGGGTTAGATCTTTTTTTTTAGGAGATGTTTCTCTGATGACCTGTATGGCAAATGATTTTGGGTATGAGAATGTTTATCTTAAGCCCCTTGAGATACTTGTAAGACCCAAAGATCTGTTAATTGCTATTTCAAGCTCAGGTAATTCTGAAAATATTGTTTTGTGTGCACAAATGGCAGTGAGAAAGGGTCTGCATCTTATAACCCTCAGCGGTTTTAAAGATGTCAATACCCTTTGGAATCTGGAAAGTGATTTGTCTTTTTTCGTTCCGGCAGATCTTTTTGGCCAGGTGGAATTAAGCCACGAAGCAATTCTTCACAGTGTAATCGAATCTTTGTGGCAGGAAGGTAATAAATGATTAAAATAAGCAAGTGTCTATAAAGAAAAGATTGAATGTTTAATCAAAAAAAAATACTTGCTGTCATTCCTGCAAGGGGCGGATCAAAAGGCGTCCCCGGGAAAAACATTAAATGCGCAGGGGGAAAGCCCCTTATCGCCTGGATAATTGAGGCTGCCCGGACATCCAACTATATAGACAAATTAATTCTTTCCTCCGATGACAATGAGATAATCAAAGTCGCTAGAAGTTTCGGATGTGAAGCGCCCTTTGTCCGTCCAGCAAAATTGGCCCGGGATGAGAGCTCTTCTTCAGATGCCATTTTACATGCACTGAATGAAATTGAGGGGTATGATTATGTAATGATGCTGCAGCCGACCTCTCCTTTGACCGCTGGAGAGGATATTGATGGGTGCATTTCCCTGTGTATAGGCTCAAATTTTAAGTCAGTGGTATCTGTGACCGAGCCGGACAAAAGCCCTTATTGGATGTTTAAATTAGGACTCAAGAATAAACTTGAGCCTGTTTTTGGCGGAAAATATCTGAAAAAGCGAAGGCAGGATCTTCCTTTGGTATATATGCCCAATGGTGCAATCTACATGGCAGAGGTCGAATGGTTTATGATAAACCAATCATTCTATTCAGAGGCAACTTCTGGTTATGTAATGCAACGGGAACGTTCTTTGGATATTGATTCAGCGCTTGATTTTGAGTTGTTTGAACGGGTCATGAACAATAAATGAGGCAGAATACTTCAGTCCGTGAGTATACACCCACCGGCTTCAGGTTGGTGGGTGTGTTGTTTATGGTATAATTGCATGCAAGTCAAAAAGCCTGTTTTGACGGCTATGTAAATAAAGGGGCGGAGCCATATGCAAAAAAAACAGAAAGGTTGTTTTTTCCCAATGGATCTGTGGCAGTATTTCATCAGAGGATACGTATGAAAATCAAAGAGCTGGCGCAATTGAGTGATGAAATAAAGGCGTTGAAGCTGGCAGGGAAAAAAATTGTCCATTGCCATGGTGTTTTTGATCTGCTCCATATCGGTCATATCCGTTATCTTCGGCAGGCAGGTACCTTTGGGGATGTGTTGGTTGTTACGGTGACCCCGGACCAGTTTGTCGATAAAGGCCCCCACAGGCCTGCCTTTGACGAGAAGTTGAGAGCTGAGGGTATTGCTTCCCTGGGCTGTGTAGATTTTGTCGCTATCAACAAATGGGCCACTGCAGAAGAAACCCTCCGTGTTTTAAAACCGGATTTTTATGTGAAAGGTGCCGAATTCAAGGACATGGCCTCTGATATCACCGGCAAGATTGGTCGGGAGGTCGAAGTTGCCAGAACCATCGGCGTTCAAATAGTTTTTGCAGATGATATCATTTTTAGTTCGAGCAATCTTATCAATCGCTATATGTCTTCCTTCCCTAAAGAGACCCAGGAATATCTTGAAATTTTCAGGGAACGGTATCAACCGGATAAAATATTCACTATAATGGATTCAATGGCCTCGATAAAAGTGTTGGTAATCGGGGATACGATCTTGGACGAATATCAATACTGTAGTGCCTTGGGTATCTCTTCGAAAGATCCGACCCTTGCCTTGCAGTATCATTCCAAGGATCTTTTTGCCGGTGGGGTTCTTGCTGTTGCCAACCACCTTGCCGGGTTCGTGGATAGTGTTCAGCTGACGACTCTTTTAGGGGAGTCTGAACGGCATGAAGAATTTATCAGGATCCAGCTGGCGGAAAATGTAAACCCGTTTTTCTTTACACACAAAGGCGCACCGACTACGCTTAAAAAGCGTTTTGTTGATGGGTATTCTTTTAATAAAATGCTGGAAGTCTATGTCATGGATGATTCAGGGCTTCCAGAAGATGAAGATGCGCAGATATGCAACTGGCTGGTGGACCAGCTTCCCAATTATGACCTGGTGATTGCTGCTGATTTCGGGCATGGGGCCATAAGCGATTGAATGGTGAAAACCCTAGAGGCCCATGCGTCTTTTCTATCCGTCAATACCCAGGCCAATGCCGGCAATAGAGGATTTCATACGATTAACAGGTATCAGCGAGCTGATTTCGTTTGCCTGGCCCTTCATGAGTTGAACCTTGCCTATCGCAGTAAAGCCGTTAATGAACGGGTGCTGGTGGAAAAGGCTGCCAAGCGGTTAGGATGTCAAAAATTTGTCGTCACCCTTGGCCGGAGAGGATGCCTTGTGTATCAGCCCGGCAGTATTGTTACTGTTCCCGCCTTTGCCCAGGATGTAGTGGATCGGGTGGGTGCAGGGGATACCTTTTTTTCGATTGCGTCCCTGGCAGCATATCTTGGCGTTGATTCCGAAATTATCGGTTTTCTGGGCAATGTGGTGGGTGCAGAGGCGGTGCGTGTCATCGGTAATCAGAAGTCGATTCAAAAATTGGCAATCAAAAAACATATCACTTCTCTTTTAAAATAATTGGATTTTTGCATGCCTTCAAAATATCCGCAATTTGACAGATCGCTTTTAACGCTTAGGCCATTGAATGAACGGCAGCATGATCTATCCCTTGATTGTATCCGTTCTTTAGTGCCTGTTGCCTGTAAACAAAAAGAATTTCATGTTGTGGCGGATCGGATACATAGTGCCGTCCATGGTGGTAACGCCGTGGTGTTGATGATGGGGGCCCATGTTTTGCGGGCCGGTGTTCAACCCTATCTCATCAGTTTGATGGAGAAAGGGTTGATCAGTTGTATTGCTGTAAACGGTGCGGGTGTTATCCATGATTTTGAGTTTGCCCTAATCGGCGCAACAACAGAGAGTGTTTCCCATTATATTAAAAAGGGTCGTTTCGGCCTCTGGCAGGAAACCGGAAGGATTAATGAAATTATTATCCAAGGCTCCCGTGGGGGTTTGGGGCTTGGGGAATCGGTGGGTAAGGTGATTGAGGAAGAAGGGTTCCCCCATAAGGAGATTAGCATACTGGCGGCAGGATATCGCTTGAATATCCCCATTACCGTCCATATAGGGGTTGGCTATGATATTATCCATGAACATCCCAATTGTGATGGTGCTGCACTGGGAGACACCAGTTATCGGGATTTTCTGATCTTTACCCAGGTGCTTGACCGGCTGGCGAGAGGTGTTGTGATGAATTTTGGTTCAGCCGTCATGGCCCCCGAGGTTTATCTGAAAGCCCTGGCCATGGTGAGGAATGTGGCCGCCCGGGAGAATAGAGAAATTTTTGGGTTCACCTCCCTGGTATGCGATCTTGCCAATCTCCCGGAGGCGTGTTCGGCTGAACCGTGCCGTACAGATCCGCGGTATTATTTCAGGCCCTGGAAAACCATGTTGTCGCGAACCATGGCAGATGGGGGAGAAAGCTTTTATATCAGAGGCGATCATGCTAAAACCATCCCGCAATTATGGTCCGCTTGTGTGGCCAGAAAATCAATATAACCAAAGTATACGGGCAGAAGTATCATGTCAGACAGGTTCAGAATTGACAGTCACAAATTGATGTTTCATCCAACCCGAGTCAGTCAATGGCTTGGGGCTGGAAATGACTGGGAAAAATTAAAGAAAATTTACCCGATCTACATGGAACTTTCTCCGTCCGGTGTGTGCAACCATCGGTGTTCTTTTTGTGCCTTTGACTACATCGGGTATCAAAAAAGGTTCCTTTCATTGGGCAGGTTGCAGCAGATTATTCCTGAAATCGCCGGTTTGGGGGTAAAAAGCATCCTTTGTTCGGGTGAAGGGGAACCCCTGCTCAACCAAGACATCATTCCCATCACAAAATTAATTCGTGGGTCGGGGATAGATGTTGCCTTTGCCAGTAATGCCACCCTTATGGATAAGAAATTTACAGAACGATCTCTCCACCATATCACCTGGTTTAAAGCAAGCATTGCAGCCGGTACCAAAGAAAATTATGCAAAAATTCACCATACCAGGGAAAGTGATTTCGGAACGGTTATTCAAAATCTGAAATATGCGGTGTATTGGAAAAATAAACACAAAATAAATTGTACATTGGGGGCACAGATACTGTTGCTTCCTGAAAATGCAGGTGAAGTTGAAACCCTGGCCAAAATTTGCAGGGATGATATCGGCTTGGACTATTTGGTTGTAAAACCTTATTCCCAGCATGGATTGAGCGCAACAGACCGCTATGGAGAACTTGATTATCATCTCTTTGACAAAGAAAAATTGATAAATTCGGACTTGAGTTCTGAGAGGTTCTCTTTTATCTGGCGGGAATCAACCATGGAAAAAACATCACAAAAGCGCCAATATGATTTTTGCCGGGCAATTCCCTTTCTTTACGCTCACATTACTGCCATGGGCGATGTATACGGCTGCAGCTCTTTTCTCGGAAAAGAAAAATTTTGTTACGGCAATATCAATGAATCCAACTTTCAGGAAATATGGGAAGGTGAAAAACGGCGGCAGAATTATGAGTATATCAAGAATGTAATGGATTGTTCCAAGTGCCGAATCAATTGCCGGATGGATGAAATTAATTCATATTTATATGATTTGCACCATCCGGGTGCCCATGTGAATTTTATTTGATGGTGCTTTATGAATAGACTGATCGGTATTGATTTTGACAACACCATTGCCTGTTATAATACCCTGTTTTATAATGAGGGACTTTCTTCTGGTGTTATGGGTCCCAAAACCCCTGTTGATAAAAAAGCGATTCGGGATAATATTCTTCTTTGGCATGATGATATTGCATGGCAAAAATTACAGGGAAGGGTTTATGGTCCTGAAATGAAGCGTGCTGAACTGATTGGCGGGGTAAGGGATTTTATCCAAATAAGTCGGGCCGTGGGAGATAGGGTCGTCATCATCAGCCATAAAACTGAATTTGCAAATTTTGATCCGACCAAAACCAATTTGAGACAGGCAGCCCTGGCGTGGATGCATGCGCACAGGCTTTTTGATCAAACAATGAAGGGCTTTTCCACGGAAGACGTATTTTTTGAGGCAACCAGAGCGGATAAAATTGATCGTATCAACAAACTGGCCTGTGATTTTTTTATCGACGATCTTGAGGAGGTGCTGTTGGACAACTCCCTTGAAAATTCTGTGACAAAAGTTCTTTTCCAAAGGAATGTCAGTGCTGCCCCGCCGCCATTAAATGTTTTTGCTTCCTGGGCAGAAATATCTTCTTTTGTGCATGGTGGTGAAGGATTTTCCCGTGAAGACAATAGATGAAATTCTTTGCAATATGCTCGGGTCAAAAGTAAAAAGAAAAACCGTACTCAATGGCGGACGGAACAGCAGGGTTTTAAAGGTTCAAACAGAGGATGACCGCCTATTCGTGACCAAACAATATTTTTTGTCTCCATATGACCATCGGGACCGAATGACAACAGAGTTAAAGGCGATTAGGCTTTTGCAGGCGCATAATGTAGACTGCATTCCTTGCCTGGTCGCAGATGACCGGCAAGCAAGGGTCGCGGTTTTGGATTATATTCCGGGCACCCCCGTTGAACCCATTTGCCGGTTTCATATAGATCAGGCAATCTCCTTTTTGAAAAAGCTAAGGACCATCGGCCTTCAGATTGGCTCTCCTTCAACATTGCCAAGGGCATCGGAGGCTTTTTTTTCAGCCAACCAGATTGCTGGAAATATTAAAGAGCGGTTTGCAATACTTCAGAATACTCCCCACACCCATCTTCCGGGTCATGCACTTGATGAATTTCTCCAGAACGATGTCCGCCCGGAATTGAATTTGGCTGTTGATCATTGTGCCGGTATCTTTCAACACAATGATCTTTCCATGGCGGATTCAATTGGCCCGGAAAAAAGAACCCTGAGTCCATCGGATTTTGGATTTCACAACGCAGTTGAAAGGGAAGATGGGAAACTTTTTTTCCTTGATTTTGAATATTTCGGATGGGATGACCCAGCCAAACTGATTTGTGATTTCATTCTTCACCCGGTAATGGGGTTAACCGATGTGATGAAGGCATATTTCTGCCAGAAAGCCCTGGTGATGTTTGAGGGAGGAAGATCCCTTTCTGTCCGAATCATGGCATTCTATCCTTTGTTTCTTCTAAAATGGTGCCTTATCATACTAAATGAGTTTCTATACTGGGAACAGGCCCGCCGTCTTTTTGCATATGGTAAGGATACGCTTTACAATGACACGCTTTTGAAACAGCTGAATTTAGCCAAAACATTTTTCTCAGAAAGAAAATTGAATTATGAAAAACTCTGCGCTTATATTTCACAATCGGTCCATGGCCGAGGTGCTTGATCCAAGGTCCATTGAACTTCGTAAAAAGATAATCACCGCCCTTGAACATGGCAGAAGGGGGCATATCGGTGCTTCTTTTTCCCTGGTTGAGATCCTCCGGGTCCTCTATGACAAGATTCTGAAATTTGATGCTGTTGCGCCTTCCTGGCCGGGGCGGGACCGATGCATTCTCAGCAAGGGGCATGGGTGCCTGGCATTATATGTACTGCTGGCAGAAAAGGGGTTTTTTCCGGAAGAAGCCCTTTACCATTTTTGTCAGGACGGCGCTCTTCTCGGCGGTCATCCCGATGCCACCAAAATACCGGGGGTTGAGGCCTCCACAGGCAGTCTTGGCCATGGGTTATCCATTGGTGTCGGAATGGCCGTAAATGCCGGATATGAAAAATCCGGGGCCAGGGTTTTTGTCATTGCAGGAGATGGGGAATGCAACGAGGGGTCATTATGGGAGGCTGCCATGGGTGCCGGAAAATATGGCCTGGATAATTTGACGGTTCTGGTGGATTATAATAAGTACCAATCCTACGATACCACAAGTTATGTTCAGGAACTGGAACCCTTTGCCGATAAATGGCGAAGTTTCGGATTCGGTGTTATTGAAATTAACGGGCATGATGTAACGGAATTGACAGATGTACTTAAACACCTTCCCCTAAAGAAAGGAAAGCCCTCGGCGATTATTTGCCATACGATTAAGGGCAAGGGAGTCGGATTTGCCGAGAACAATCTGGCATGGCACCACAAAAGTAAAATTGATTCTGAAATGATAACCCAACTCATGGACGCACTTGGATAAAAATTATGAGAAAAATGTGTCTGCAAAAAATATTTGAACTGGCGAAAATTGACAAGCGTGTTTTTTTCATCGGCTCGGATTTAGGGTTTGAAACCCTCAAAGAATTCAGACAAGAGATACCCGAGCGATTTTTTATGGAAGGCATCAGTGAGGCCCATGTGATCGGCATGGCGGCCGGACTTGCCCTGGAGGGGAAGGTGACTTACGTGAATACCATTGCCACCTTTATCAGCCGCCGGGCCTTTGAACAAATAGCCGTGGATGTTTGTATGCACAACGTCCCGGTTCGAATGATCGGCAATGGCGGCGGCCTGGTGTATGCCCCGTTAGGTTCCACCCACCTTGCCCTTGAAGATATATCCCTGATGCGGACCCTGCCCAATATGACCATTGTCTGCCCTGCCGATGCGGATGAAATGGCGCGCTTCATGTCGCAAACCCTGGATTATCCCGGTCCGATTTATATTCGGTTGGCCAAGGGCTACGATCCAATCGTTTCCAAAGAAGAATATGGGTTTGAGATAGGCAAAGGAATTCATTATAAAACAGGGTGCGATGCTTTATTGGTTACCACGGGTATTACCCTTCAAATTGCCGTCCTGGCGGCTCAACAATTGAAAGAAATCGGGATTGATACGGGCATCCTCCATCTGCATACGGTGAAACCCCTTGATCATGTGCAATTGCTGGATCTCTGCCAGGAAGTGGCGGCAATTGTTACCATTGAAGAAAATATGCTCAATGGCGGTCTGGGGAGTGCGGTTGCCGAATGCCTGGCAGAGGCAAACTTTAACCGGGTTAAAAAATTTAAGCGGATAGGTATTCCGGACATTTTTCCGGATTTTTATGGATCCCAGGCTGAAATTATGCAGCGCCTGGGGATCAGTCCTGGGGGGGTCGTTGAAACAATAAGGCAATTGTTGCGCTAATAACCGGGCTCCTGTTGTTTTCACCGTCATCTTTTTACTGGATATGGACTATAGACATTAACAATTATGGGCAAATTACTCAACATCGTAACACCATTGCATGAATCCACCCGGCGTGATTTTCTTGAACGCATGATGAACCAGAAAGTTCATTGCATGAAAATTGCAAAACAATATGGGAAAGCCTATTGGGATGGCGACCGCTGCTACGGGTACGGGGGGTATCGCTACATGCCGGGAAGATGGAAACCGGTTGCCCGGGCATTAATCGAACAATACGGTCTCGGGCCTGGCGCAAACGTATTGGATGTCGGCTGCGGAAAGGGGTATCTGCTCTATGAAATGCTCTTGCTTGAGCCTGGGTTACAGGTCATTGGATTTGATATTTCCCAACATGGTATAGACGGGTCCAAACAGGAGATCCGGCCGTTTCTTTCCATACACAGGGCACAGGACCCCTATCCATTTGATGACAACGCCTTTGATCTTGTGATATCCCTTGGGACACTTCATAACCTGCGGTTATTTGATTTGAAGACAGCGCTCCAGGAGATTGAAAGGGTCGGAAAACAGGCCTATGTGATGCTGGAAAGCTATCGGAATGAAAAAGAACTTTTTAACCTGCAATGCTGGGCCTTGACTGCGGAAACCTTTCTTGACAAAGAGGAATGGGAATGGCTGTATGATCATTTCGGTTATACCGGTGACTATGAGTTTATTTATTTTTTATGAGATTGATTAAGGCGGTATTAAAGTGAAAGATTCAAAAAAACTCTGGATATCCATTGAACGGGAGAGTGGGGTCAAACCCCTGACCATCGGTAAACATACCTCATACAGCCTTGTTCATGATCCCATAAGACTGAGTTTTGTTACAGCCCGTTACAAATTTTGTGCAAGACTTCTCTCGGGCATGGACAGGGTATTGGAGATCGGCTGCGGAGACGGTTTCGGATCAACCATTGTTGCCAAGGAAGTGGGGAAACTTATCTGTACGGATATAAACGAACCCATGCTGGAAGATGCCAAAGAACAGCTTTTCTTTCTGGACAACACCTTCTTTGAATACCATGACTTTAGGCAGAGCCCATATCCTGAATCAGTGGATGCCATTTTTCTGGTGGATACCCTTGAGCACATCTATGCGGAAGAAGAAAAGGCATTCATGGAAAATATCTGCAAGTCCCTTGGAAAAAACGGCACCTGCATCATTGGTACGCCCAACAAGACAGCGGAGAAATATGCCAGTGAAGGATCGAAAAAAGGGCATGTGAATTTAAAAGATTTTGAGAGCCTGAAGGCGCTTACCGCCACCTATTTTCATAATACCTTTCATTTCGGCATGAATGACGAAATGATTCATACCGGTTTTCCGCCCATGACCCATTATAGATGGTCTTTGAGTACGTCTCCTAAAATATTTGCCGGACAAGAGGGTCAACTGTCTTCTGACCCAGAGATTAATACCATTATAGAATAAAGAATGAAGATGAAGATTGCCTACAGAGATTTAAGTGTAACAGACCCTTCCATGCGCAGGGCATTATTGGATGCAGTTGATACGGTCCTATTGCATGGAAGACTCCTTCTGGGACCTGAGGTAGAAGCCTTTGAGAAAAGTGTTGCCGCCCATTGCCAGAAAAAATATGCAGTGGGCGTCAACTCCGGAACCGATGCCCTTTTCCTTGCATTGAAAAGTCTTGGCATCGGTCCGGGGGATGAAGTTATTACCACCCCACTCTCCTGGATTGCCACGGCAAATACCATTGTCTTGTGCGGTGCAACCCCTGTTTTTGTTGATATTGGTGAAGATCTCAATATTAATCCTGAATTAATTTTCCAGGCAATAACAAAAAAAACCAAGGCGATTCTGCCGGTTCATTTTACCGGCAAACTCTGTAATATGGACCGTATTCTGGACATTGCCCAGGCCCACAACCTTTATGTGGTTGAAGATGCAGCCCAGGCCTTTGGTGCAAGTCACAGGGGAAGAATGGCCGGCTCATTCGGCCATGTAAATTGTTTTTCCATGAATCCCATGAAGGTCTATTGCGCCTATGGTGAGGCCGGTGCAATTGTTACGGATGATCTTCACATATACGATACCCTGCTGTCCCTCAGGTATGCCGGTACCATAAACAAGGAAGACTGTCATAGACCCAGCCTTAACGGCAGGATTGATACGGTGCAGGCAGCCATGCTGCTGGTAAGTCTCACCTATCTGGATGAAAAGATTAAACGGTTACAGGAAATCGCCTCCTTTTATGCAAACCGGTTGGGCGGGTTTTTAACCTGCCCTGACCCGGGGGAGTGTTTCCATGTTTACTATTCATATACAATTATTACTGAACAAAGGGATGATTTAAAGGCCTATCTCCATGACCGGGGCATTGAGACAAAGATTCAGCATCCCATACTGATGCCGCATCATACTGCATACAAAAAGATGTATGGACAAACAAATCTGCCCGTGGCCGAGCGGTTGGTTGAGCAAATACTCTGTATTCCCAACCATGAAAAATTAACACAAACGGAATTGGCGTACATCGTTAAAACCATAAAGGACTTTGTGGACAGATGAAAAAAGCCTGGATAGAAGAAACCCCGGAGGTTTTTTATACGGGAAAACCGGTCTCAGCTGTCTCCCAGGATGAGATTGAACTGCTTAAGAAAATTGCCGTTTCCAGTCCAAGAAGACAAGCCCGTCTCTGCACACATCTCAATACAGCCGATGCCGTTCATGAAATGATCATCGTCCATTCCAAAGGAAACTATGTCCGCCCCCACAGGCATATGGGTAAAATAGAATCCTTCCATGTGGTGGAGGGATATCTCAATGTGGTGTTATTTGAAGATGACGGCCGCATCCGCAGCGTTATAAGAATGGCCGGTTATGGTTCCGGGAAGATATTTTATTATCGTCTTTCCGAACCCCTTTTCCACACGGTTATACCGGTTTCAGACATGGTTGTGTTCCATGAAATAACCAATGGGCCCTTTAACCCTTCTGAAAGCTGTTTTGCGCCGTGGTCACCAGACGAAAATGACAGCAGGGCCGCGTCTTTTCAAAGGGAATTATTGATTAAAAGCAAAGATCATTCTTAGCGTTCAAACCGCTGACCAAGGCAGGAAAAATGGAACCAAACAAACAATATATCTGTGATACCCTTGAATTGTCCGAATACTCGGAAATAGAATATTTTCCACTTTATGTTCAAATAGAAACAACCGCCAGGTGCAATTCGAAATGCGTAATGTGTCCGCGCAGTAAAGAATTACCCAGCCGTCGTCAATGGGATATGAGCCGGGAACTCATGGACAAGCTCATAAACGAATTGACGCAGTATTCTGATCATATCCGCCGGGTAATTCCCCAGGGCTATGGTGAGCCGCTTCTGGATCCAAATCTGTTTTATTTTATCAACAAACTGAAAAAATGCGGCATCAGGGAAGTTTTTATTTCATCCAATGGGTCCCTATTGGATGAAAAGCGTTCACATCTTTTGATTGAAAGCGGACTGGATCAGATTGATTTTTCCGTGGATGCGTTTAATGGCGAAACCTATGAAAAAATAAGAAAGGGACTTTGCTATGAAATTGTCATGGAAAACATTAAACGGTTTATTAAAATACGGGACAAACTCGGCGGTAAAACAAGGATCCGTTTTCGGTATGTAATCCAAGAGGGTATCAATGAAAAGGAGTATGGTGGCTTTTGTAATTATTGGCAATCGCATATTGGAGAAAAGGATATGATATCCGGGAAAAAAATACACACCTTTGGCGGGAATATGGCAATGCCTGACAGAAAAGAATACAATGAATTGAAAGACAAGCTGCTCTCACTTCCATGCAAGGGAATATTTGGAACCATATCTGTTCTTTCCGACGGAACCATGCCCATTTGCGGTGTGGATGTCAATCAAAACCATATTGCAGGAGATGCGAATATTTCTTCCCTTCAAAGTGTTTGGCAGGGTGAATTGTTTACAACGTTTCGCAATAACCACCTTAAGGCCGGCCGGGTTTCTTATCCCCATTGTCCCAGTTGTAATTCATGGGCTCCAGAGTTAAAACTGCCGGAAGCTTTAAGTTTAGGAAGTAAACAAAATGTCTGATTCAATTAGATGCCTCCTGGTTCACCAGGGGGCCATGGAAAATTATGGGTTAATGTTTGTAGCCGGTGAGTTAAAACGGCTGAATTGCACCATCAAGTGGATTGACGGGGATGGCGATCCCTTTCCGATGGGTCTTGCCAAAGAGTTCAATCCGGATTTTGTATTTTTTTCTCCCATGTCTTTTTCCTTTCATCAGGCCTTGAAGATTGCAAAAAGAATAAAGACAACAATTCCATCCGCCAAATGCCTTTTGGGAGGCCACCATGTTTCTGCTGTCCCCGGGGATGGGGAAAATGAATTCATTGATCATGTTGTTCTGGGCCCTGTTTATGATACCCTGGAAAAAATATTCTCAGGAGAGGCTCCCAGGGTGCTTTCAGGGAGACAGGGAGAGACGGATGAGCTGAAACCGGCCAAAGGGGAATATTATCAGGACATACCCTCAATAACAAAACTGCCCAAGCGGTTCATAATGTCCCACTTTGGATGTCCCTATAACTGTACCTATTGTTCCACTTCAAGGGTCAGGTCCACATACGGCCCCAAAGCGTATAAGCGGATGTTTTTAAAAAGGCGCCCCCCAAAAGACCTGATTGAAGAATCAAAAATTTTTCTTAAATATCCGCCCAAGGAGGTCTTTCTTGCAGATGATGATTGCTTACAGGGAGAGGATGCCGAAGCATGGCTGGAAGAATTTTCCAGGTTATGGAAAAAAGAGATCAATTTACCCATCACTACCTATGTTTCCCCTTTTTCTGTTAACCAGGCCTCGGATAATCTGATGCAGGTGGTGGCTTCCCTATTTCCTTTTATCAACATGGGCGTCCAGTCTTTTGATAAAAGCACCCTAAAACTTTATAACAGGGCCTTTCAAACCCAAGAGGTCATTGAGGCAGCTGTCGGTAAACTGAGGGATTTCGGCATACGGGGCACCCTGGAGCTGATCATCGGCGCACCCTGCGATGATCCCATTGAAGAAGCCTTGTTTTCCTATCAGAAATTGCAGGAAATTGCGCCGGACTATTATTGCAACGCCTATCCCCTTATCGTTTTTCCCGGTACAGAACTTCACAAACACCTGATAAAAGAAAAAATTCCATTTAGTGACCCGACCAAAGGCGCCCGCATACATGAGGGGTTTACCTCCATACAATTTGACGAGGATACAATGGAAAAAATAAAAATATTGAGCAAATTATCAAATTTTTTTGTGAGTCATAAAGTAAACATTCATTATATGCGAGCCTTGCTGGAAATGGTGATGGGTGAAAGGGCAGCCT
>VMSR01000088.1 GCA_013792075.1 Desulfobacula sp.
AAAGGCCAAGTTTGATGGGATCGACAAAGCGTATGAAGAGATTTTTGGCAGGTCCTATGGCGGCCAGATTGAAGAATACCGAATGGAGGATGCCGATGTGGTTCTGGTCGGATCCGGCTCCATGTGCGGGACCATCAAAACTGTGATTGATGAGAAACGGGAAGCCGGCATAAAGGTGGGGCTTCTGAAAATAAGAATGTACCGTCCCTTTCCGTCCGAAGTCATGGTCGCAGCGCTGAAAGGCAAACGCGCCATCGGGGTTGTGGACAGAAGTCTTGCCTTCGGGTTCAAAGGCGGTCCCATCTATACAGAGCTCAAAGCCTTTGAAACAAAGCTTGACGGTGCAAAAATGATCAGTTTTCTTGACGGCATCGCCAATACGGACATCACCACGGCCAATGTGGGACTCATGATTGATACCCTTTGTGACCTTGCCGCAGGCAAAGATGTTCGGGAAGTTACTTGGGTCTGCTATCCGGAAGCCCATGAACCGGTTTTGCAAAAAAAGGGAGGGCAATAAAATGACAGAAACAAAAAAAGTCAAACCGACAAAAATACTGGACCACCTCGTCCATAAGGACCCCTTTTCCAAGGGCGTGGCATTTTGCCCCGGCTGCGGTCTTGAGCTATTATTGCGGTTTATTCCCCAGGTAATGGGAAACGATATCGTCATTACCGGCACCCCCTCCTGTTCCGCCCCTGTCCTTTTGGGACAGAACAATCAGTCCTGGCATACCCTGTCTTATTTTGGAACCCTGATGACCGGGGCTGCGGCCAATGCCACCGGCCTTGCCAGATATTACAGGAAAGCCGGCATAAAGAACACTGTGGTCTGTTTTAACGGTGATGGAACCGCCGCCGATATCGGGTTTGGCAATCTGTCAGGGGCGGCAGAGAGAAACGAGCCCTTTATTTATATCTGCTATGACAATGAAGGGTATATGAATACGGGTATCCAGAAAAGCGGCACAACTCCCTTTGGCGCCACCACCACCACCACGCCCTACGGCGCAGCAGCCACCCAGGGGAAAAACCTGAGAAGAATGAACCTGGGGCTGAAAATGGCCATGCACAAGATTCCCTATACGGCCACCGCAACCTTAAGCGATCTGGACGACCTGGCAAAAAAACTCAAAAAAGCAAAGGAAATGAAGGACCAGGGTTTTTGTTTTCTCCATATCCTGGCGCCCTGCCCCACCGGATGGGGTCTTGCGCCGGATAATACCATCGAAGCCTGTCGCAGAGCCGTAAACACTAATTATTTTCCCCTGTGGGAAGCGATCAACGGCAGGATCAGAATGAGCAAAGTTGTTAAAAAACCCAAGCCAGTTACAGAGTATACGACATTGATGAAAAAATTTGCGCATTTGAGTGAAGCAGATCTTGCGATTCTCCAGGATGATGTTGATTACGAATACTGTGTACTTGGCGGATTGAGTGTGTTGGAGGCAGAATGTCGGCTTCCGCTATCGGATGAAGATTAAAGGAGGCGCGACAATGAATGAAGTCAGGTTTCATGGTAGAGGGGGTCAGGGTGTTGTGACGACATCCAAAATTTTGGCCAATGCCTTTGTTCTAAACGGGCAATTCGGTGCCAGCTTTCCCATGTTCGGGTTTGAAAGAAGAGGCGCTCCGGTAACTGCATTCGGCAGATTTTCAGACAAGCCGGTCAGGGAGAAAACACAGATTTATAACCCCAATATCCTGGTGGTTCTGGATCCTTCCCAGAAAGATTCCAAAGCGGTTTTTCAAGGGCTTTTGCCCGGAGGAATGATGCTGCTCAATGATTCGGATTATGTTGCCGGGGACATATCCCACGAGAATTTAAAGAGACTGGCTGTTATTGATGCCAATAAAATTGCAATGGAAGAGATCGGCCTGGCCATCCCCAATACGGTTATTGTGGGGGCATTTGCCCGTATGTCGGGCCTGCTGGCAATTGAGCCCTGTTGTGAGGCGCTGGAAGATTATTTTTCAGGCAAAAAATTGTCGGCCAATATTGGGTGCGTCAAAAGAGGGTTTGAAGAGGTGGAAATATTTGATCTATAGACGGGAGTTGTCGCAAGGGTCAATGAAGGGATAACTTTTTAATCGTAAAAAGGAGTTGTTATGCCTAGATGGGGAATGGTAATCGACGTAAAACGGTGTATAGCGTGTTGGGGCTGCACCATTGCTTGTAAAGAGGAACATTTTCTTCCGCCCAGAGTATTCTTTAACCGGGTGCTCATTGGAGAAACCGGGAAATTCCCGACATCCAGCAAGTTGATCTATCCGATTCTTTGTAATCATTGCACGGATGCGGCCTGCGTAGAAGCATGTCCCACCGGAGCGACCTATATCAGGGAAGATGGTATTGTAGTGGTCGATGATGATAAATGTGTAGGCTGCAGGGCTTGCCTTGTGAGTTGCCCCTACCAGCAGAGAACCTATTATGATCAGAAAGTAAAAGAGAGGGAGTATTATCCGGGTCAGGGTAAAACCGAGATGGAACTGATTGGTGAAAAGCTTTACCCGCTTAAAGTGGGGACGGTTATCAAATGTAATTTTTGTTCGGAAAGAGTTGATGAAGGCCTTAAAAAAGGTCTTACCCCGGGGACGGACGATGTTGCGACACCTGCATGCGTAATTGCTTGTCCGGTCGGCGCAAGGGTCTTTGGAGATCTTAGTGACCCTGAAAGTGAAGTTAGCCGTTTGATCATGGAAAAAAAGGGCAAACAGCTCCGGAAAGAATTTGGAACTGAACCGGCAGTCTATTATATTGATTAATGAACAGGGGGAAACATGACCTATAAAACAGATGAAATTTTGGAAGACAAATGGGTAAATACCACCTGTGGTGTATGTTATTGCGGATGTGCTGCAAGGGTTCGGGTGGTGAACGGTGTGCCGGTAAAAATTGAAGGTATAAAAGAAAGTACCATGGGAGGTACTGGGGCAGGGCTTTGCGGTAAAGGAATCGCAGGGCTGATGTACTACCATGATCCCAACCGGATTAAAAAACCATTGAGACGCACCAATCCTGAAAAAGGGTTTGGTGTTGATCCCAAGTGGAAAGAAATTGAATGGGAAGAGGCTCTTGAAGAGATCTCCACAAGAATGAAAAAGATTATGGAGGATAATCCCAATAAAATCCTCTTCACAAACCAGACCATGCGCGCAAGTGACGGTCCCCATAATCATCTTTATTTTTATGCAAAGGCTTTTGGTATACCAAACAATGGTAACTTTATCATTGGCGGCGGCAGTCTGCACTGCGGCAATGCGGCGCATATGCTGGGGGGGTTAATCCATGGTGCATGGTCAATTGCCCCTGACTGGCGATACACAAAATATGTTCTTAAATGGGGTTCCAGTAAAGGAACCGGTTCCGGACACTCTGCCATGACCAATGCTAGGCTTCGGGCCGATAGTGTAAGGCGCGGAATAAAAGAAATTGTTTTTGATCCAATGGGCAACTTTGCAGGGGGTAAGGCAACACAATGGGTTCCGATTCTTCCCGGAACGGACACTGCAGTCGGACTTGCCATGGCAAACTATATTCTGAATATCAGAGGAGAGATCGACGAACTTTATCTCAGGGCAAAAACAAACTTTGTTTATCTGATACGGGAAGATGGTACTTTTATTCGGGATGAAAAAACCGACAAACCCCTTGTGTTTGATGAACGAGCAAAAAAGATAAAAGTTTTTGATGATGAATCCATCGCCTTTGAAGATTTTGCGCTTGAGGGTGACTTTGAGCATAATGGAGAAAAATGTCGACCTTGCTTTATGGCATTAAAAGAACATTTAAAACAATTCACCCCGGAATGGGCATCTAAAATCAGTACAGTTCCAGTGGGAACCATTCTTGAAGTTGCAAAGGGGTGGGTGGATAATGCCCAGATTGGATCCACCATTACAATAGAAGGACAAACATTTCCTTTCCGGCCCGTATCCTCTGTAACTTTCCGTGGGTCCCAGGGACATTCAAATGGGATTCATCAGGTTGCTTCAATTGATCTTATCAGTCAGCTTGTGGGTGCTGAAGATGTACCCGGCGGCACAATGGGTTGGCCATCTATCAGACGCAAATACCCTGGCGGTGAGTACGAACGTCTGCCTAAGGTTGGTAAAGATGGGGTTATTGTTCCTTCGGTATTTTATTCACATGATCCTTGGCCTGTCCATGCACCAAGCTATCCATGCACAAATTCTGGTTGTGTTGAATTCTGGTCACATTCTACGCTTTCCCATATACCCTATGTTAAAGAAAAAGAGTATATCCAGGAAAAGTTTGGTGTTGAAAAAGTCAAACCTGAAATGATTTTTGGAATCGCCGTAAATTTTCTTATCAGTAATTCTGACTGGGACGTTGCGCTTGAGAATTTCAAAGATTGTTTTGTTGTCCTAAGTGATATATGGGTCAATGAAACGGATCAGGCCATTGGGGACATCATCCTTCCGGATACCTCTTATCTTGAAAAAGATACCTGGTCTTCTGAAATTGATAGTTTTTTCTTCAATGGAAGCCCCTCCTATGAAGACTGGTATGTTCATTTGCAAAACCCTGTAGCAAAACCCGTTGGTGAATCACGGGATTTCATGAACGTTTATCTGGATGTTGCAAATCGTGTGGGTGTTCTTGACAAATACCATGAGCTCCTTAACGGTTATTATAGTATTACAGATGAAAAGCTTAAGCTTAAACCCGGTGAAGTCCTGACCTGGAAGGAAATTGGCGAAAGAGTTCTAAAATGGGTTTATGGGGATGATAAAGAAAAAATTCAGAAACAGGGATTTGCAACCTGGCATAAACCCATTGAAGATGTCTATTGGAGATGGAATATGCCGACTAGATGCCCGGTTTATATGGAATTTCTAATCCATGACAGAAGAGCTGCTGAAAAAATCATGAAAGATACAGGGTTTGAACTTGAAATGGATATGGATCAATATGCGCCCTTACCTGACTGGTTCTGGCCGACATCTCATAAAGAACTGGATGATGAGTATGACCTTTTGGCTTTTTCCTATCGGGATGTTCTCCACACAAATAACTCAACATTTCAAAATCCTTTAATTGATGAAGTCAGCCAGATGAGCCCTTATACGTTTACAATTACATTAAATAAAGGTCTGGCAGATAAAAAAGGATTCAAAGATGGCGATATTATCTGGATGGAAAATAAATATGGAACCAAGGAAAACGGTATTGTAAAAACAATGGAAGCGCAACATCCAAAAGTTCTCGGGGTTTGCGGGCAAGGTGGTTTATGGGCAGACAGAAGGCCTATTGCCAAGGGGAAGGGAAGTAATTTTTGCAAACTGCTTCCATCGTACTTGAGACACTATGACCCCATCACCGGAAACATTGAAACTTCGGTTGCGGTTAAAATTTACAAGGGCTAAAGGGAGGATTGAACAATTATGAAACAACAAAATGAGCTTGAAAAAATTATGTTCCATCCTACCGGTAGCGACTTAAAGCCATACGAATGGATGATGCGGCCCACCCGTCAGCGGGAATGGATTGATGACAAAGGCATTTTTCTCTGGTTGGCCTTTTTTTTCTCTGAAATTGGGGCAGGCCTGTATTTTGTCTCCCTGTTTTATGAATACCGTGCCGGAATTGTTCTGGGCTGGCTGATTACCCTTATTCTGGGCGGCCTGATCCATGTTCTGTACCTGGGCAATCCCCTGCGGGCCTGGCGGATGATCATGAAACCCAAGACCTCGGAATTGTCCCGGGGGATCTGGATCATCGGTGTTTTTGCGGCCCTGGGCTTCCTTCAGATAATTACCTCCGGGGGATTTAATATGGTCTTTAATTGTATCATGGGCATTTTATGTCTGCTGATCATATCCCACGGATTTGCCACCATGAACGTGATCCGGGCCCTTCCTGCATGGAGTTCCACCATGGTGCTGCCCCTTTCTCTGATATCCGGAATTTGGGTGGGCAGCCAATTGTTGCAGATGATGTTTGTTCTGGGCGGCAGCAGTGCCCTGGCATCCGGCATGGAAGTCTGGTCAGAGGCCTTTTTCTTGATTTACCTGCTCTGTATCCTTCTCTATGTATGGGGAACCTTTCATGCCAATGAAATAGGGAAAACGTCCATTGATGTCCAACTCAATGGGGAATTATCGAAAATTTTCTACGCCGGGGTCGGCGGGTTGGGTCTTGTCCTGCCGGCGGTGCTGACCCTGATCATGTGGGGGGGGGACACCCATGGATTTTTGATCTTTTTACGATTGGTCTTTGTACTGGCAGGTGATCTGGCCATACGGTACACCATCATGAAAAGTGCTGTGTACAAACCGTTGATTTAAAAAAATCAAACAAACCCAAAGCAAGCGGGAAAGCCCTATTTTCTTTCCTGCTTGCTTTGTTTTCAGATTTATTTCATAGTGAATAAAAGATATAATTTGGCTATATAATAGATATGAAAGCGCTATAAGAACCAGGATAAGACCCCAGTGGAAATTAGAACAAAAGAGATCCAGATAATGAAATGGACCCTGCAGGGGGTATATGATGATTCCACACTGGCACAAATTATCCCCTTGTATGAAGCGCTGGGGTTTAAGGCCAGACTGTTGCCCTTTTTCCCAGGGCTTGTTCCCGGGTGCAGTGAGTGCATCCAAGATTCTCCTGGTAAATATCGCGTGCTTTATACAAAAAAAATTGACTCTTTGTAAGAAAAGCGGTAAAAAAGAATTTTTTTGTAAAAATAGGATGTTATATGGCAGATATTGATAAAAAAGATAAAAATTCGGATAAAAAACCTGCTCCCCAGGCCAAGGTGAAATTTGAGGTCTATGGCGAGGAAATGATCGAAAAAGAGGTCAAGTCCTCGGGCAACAGCGGCAGGATTTATCTTCCCCCCAACTGGGTTGGGCACATTGTGAAAATTATTAAAGTAGAATAAGAATGGAGAATCCTGTGGAAGAAAGCATCGTCATAAGGGAAATCAGGCTGGAAGATACACAAGCCGTTCAGGATATACGACTTGCCATTTCAGAAGAAGATGCACAGGTTGATTTTCATAAACTGGTCGAACAATATGTTTCCGGCAGGAACGCCAGGACAAGCCTGGTGGCGGAGGTCAACGGCAAGGTGGCCGGTTATATGATATCCACCACTCTTTATGCCGGGTTCGGTATCCGGAAAAGTGCATGGATTGTCTCCTTTGGTGTCCATCCTGAATATATGGGCCAGGGTCTCGGACTGAAGCTTGCCAATAGAATCTGCGAAATCTATAAGGCAAAAGGGGTTACCTCCATCTATTCTTCCGTCATGTGGGATTCCATTGATGTGCTTTCCTTTTTCAAAAAGCTCGGGTTTACCCGCAGTGAGTTTATTAATTTGAAAAAAGATCTTTAGCCCGGGTGGCAGAGGGAAACCAGCTTGCTTTGAAAATGTCCGCGGGATATGAATCCCACGGACATTTTTGTTTTGAAACCGACACATTGTACACCAGGCGGATATGATTCGGTTAATGACAATCGGTTTGATCTCCGGGGGATTTTTCAGTGCCACCTTTGTCCTGAACCGGATAATGAGCCTTTCGGGGGGGCATTGGTTCTGGTCGGCAGCTTTGCGCTATGGATATATGCTGGTTTTCCTGGGGGCAGGGATTGCCCTCTTCAGGGACTGGCCCTTTTTAAAAGCGGTATTGATGGAGTTTTTCCGGCATAAATTTTTCTGGACCATTTCCGGCAGTATCGGTTTCGGGGCGTTTTACGCATTGATCTGCTTTAGCGCAGATCATTCTCCCGGCTGGGTGGTTGCAACTACCTGGCAGCTGACCATTCTTGCATCCCTGTTTGTGCTTATGGGGTTTGGCAGACGATTTCCCAAAAGGATCTGGGCCTGGGCGCTGGTGGTTTTTATTGGTGTGTGTCTGGTGAATGTGAGCCATTTTGAGATCACCACCCTCAAGCCGATTCTGATGGGGGCTATTCCGGTTATCGGGGCGGCTTTCTGCTACCCTTTGGGCAATCAATTGGTATGGGAGGCAAAAACCGGCAGAAGAGGGGTGCCCAAAATTGACGGTCTTGTGCTTGACAATGCCTTTGCAAAGGTGTTTCTTTTGTCCGCGGGCTCCATCCCTTTCTGGGGGATACTCTATTGGGTAATAGACCCGGGACCTCCTTCCCCAGGGCAATGGGTGAATACAGCCCTTGTGGCCCTATTGTCCGGGGTTGTTGCGACCAGCCTTTTTTTATATGCCAGGGGATGTGCGGATACGCCGGCGAAACTTGCAGCCGTGGATGCCACCCAATGCAGCGAAGTGGTGTTTGCCCTGGCCGGGGAGATTTTTTTCCTGGGGGCAGGGTTCCCCAATTTTATGGGCATGGTAGGCATTTTTATCACGGGTCTGGGGTTGGTCGCCTTTGCCAGGTCTTCTGCATGATCGCTTGACAGCGCTTCCCATTTTTGCGATAAATCATGCATACCCGGACGATTCAACAAAGGAATGGCACATAAAACAGACACAGATATACCCTGTCGGAGGCGGTAAGGGCGGGATCGGGAAAAGCATGATAACTGCCAATCTGGGGGCGCTGCTCGCCCGCCAGGGCAATCGGGTGGTCCTGGTTGATCTGGATCTGGGGGCATCCAATCTCCACACCTTTCTCGGCCAGCCAGACACGGACAGGGGATTGGAAAGTTTTCTGGGCAAGGCTGTGGTCCATTTAGACCAAGTGGCAATGCCCACAGAGATTGCCAACCTGTTTTTTATCAGCTCCAGAAACTGCCTTACCGAAGCGGCCAATCTGTATGTCGCACAAAAGCAAAAGATCATCCGGGCCATCCAAAAACTTGATTTTGATTATGTGCTCATGGATCTGGGAGCCGGAACCAATTTTAACATGCTTGATTTTTTCCTCACGACCAATCAGGGGATTTTTATCTGCACCCCGGAGCCCACTTCCATTGAAAACTCCTTTAATTTTATCAAGGCGGTTTATTTTCGGGTCATCAAAAAAACCCTGAAACAAACGGTATTCAACCGGGTCACCCGCCGCCTGGATCTTTCCGGAAACACCATTGATCAGTCTTTTCGCATCATCAACGCGGTTACAAGCCAAGACCCTGAAATGGGGGTGCTGTTAAAAAAAAGATTGAGTGATTTTCATTTCAGGTTTGTGGTCAATCAATTGCGGAAAAACGATGATCCTTCCCTTGGATTTAAAATTGAAAAAGTCTGCAACCGTCATTTTTATTCAAAATTTACCTTTTTGGGCAATATCCGGTATGATGAGCGAATCCACGAGTCCATCCTGATGCGGAAAACCTTTATTTTGAAATATTCCCATGCGCCCAGTGCCAAAGACCTGGCCCGGATTGCCGGGAGATTAATTGTTCCCAAGGAAGAAAGAGGTTCCCTGAAAGAATCTGTATGATGATACCCCTTGACGCGCATACCCATTATGAAATTCTTGAGGTTTCTGCCAATGCCTCTTTTTTGGATATCCGGAAAGCATACAAGGAAATTTTGTCCATTTATGATGCAGATTCCATCAGCACCTATTCTTTGTTTACCCCGGCGGAAAGACAAAGAATATTAGACAGGGCGGATCTTGCGCTTCAAATTTTGGGGGACGCTGAAAAAAGACAGGCCTATGATACCTTTTTGCTGGCCTCGGGAAGACTTGATCCGGAAATGCTGGTCTCGGATAAGCCGGATACACTGGTTCCGGTTTTCCATACACAGCTGCCCCCGGGAAACGGGCACGTGGATAGAAGAATAAAGGAAAAAATCAGTGAGAAAGAGGTCAGGGTTCTGGCCCAGGAGATTCAGTCAAAAGAAGTGATTTCCGGGCAGGACTTAAAAGCGCTGCGAAGGGCGGCCAATATAGAACTTGTCGAGATATTTGAAGTTTCCAGGATCAGTGTGAATACCCTTGAAGCCATTGAATCAGGTTGCAAGGGTAAATTGCCTTCTCCCATATACCTGAAAGGGTTTTTGAAATCCTATGCCCAGTTTCTGGACCTTGTCCCGGAACGGATAATTGCCGGTTATATGGCATATCTGTCCCGGGATTAATCCCGGGAATATCGGTTTTTGGGTACATTTTTTCCTCCCGGCTTTCCTTATTTTAGTGTCTGCTTTTTAAATGATTCCAATGAGTTTATGGTTGACTTTCATCATTTGAAACAACTATAGATAATGATTGTGAATGGAATAACCAAAGATTAAGGATACGAGATGAAAATAGTGAAGATAGACCACCTCGGCATAGCTGTAACCAGCATTGATGAAAAGAAAAAATTTTGGATAGACGCCATGGGATTGACCCTGGAGGGCACTGAGACCGTTGCGGCCCAGAAAGTCACCACAGCCTTTCTGCCCGTGGGGGAAAGCGAGGTGGAGCTTTTGGAATCCACGGACGCTGACGGGCCCGTGGCAAAATATATTGAAAAAAAAGGTGAAGGCATTCAGCATGTCGCCTTCCGGGTGGAAAATATTGAAGAGGCCCTGGCAGAACTTAAGGAAAAAGGAATTCAGCTCATTGACCAGACACCGAGAAAAGGTGCTGGCGGCGCTAAAATTGCTTTTTTGCATCCCAAGGCAACCGGCGGTGTTCTTGTGGAATTGTGTGAAAGATAAGAAAATAATAGCCCCTTTATTTTGATCTGCGGACGTCTAACTGTTTTCGCTGATAACCAATTATTTTAGACCGGAGGATAACCATGTCTCAAATGTCTGATATTCAAAAATGGGAAGCACTTGCAGCCAAGGAACTTCGGGGAAAACCCCTTGAAGCACTTACAAAAAAGACCCCTGAAGGGATTGATATTAAGCCCTTGTATACGGCCAGGGATCTGGAAAAGGTGGAATTTATCGACAACCTGCCCGGGACGGCGCCCTTTGTCCGGGGGCCCATGGCCACCATGTATGCGGGACGGCCCTGGACCATCCGCCAGTATGCCGGGTTTTCGACGGCCAAGGAATCCAACGCCTTTTATCGCAAAAACCTGGCAGCTGGTCAAAAAGGTCTCTCGGTTGCCTTTGACCTTGCCACCCACAGGGGATATGACTCGGATCACCCCCGGGTAACCGGAGATGTCGGAAAGGCAGGGGTTGCCATAGATTCTGTTGAAGATATGAAAATTCTCTTTGACCAGATCCCATTGGACCAGATGTCCGTATCCATGACCATGAACGGGGCTGTTCTGCCCATTCTGGCAGGATATATTGTGGCGGCAGAAGAGCAGGGGGTTGCCCCTGAAAAGCTAATGGGCACCATCCAGAACGATATCCTCAAAGAGTACCTGACCCGGAATACCTATATTTATCCGCCCACGCCCTCCATGAGAATTATTTCAGACATCATCGGGTTTTGTTCTGAGAATATGCCCAAGTTTAATTCCATCAGTATTTCCGGTTACCATATCATGGAGGCAGGGGCCGATTCGGTTCTCCAGACCGCCTTTACCCTGGCCGACGGTCTCGAGTACGTCAAGGCCGCCCTTGCAACAGGACTGGATATTGACCGTTTTGCCCCGCGGCTGTCCTTCTTTTTTGGCATCGGCATGAATTTTTTCATGGACATTGCCATGCTGCGGGCCGCCAGATTTCTCTGGGCGGAACTCATGGCCCAGTTTAACCCCAAGAACCCCAAATCCTCCATGTTGAGAACCCATTGCCAGACCTCGGGCTGGAGCCTGACCCAGCAGGATCCCTATAACAATGTGGTCAGAACCACCCTGGAATGCTTGTCTGCCGTTTTGGGCGGCACCCAGAGTTTGCACACCAATTCCTTTGACGAAGCCGTGGGACTGCCCACAGAGCTTTCTGCCAGGATCTCCAGAAATACCCAGATTCTGGTCCAGGAGGAAACCCATATTTGTGATGTGGTGGATCCTTTGGGCGGATCATATTATGTGGAAAGCCTGACCCAGAATATTATTGATGAAGTCCGGAAAATTTTAAAAGAGATTGAGGGCCTGGGCGGCATGGCCAAGGCCATTGAGTCCGGCATGCCCAAAATGAGGATCGAGGAAGTGGCAGCCCGTCGCCAGGCCCGCATCGACCTGGGGGAAGATGTGATTGTGGGTGTCAACAAATACAAGATTGAAGATGAAATTCCCATTCCCGTGAGAGAAGTTTCTGAAGATGTGAGGCAAGAGCAGGTGGCAAGGCTGAACCAGATTAAGAAAGACCGGGATGCTGCAGCGGTTAAAAAGGCGTTGGCAGATATCATCAATGCCTGTCGGAATGGCGGCAATCTTTTGGAAGCCTGTTTGCCGGCCGTCCGTGCCCGGGCCACCGTGGGCGAGATTTGTGATGCCATGGAAACGGTTTTTACCCGGTTTGTGGCCACAACCCAGTGTATTTCAGGGGTGTATGCGGAAAGTTCGGACCCTCAGATCATTGCGGCCTTGAGAAAACGGACCGCAGATTTTGAACGAGACCACGGCCGAAGGCCCAGGATTCTCTTGTCAAAAATGGGCCAGGACGGCCATGACCGGGGGGTTAAGGTGATCGCCACCGCCTATGCGGATTTCGGGTTTGATGTGGATCTGGGACCCATGTTCCAGACCCCTGAAGAAGCCGCAAAAATGGCCGTTGAAAATGATGTCCATGTGGTGGGGGTTTCAAGCCTTGCGGCCGGTCATAAAACCCTGGTTCCCCAGGTGATTGAGGAGTTGAGAAAACAGGGGGCTTCGGATATTAAAGTGGTGGTGGGCGGTATCATTCCGCCGGGTGATTATGCATTTTTAAAACAGGCCGGGGCATCGGAAATTTTTGGTCCCGGCACGGTGGTGACGGATTCTGCCAATAGAACGCTCAACATCATAGGTGTGTAGATATTATGCTAGTTAATGACCCGGATGTGTTGTTCCAGGGTATCCTGGACAACAACCGGCGCATGATCGCAAAAACAATAACCCTGATTGAGAGCAACCTTCCAGCCCACCAGCAGATGGCCCACCATGTCATGGAAAAGATTCTCCCCCTGACAGGCAAGAGCATCCGCTTGGGCATCACCGGGGTTCCCGGGGTGGGGAAATCTACCTTTATTGAAAACCTGGGGGTCTGGCTTGCCGATGCAGGACACAGGGTAGCGGTCCTTGCCGTGGATCCCACAAGCCAGAGAAGCGGCGGTTCCATCCTCGGGGACAAAACCCGGATGGAACGCTTGTCAGCCCATGCCAATTCATTTATCCGGCCCTCTCCGGCCGGGGACACCCTGGGGGGGGTGGCTGCCAGGACCCGTGAAATCATGCTGGTCTGTGAGGCTGCCGGTTTTGATGTGATTCTGGTGGAAACCGTTGGCGTGGGGCAGTCTGAAACACGGGTGGCCTCCATGGTGGATTTTTTTCTGGT
>VMSR01000135.1 GCA_013792075.1 Desulfobacula sp.
CAACAAGCTGCCGGCATTCCAGATTGGACAGGATCGGAAAGTGCAGACCTTCCGGGTAGCCCCTGGTTTTTAATGCGTAAAACCGGTTCTGGGTGTTGTTTAAAAAATCCCTTGCCGTTGCCAGCTGGGGCGTAATCTGAGGATGTCTGGGGCAGACCCGGAAACTTTGTTCCCCCTCCACCACTGTTTTGCCCAGGCCCAGGGCAAAATGAACCAACCCGTCTTCGGGCTTCATGTGGGAAAAGGGATAAAAATTATAGGACTGGGCCACGCCTGAGATGGTCGGATAAAAGTAGTCGTTGTGCTGGGTGCCTGCCATTTCCTGGATAATCACAGCCATTGAGTCGTCAAAGGGCTGGGAGGAAGTATTCCGGTAAAAGGCCTTGGCATCCTCGTAATAGGTGGATGCGTATACAAGCTTTATGGCCGTAACCAGGTGGTCCAGCCGGATCGACGGGTCTTGGTGATTGTTGGGGATCTTGTATGTCTTGTAGAGCCCGGCATAGGGCTGGAAATGGGCATCCTCCTGCTGGCTTGAGGATCTTATGGCCAGGGGTACCTTTACCTGGTCAAGAAAAATTTTAAGTTTTTCCACAAGATGGCAGGGCAAGGGAGCATCCAGAAATTTCTGGACAATTTTTTTCACAGGATGCCCCTGCCCGGCAAACACCTCAAGATTGTTGTCCGTCACAAAGTCGTCAAAGATATCCGTACAGATCACCAGGGTCTTTGGAATCTGGATCTTTATTTCAGGATACCGGGCCGGGATCTCGGGGTGGTCCCGAAGAAGTCCTGCCATGAAGGTAAGACCCCTGGCCTTCCCTCCGATAGAGCCCTGGCCGATCTTAACAAATTCCATTGTCCCGGCATCAAAGAGGTCGGGGTTGAACTGGAGGATAATACCCTTGTAGCGCTGTACCCTGAGCTCATGGATATTGGAGACGATATAGTGGCGAAGTGTATCAATGGTTTTGAAATCAGCACTCTTGACTGCCCTGAACTGAAGTGCCAGGCGGATTTCCGAGTTCGCCATGAGCCAGTTTGAAAAATGGTCTTGGTCTGCATGGTATTTGACAGACGCATCCGGGACCAGGGCAAGTTTTGTCTCAAGCTCCATTATGTTGGCGGCACGATCAATCTCACAGCCCTCTGGGGTGCAGAAAACAAAATCACCGAATCCCAGATTGTTCAGGAAAAAATTGTGAATCTGTTGGTTCAGGTTACGGCAGTTTTTATCCAGGAACACCGCCGGGATTTGATGGGCCCTAATCTGATTTTCTTTTTCGCAACTCATCAGAAGCAAGGGTATTTCCGGGATCTTTTTCCGTATTTTGGACAAAATGGTGATGCCGGCTTTCGGGTCATTTTTACCTGCCCTGGGAAGCCTTGTGTCAGAAATGACACAAAGAAGATAGGAACGGTATTGTTCTGAGAGGGCCATGGCCTCTTCGTAGCTGCTTGCCAGAAGAATCTTGGGTCTTGCCTTCATGGTCATGAGTTTGAGGCTGTCGCTGCATCCTATTTTCAGGAGGGCCTGGGTCTGGGAAACGATCTCTTTGTAGATGATGGGCAGGAACCAGGAGGCATACTCTGGTGAGTCTTCCACCAGAAGAACCACCCGGACATTTCCCTTTTCGGTGTCGTGGCGAACATTGAGGCAGTCTTCGGTGATTTTTACCATGGCAAGCAGCAGATCCGGGTTGCCCGACCAGATAAAGGTCCGGTCGATGCCCTCAATTTTTTGCTGCCTCAACTCAGGAAAGATTCCCCGGGTGTCGGAACACAGCAGGATGACCTGAATATCGGGACAAATCCTCTTGATCATTTGACCCAGGGTAAGGGGTGCCATCCCATCCAGATGGGGTACCATAAAGACCAGGTCAAATTTCTTCTCCTTCAGGAGCAGGATCGCCTGTTCCACCGATGATACCCCGGTGATTCTCGGGGGGTGGGAGAGGTTCAGCCCCCTGTACTCGTTGACGATCTTTGAGGTAAGGCTTCCGTCCTCCTCCATGTTGTAGATATTGTAAGAACTGGAAATAAGAAGAATCTCCCGGATCTGCAGGGGGCTAAGCTCCCTGAAAATTTCAGGTTTCACATGAAGTTGGGTATCTGTTGTTGACGCTATATTATCCATAACCTTTAAGCCGATAAGGCCTTCTTATTTTTTGGACCACAATAAAAATGCGATATTCCTTTTACACTTTTACGATAGGCAGTTCTATTTGAATTTGCAACTTTAAGCAACGCGATAAAAACGGTATAAAAATACGTAAAAAAACCACGTATTGCGCTTTGTTTCATTTTTCAAAAATGAAACAACCACACAAAAACATGTTTACGGATTTAATTTTTTATTCAGAATTTTGACTGTGTCATGGGGTTACCAGAAGAATTGCTTGTGCAACCTGGCGAAGGGTTCTGCATGAGGTCTTGCTGCAGTGGTGAATCCAGTTGGAAGCCTCAGGAGCAGCAATTTTACGTTGCCCCATAAGCACATTCCTTGCATGTATTAATAGGTACTGGGTATCCAGTTCCTCCTTTGCAAGGCCAGCTCTCACCATTAGCTCGGTGTTAAAAATTGCAATAGCTGCCTGATTGGCCACCCCATTCATCAGGGTCACCTCTGTCTCAGAAAATGTATGGGCTTGGGTTGTAAAACAATTCAGTACACCGGATAGGTTACCCTTTTTGCATACAATCGGAACGCTTAACATGGAAACGATACCTAATTTTCGGGCCATATTTTTTTCTTTGAACTTGTGTTCTCTTAGTACATCAGCAATGATAAACGGCCTCTGGGTTGCGGCCACCATCCCCACCACCCCCTGGTTCAATGCCAAAGATGGGTGTTGAATCAAGTCGGCACTGATACCCTGGGATATTTTTAGACAAATTCTCCACGGTTTTTCTTTCTTGTCAATCAACCACAACGAACACATTTTTATGTGGGTAATGGCTGAAGCGACCAATACAATCAAATTAAGGACATCCACAATATATTTTTCATCGGTAATCGCTTCGGAAATTTTTATAATGTCCTGAATCGGCTCAGCCTTTGAAAATCTTGCTTCGAATTCACTGATATTTTCCGATGCAATTGAATTTTCTAAGATCATTCTACTCCCTTTGAATAATTAAACATTTTCAATATCCCAAACTTTTAAACTATTCTTAATTAGTATGTGAAACCAGCCACCAGGACAATATGGTAAAAATGGGATATGAATGCGTTAATTATTTACGCATTCATATCCGGGCATGGAACAGGAATCGCTTTTTTATCAAGAAAAGCATTCAAAATGCTGAAATATGGTGTTTATAGGGAATTACAAATTTAGTTGAGATTAATGGCCAGAATATTTTTCTTTTTACCGAAATTTAAAGCCTTTTCCAATGATCCCATGCACAAATCAATTCTTAAACCGTTTAAACTGCTGCTCATTCGATCTTCGGCCTTGAATACCCCTATACCCTCGATGTAGATTTTTTTCCCCAGCCAGCCTTTCTCTACGAGCTCGGAACTGATGGCGCATGTCCAGCCGGGAACCGGCATGGTCATGGTTGCGGTTTCCTGGGGATACCCATCTGAATTGATTCCGTTTGACCATGGATGATATCCGGTGAGTATCACATTCGCCTTTAGGAATGTATCCAATTTCTTTTCTTTGGATTTGATGATTGATCTCAAATGAAGTTCTTTATTTTCGTACAAAGACAGGCTTCTTTTCAACTCCTGAATTTCCTGATGCGCAGACAAAATTGTTTGGGCATTGCGTTTGTTGAGTACATGTTCATTATTGAACTGCACGGCAAAAAATACGCTGGTAAGCGCTATTAAAGACAAAACAAGGATATAATAAAATCGAAATTTCATACTTATCAGAACCTCTTCTTAAAAAAATGAAAATTTATAACAAAAAACCATAAGGCCCCTGAATGAAAAAGTATAATAAGTTAGCCCGATAAAAACAACCTTTTTTAAAATCGCCTCCGGACAAAAAACCGAAAAAATACAATTTGTGCCTGGAAACAACAAATTCAAGCCGGCCTTTATATTTCCCTCGGCCAGAGCCGGTGCTGTATTGACTATTTTTTTAAAAAAAACTATCTTCAAGCATGTATCCCATTTGCAAAAGATAAACCCAGGTTTGCCCAGGTTCCTGGGACAAGCAACTCGCTTCTTAACGAGGGTAATGTATGAAACGGTGTACCTCCTGCGGCCAAATTGTCGCCCAGAGCATTACGACATGCCCGGCATGCGGCAGCCATCTTGTTGAGGGGATGAAGCACATTGATGAATATCGCATCTTAAATATCATCCATGAAGGCCGCTCCTCTCTTGTGTGCAAAGCGGTTAAAGAAGAGGGCGTCAGACCTGTGACCATCCGGCTGTTTACCGATCAGTCCGGCGTCAATGACATTATCGCCCGGCGGCTTGAAGCCGAACTAAAAGAATTGGCAAAACTGCCCTCTGATTATTTCGTCCAGCATTATGCCATTAAAAAAAGCGCCACCGGCCATTGGTACAGGGTCAGTGAATGGGTGGAGGCGGATAATTGGGGCCAAATTTTTATTTCCGGAATGCTGAATGGCCAGCGGCAAATGGTCACCCTTTTCCATAATATTGCATCTGCCCTGGCAGTTCTCCACTCCCATGACCATTTCATGCCCTATCTCATCCTTGAAGACATATTGATTCCCAAGGATACCACACGGAACCTGGGCGTGAAAATCAATTACAAACTCTCCCGGTTTTTAGATGCCAGGGCCACCCACCACGGACCCATGCTCAAAAAATTATTGAACTGCCATCCGGATATCCTCAATGAACGGGCCATTGATTTTAGAACCGGTATCTGGTCTTTGGGTAAAATTTTCATTGAACTATTGAGCGCCGACCACAATCTTGTTGATTTTTCATCCAGGGTGAACCAGTTGAAAAAACTGGATCCGGAACTTAAGGTTTTGATCAAGGTCATGTTGTCCGATGACCCGGATTTAAGGCCCCAGACCATGGCCCAGGTGGTATCTGCCCTGTCTCGGATTTTAAACCAGATGCCCCGCGGGACCATTTTCCCCCCCGGCACCCGAAAAAAGCCCAAACTGCTGAGGGAATTGACCTGGTCCAAAAGGGTCGTGATCCTGCTGCTGATTGTAATTGCGGTAATGGTGGCCGTAAACACAATCCCCCTGTTTCATCGGGATGCCGGTCAGGACAAACCGGAGACTGCTTTTTCCAATTTTATTGACACTTATGCAGATTCCATCGGCTTTTTAATGGTGGAATACTGGCTCGCCGATGCAAACAAGGTGGTCTATAAGAACCGGGTGGAAGGAACCGCTTTTCTTGTGGACAAACAGGGTTATATTTTGACCAACCGCCATGTGGCCTGCCCCTGGCTTGAAGACACCACTCTTTTTCAGATTTATAACCAATACAAGCGTGTTGAAAAAAACCTGGAGTTTAACCATCGCATGTTTTTCTGGTTTGAAGGCAAGAAAGCCTTTAACCGTCTGCCGGGTCTGAAAAGCAGCCATGAACTGGCGGATTCATATTACCTGGCAACGGCCTTCCACTCGGATGGCAAACCCAATCTCCGGATTGCCGGGGTACCCCGGGCACCCCAAAAAACAGGCGAGAGAATCCATTCTCCTTTTAAGAACGATTTTGCCGTGTTGAAAATCGACGGCGTCCCTGAAAACCTCTCCCCCCTGCCCCTTGAGCCAGACCCGGATACAGCAGAGGTCCAGAGGCTTTCACCCGTTATTATTCTGGGATTTCCCCTGGGGAACAGCACCCAGGGTGACCATATCAACGCCAGTATCACCCGGGGCCATGTCAGACGGAGTACCAAGGAACTCATCCAGGTGGATTCGTCCATTTATAAAGGAAACAGCGGGGGGCCTGCCGTTAATGCCAGGGGCCGGGTCATCGGGATTGCATCCGGGGTTGTGACGGATCAGCCGACCGGCTATGTGCCCATCCAGACCCCCCTGTCTGATTTCGGGCTGATCCTGCCCATTTCAAGGCCTGCACAATTTGTCCGGGACCTAAAGGCAGGTCAACCCAAATGGAACGGAATACTGGATTTCACCCTGGAGTCCAAGCTCAAGCAGATCATTGACCTTGCCCTGGCGCACAACTACTCCAAAGCAGCCGCCCTCACCGATACCCTGCTTGAGACCAGCAAAGATCCCCAAGTATTCTATACGGCTGCCATGCTCCATTTTTGCACCAACGATCTAAACACAAGCCGTCACCTTTTCTCCCAGCTGATTTCCATAGATCCGGAAAGCACTACGGCAAAGCTCATGCTCCATATAATCGACTGGATCAGGGACCAGGACGAAAGCCGTGCCGTGACAAAAGAGCTGGCCACCATGAACTGGCAGCACCCGGACGAATTTTCAGGATATCTTGCAAGGATATTGACGACAGGGGCAAACAGTGTCCCGGGATTTGCCGATTTTGAAAACCAAGCAGAAAAAGCCTGGCGGCTCTTTATCCAGGGCCTGATGATGGAAAAAACCAACCAGCCGGACACAGCCATGACATATTACAAGGATGCTGTTTTAGTGGCCGCTGCCAACGACTATCTGTATTTTCTTGCCTTTGCACGGTATGAGGACCTTATGGAAAAACAGACGGCTTTTGAAAAAGACACGCCGGAACATCCGTCAAACCATCAGGTCCAAAAAATTGCCTTCCGGAAAAAGGCAAAGGAGAATCGGGAACAGGTAACCGAAAAATATGCAGCCGCCGCAACCCTGATCAACCGGTTTGAATCCCGTGAAACCAGCCATGAAGACAAAATAAAAGCCTATGAAGCACTTTTGGGGCTGATGCCGGACAATAGGACCATTATCGGACGGGTGGCATTTTTCCATGCCATGAACGCTGAATGGGAAAAGGCCATGGCATTTATTGACCTATACGCATCAGCGCCTTGCCGGGAAACGGCCTTAAGCCTCAGCCTGGAACTCTTAAAAGGGGAAATCCTCCAGATTACGACCGGCCCGGAAGCGGCAAAAGCATATCTTGCAGACTTCGGATCCCGGACCCAGGCACCCTGGTACGGGATTATCAGCAAACACCTTGCCCAGGACAACCCTGGGCAAGATCTGGTAAAACTGGCCGGTCACACTCCGGAAAAACTGATCACCCTTCATACGGCCCTGGGTCTCTGGGCCGAAGGGCGTAAGGACAAAGATGGTGCCGCCCACCATTACAGGGAAGCCTTGAGTACATATCTGGACGGATGGAATGAGTACGACCTGGCCCTTGCACGGATTATCCGGCTCCGAAACCAGCCCTGACAAACATCCGCCTATTTTTATTTTTCCGGGTCTGTCTTTTTCAGATCCAACCAGGCCTCAAGCCGCTGCTTAACAATTTTTTCATATCCCCTCTGGGTGGGAAAATAAAAGCGGGCCGCTTCCATGGCGCTGGGAAGGTAGGACTGGGGGGCATACCCGTCCTTATAATCGTGGGCATACTTATACCCCTTGCCGTATGACATCTCTTTCATCAGGCGCGTGGGGGCATTTCGGATATGAAGGGGTACAGGCTGGTACCCTGTGTCCAAAACAAGTTGTTTCACCGCTTTATGGGCCGCATACACGGCATTGCTCTTGGGAGCCGTGGCAAGATACACGGCTGCCTGGAACAGGGACCCGTCCCCTTCGGGACGGCCAAGGATACGAAAGGATTCGCCTGCATTCAAGGCCATGGTCAGGGCGCCGGGGTCCGCCAGACCAATATCCTCGGTTGCAAACCGGATCATCCGCCGGAGCATGTAATAGGGATCATCTCCTGCGGCCAACATCCGTTCAAGCCAATAAATGGCCGCATCGGGATCACTGCCCCGAAGACTTTTGATAAATGCCGAAATCAGATTATAATGTTCATCCCCTGTCTTGTCGTATAAAAGGGATTTTTTTTCAATGGCCGCCTCAATATCTTCCACTGAAATACATTTTTCCGCACCAAAATGAAGGGCGGCTGTTTCAAGGTTGGTCAGGGCAATACGGGCATCCCCGTCGGAAAACTGTGCGATATGGACAAGCGCTTCCGGAGAAAATTGCTCCGGGTCCATGCCGAGTCCTTTTTTCGGGTCTGTGAGCCCCCGCTTTAAAATCTGCAGGATATGTCCGGGGTCAAGGGTTTTCAGGGTAAAAATCCGGCACCGGGAAACCAGGGCCGGATTCACCTCAAAGGACGGGTTCTCGGTGGTGGCGCCCACCAGGGTAATCAGACCGTTTTCAACATGGAAAAGAAAGGCGTCCTGCTGGGCTTTGTTGAACCGGTGGATTTCATCCACAAAAAGAATGGTCCGGCGTTTGTACAGGTTTCTTTTTTCCTTGGCCCTGTCAATGATTTCCCGGATATCCTTCACCCCGGACAGAACAGCGGAAATCCGGATAAATTCACTTTTGGTGACCCTGGCAATGATATTGGCAAGGGTTGTCTTGCCGCAACCGGGCGGTCCCCAGAGGATCATGGAAAAAACCCGGTCATTTTCAATGGCTGCGTGCAACAGGCTGCCCCTGGCCGTGATATGTTCCTGGCCAATCAGATCGCCTAAGCTGTCCGGTCGCATCCTGTCGGCCAAAGGGGCAAAACGCCCCAATTCCCTCTGGGCATTTTCTTCAAATAAATCCATTACACTGAACTTTTCTGGTCCCGTTCTCTTTTTTTCCGGCTCTGTTCTTTTCGCTGTTTGTCCATTTTGGTGGTTATTTTTCTTTTTCTCTTCTGAATCCGTTCAAACTCCCTTGTATTGCCTGAAAAAACGATTTTACCTGTTTTTTCCCGGAACAATAATTTTATGGGCGTGACGGTCAGGGGGATCATCTGGCGCAACTGGTTGATCAGATATCGCTTGTAAGAAAAATGGACCGCCTCGGGATAGTTGACAAAACAGACAAAACAAGGGGGTTTGGATGCCACCTGGGTGGCATAAAAAAACCGCAGCCGTTTGCCCTTGTGCAGGGAAGGCTCTTCCCTGTAAACCGCATCTTCAATAATCCGGTTCAACACCCCGGTATTGATTCTGTGGCAATACTCTGCGTGAACTTTCACCACCTCATCTAAAATTTTATGACACCGCTGACCGGTGAGGGCAGAGATGGTCATGGCAGGGGCATAGGCCAGAAATTTCGACATGCTGCGCAATTCCTTGAGAAATTCTTTTTGACCCTTTTCTTCCTTGTCCACAAGATCCCATTTGTTGAGAAGAAAGATAGCACCGCACCCGCGCTTTTCTGCATACCCGGCAATGGCGATGTCCTGGTCTGTAACCCCTTCGGCCGTATCAATGAGAATAAGGGCCACATCACAGTCGTCCAGGCTGTCCAGGGCCTTGATGATGGAAAATTTCTCCAGTTTTTCCGTGACCTTGCCCTTGCGCCGGATGCCGGCCGTATCCTTAAGGACAAACTGCTGCCCCTTGTGGGTAATGCTCAACTCAATGGCATCCCGGGTCGTACCGGCCTTTTCATCGACCACCACCCTTTTCTCCCCGAACAGCCGGTTGGCAAGGGATGATTTCCCCACATTGGGCCGGCCCACGATGGCAATCCGAATGGGACCTTCCTGTTCTTCTTCCGGTTCCCTCTCTTCGGGAAACCCCTGGACAAGGTCATCTAAAAATTCCCCAATCCCCACACCGTGTTCGGCCGAGATATAATAAAACGGTTCAACACCCAGGGAATAAAAATCCCCCAGTTCATCTTCTTGTTTTGGGTTCTCTATTTTGTTGATCAGGTAATAAACCGGTTTGTCCGCCCTGCGCAATAAATCCGCCAGATCCCGGTCATAGGGGGAAAGCCCTGCACGGCCGTCCATGATGAACACCAATGCGTCGGCCTGGTCCACGGCAATCAGGAGTTGTTCTTTAATCTGGGCGGCAAAATAATCATCATCTGCGCTTAAAAATCCGCCGGTATCAATCACAATAAATGCTTTGTCATCCCACTTGGCATCTGCATAATGCCGGTCCCTTGTTACCCCGGGCATATCATCCACAAGGGCCTCCCGGGTCCGGGTAATTCTGTTAAAAAGGGTAGATTTACCCACATTTGGGCGGCCAAGAAGCGCCACAACCGGTTTCATATATTAACCTCCGAAAATTCTAAATATAAAATTGGACGAGTATACAGCATATCGTTTTTTTTATAAACAGCTATAATCACTCAAAAAAAACTGCCCGACCTTTGAAAATGGAAAAACAAGCCGTTAGCGAAACCCCAGCGCTTTCAAACGGCCAACAATCTGGGCAGCCCGTTCAGGGTCTTTGTACGGCAATCTGTCTTCCCAGGAAAGAAGGGATTGATTTTTTGTGCTCTTCAGGGCTTCCTGGATCTCAAAGGCGGCTTTGTCCGGCTGCCCCATGGCATCATAGGCAAGGGCTAAAAATGCATGGGAAGGCCAAAAATAAGGGTCCTTTACCAGGGCCCGCTGAAAAACATCCACAGCCGCATCATATTGCCCGGCCCAATAGTGGGCATGTCCCAGATTCCACAGATACCAGGCAGGGTACTGGGGGTCCAGAAGCATGGCCTGTTCAAAATAGTGAATTCCGTCCAGGGGGTTTCCGGCCCAGGTAAGCTGCTCGCCTAAAGCTGCAATCCATTCTGCAGTGTTGGGCCCCAGTGCGATGGCCTTTCGGATTTGGGCAATTCCCTTCTCATGCTGTTTGGTCCACAAATAGACATGGCCCCTCAATCCATACCCGGCACTTTCATTGGAATCCGCGGCAACCGCCTTTTGGGCAAGATCCAGGGCCTCATCTAAGGCAGTTTCCTCCCGGCTGAATCCAAAAATCCATTCCATGAGAACGGCATGGCCCAGGGCAGCATAGGCCCTGGCATACCCCGGATCAATGTCAATGGCCTTTTGAAACATGATTTTTGACTTGGCCAGACCCTCTTTCATCTTGGTGCCATGGAGCTCAAGCCCCCGCAAATAATAATCATAGGCCAAAAGATCCGAGGTGGACTTTTTCATCATCCGGTTCTCATCATCCAGGGTCAGCTCCACGGATAAGGCGGTAACTATTTTATTGCGGACCTCATCCTGAACTGAAAAAATATCTTCCAGATCCCGATCATACCGCTCGGCCCAGATATGTCCCTCTGATTTAACATCAATGAGCTGGGCCGTTATGCGGACCCGGTTGCCCACTTTTCTGACACTGCCCTCCAGCACATATTTTACCCCGAGCTCCCGGCCAATTTTGTCAATCTTTACGGATTTGTCCTTGTAGGCAAAGGCGGAGTTCCTGGCAATGACAAAAAGCCCTGACACTTTTGACAGGTCGGTAATCAGATCTTCGGTCAAACCGTCGGAAAAGTATTCCTGTTCCGGGTCTTCGCTCATGTTCATAAACGGCAATACTGCAAGGGAAGGCTTATCCGGCAGATGCCATTGCATCAGTTTTTCTCGTATTTTAAATGGCCCACCAGGGTGAATGGGTACAGAAGACTTCATTCGAAAGACAAGGCCGGCAGCCAACAGGCAAAAAATCACCAGTCCAATGACCAAGCGTTTGTTGCGGCGAAAGCTTGGATTGTCATATTTGCAGGCATAAATAAGCTTCCCGGAATCTCTGGCATCGGTCAGGACACGGTACACCGGAACCTTGTCTGAAATATTTTTCAGGGATTTTTCCCCTAAAAACTCATACCCCAGGGGCAGTAGTTTTTTAACCTGTTCAAAGGCAGAACCCGAAATGCAGATACCACCTCCCGGTGCAATCGCCTCAATCCGGGCTGCGATATTAAGGCCGTCCCCATAAATCTGGTTCCCATCCTCAATCACATCCCCAAGGTTGATGCCGATCCGAAATTCCATTTTCCGTTCCAGAGAGAGGGACTGGTTCCACTCCTGCAGGGCTTTTTGAATATCCACTGCACATTGAACCGCATCTGCAACAGAAGAAAATTCCGACAACAAATTGTCCCCCGGAGCGTCAACCACCCTGCCCTGGTGGTCTTGGATTTTCCGGGCCATTAGTCTGCGGCAGGCCTTTAAAGACTTAACGGTTTCAACATCATCGTCGGACATGAGCCGACTATAGCCCTTGACGTCCGTTGAAACGATTGCAGCAAGTTTTCGCTTCACCTTCCGGTCATCCATACTGCATCATCTCCAAATCATACGCCCGTAAAGACAGGGGCAAGGCCGATCCCCTCCACTAAAAAATCCTAAAAATAATTCAAACAAACATAGGCCAGAAAACCCCAAAGTCAATCTAATAAATTGTTAAAAATCGTAAAAAGTCTCCTTGGAATCAGATCCCATATATTCCTTAGGATACAAACTTTAAAATGACAGATAATGTGTCTGCAGAAAAATCGGGGGTGGCGGGGAGAACAAAACAAAATCAAACATACAAATCAATTTCCAGTCTTTGTTTTTTTTGGGCGTGTTCTTTTTCAAGTACATTTTTGGCTTGGATAAATTCGTTTTCCAGCCGTTGGGTTTCATTGGAATAGTTTTGTTCTAGAACCGTTTCCTTTTTCTCATAGACTTGTTGCAATTCCCTTGATTTTTGGGAAAAACTTACTTTGTCCTTTTGGTTCTCGGAAGCCTCTTCTCCTTTTGCAATAGAATTATTGGCATCTTTGACTAAGACAATTCGTTGATCCTGGTATCCACTTGAAAACCCAATATTGGACGTTGCGGTCAACATTGTTCTCCCCCTCTTTGCGCAAACTATTCTGGCCGAGACCTCGATAATGGTAAGGACACCTATTTTTTAATCTTTCAAAATCCTTGCCAAAAGACCGATCACCTATCTCAAAGTATACTTGTGAAGTGAAATCGTGTCAATTTATTTTGTCAAGGATTATATTCACAAGAAAAAACGGGGATTACCTTCACTGAATTTTTCTATGTGCAAAGTCCATCACAGTGGCAATGGAATGCATCTTTTTTCGGTTTTCCGGTGGCCCAAGACGGGTTGCCTTGTTTTTTTCCTGAACGATCTCAAATATTTCAAGATAAAACGCCTTAAGCTGGGCGGAAGAAACATGCCTGGGATAATGGTAACGGGAAGCATAGAGATCGAAATATTCGTATTTGGGCGGATGCTCTTTTATGATTCCCAAAGCCATCACATCCCGGTAAAATTTTGTGCCCGGCAGGGGAATGAACTTTGAGATTGCCACACTGTTCGCCGGAAGCTTCACAATCAGTTCCTTGGTTGCCTGCATGTCTTCCCAGGTTTCCTCGGGTAAACCAAACATGAAATTTGCCGAAACCTGAATCCCTTTGGCCAGAATCTGCTCACACCCCTTAATTGCACTCTCGACGGTCAATTTCTTGTTCATATACTTCAAAATACGATTTGAACCGGATTCGATGCCCAGTTTAATATCCCAGCACCCTGATTCCTTGGCAATCTGCAGCTTTTCTTCACTCAGGCTATCCACACGAGATTGGCACCGCCACATGATATCCGGCGTCTGTGTTCGCATTCTTTCGCATATTTCCAAATATGTCTTGCCATTGGCCATAAAATTGTCATCCAGGAAATATATGGTTTTGCCGACATTGCAATAAATAGACAAAACCTCTTGAAAAATAGCGTCAGAAGAACGCATGCGGTATTTTTTCCAAATGTCATGGTTGGCGCAAAAATGACAATGATGGGGGCACCCCCGCCCGCCAAGCACATTGGTAAAGCAGCTTTCGGGATACCGCTCCTTGAACAGAAGCGAATCCATATCCGGACACGGTATACAATTTAAGTCAGGGACGAACTGCCGGTCAGGCGTATGCACCACTTTGCCGTTTTCAAGATAGGTAAGCCCGTTGACATCGGAGAAACCTGTTCCGTTTTCCATATGCCGGATGAACTCCTGGAGGGTTGCTTCGCCTTCCCCTCTGATGACATAATCCACCAACCCGGTGCGGATAACCTCCCCGGGCAGCAGACTGGCATGCACCCCTCCCATGAGAATGACCGCATTTGAAATTTTCCTGGCTTTTTTAGCGACCACCAGGGCCGATGGATAACTGGATGTCATCGTCGAGATACCGATGATGTCGGGATTATAGTCCTGAATAACCGATTCAACCTCCCGCCAGACAGGGTGGTCCATGTTTTCAAGTGCGTGTATATATTTAGAATGGGAAGAAACCAGTTTCTCGTAGTCTGAATGATGGTGGGCATTGTTAGACTGCTCTTCCAGGGAGCGCCCTTCGGCATCATAGAAAGCCACATCATGGTCTTTTTTCAACACAGCCGCCAGAAACAGGGGGCCGTATGGAAACATTTGTGCAGCGGCTTCACGGAAGCGAAAATTTGGAGGGGAAATAAATAAAATTCTCATGCCGGCTCCAAGACCTTCATCAAAAAATACAATCGACACCCTGGAAAACCATAAGGCGTGTAAGGAGGATTACCCCCCCATTTAAAACAAAAAAATCGAAATACCCTTGGCGTATTTTGGATACTCAAAGGCATTTCGATTCCTTTTACCGGGGTAAAAGTGGCGTCCCCAAGGGGATTCGAACCCCTGTCGCCGCCGTGAAAGGGCGGTGTCCTGGACCAGGCTAGACGATGGGGACGCAGTATTTTTTGGGTGTTTCCGTGGCTGGTGGGCCGTGCTGGGCTCGAACCAGCGACTCTCTGCTTAAAAGGCAGATACTCTACCAACTGAGTTAACGGCCCGTAGGCAACTCCAAAAAACAGGGCGAATCTATATGTTTTAGCAGTCTTTGTCAACTGTTTTCTTTTTGCTTTGTGTATTATTTAAATATTACCCGAAAAGACAAAGCACAAGTTGTATAGATAACATGTTGTAACTTAAAAAGATACCCCCGGATCTTGCCTTTATCTCCTGCCCTTTAAATAGTTTCCCCCAATTGTTTTTTTATGGCGGATTCTCAGGTTTTAAACAAGCCCTCTGTATCATTGGTTTTGACTGCGTCTTTTAATCAATCATTATGGGAAAATTTCCTTTTCTTTGTCTAAATTCTGTGCAACCATGCACTTCAGATTTAATAGCCTGTTGGGAGAATTGATTTGCCGAGGTCCAGACACCCCAAAAGAGGTATACCATAACCGGCACGACCGGCAAAACGTACATGGAAATCACAAAATGAAAAAAATTCTCTGGCTCATTCAGTCAAACCAGATCACCCCCACGATCCATGACTTTCTTAAGCTGTTCCAAACCCGGATGGAAAGACTTGTTGATCTGTCATTTATCGTTCCTGAAACCTCTTCTGACATTCTGGAAAGGATAACAGCGCTTGAGCCTAGCTGTTTTAAACTAAAAAATCGTTCTGTAGCCAAGTCATACCAGGGATACCTGGCCAAAAAAGCCTGTCTCAATGATGTGGCCTTCACCCAGGGGCTGACGATTTCCGATGTATTGCTGCTGGATGATCTGGGAGGCGGCAATGTCATCCAAACCGGCCTGGACATAAAAAAGACAGACAATACCTGCGGGCTGATCCTGCAAATCCCAACGCCTTTAGGATCTTCAGAGGCTGAAGAACGGGTGTTCCACGCTGCCATCGTCTGGGCAAGACAAAACCGAGTGCCGGTTATCGGGTATGAGCTATTGCCCCTTGACACCCGATGGACTCTCTCGACATCCCTTCCGGACGGGGTGATCACAAGGTATTCGGAAAGTTATGACCATTTGAAACAAACATTGAGCCATAAAAACATCTGGCAGCTGCCCTTGTATGAAGCGTCCATATTTTCATCTGTGTCCGCAACATTTAATTTAAACGGTGTAAAAGCCTCTTACCATTATAGAACCACCCACACTATACCCGAGGGACGAACCATATTGTTCCTTCCCCACAATGTTGCAATGCTCTATGAGTACCAGGAGTTGCTGAGGATACTGGCACCCATGGGAAAAAAACTTCACCTGATGTTCAATTACGGAGAAGACCAGGTAAGGGGCGCCCATACCCAGAAAGAAATGATTGAGATCATTTATAAAAACGAATTGGCCCAATTTGCATCATACTCTTTCCACAATATGGACTCTCCCTGGGAGATGTTAACGGCCGACAGCCTGGTTGCCTGCAGCGCCTGCTTTCAAGGCAGTATTGCCCAGGAAAAAAACATTCCCTCCATTATCTTTGATCCCATGCTTCCAGCCATGGTCAATGGGTTCAAACAACGGATCAACACTGTCAAGCGCTTACAGGCTGCCATCAAGGAGGTCATTGCCCTTAAAACAAAAAAGACGGAGCTGGGAACAATTTTCATGCAATTGGCCGGGGGGGTGCCCAAAAAATGACGGATTTCTGGAAAAACAAAAAAATAATTGCCTACATTGCACTGGCCCACCACACCCGGTTTATTACCCCTGTCATGGCGGAACTGGAATCCAGGGGAGCCACCATAAAATACATTGTGGCCCAGGCTGAACGGTCCCAGGAGGTTACGGCCATTGAGCTGGGGCTTTCCTACTCCCATATCTTTGATTATGTCACCGCCAAAGACCAAAAAGAAATCCTGGAAAATTATCATCTTCTGGAAAAAACCATTGGAAATTCTTTAAAAAATGACTTTTTCCTGGGTATTTTGCCGGTGACCGTGACGGATAAGACCCTCTTTTCGACGGCCACTGAATATGTTGGATTTAAAAATCTGCTGAAAAAAGAGAAGCCAAACCTTTGCTTTGCCCTCCACGAACTCAACCGCTGGGGAAAAATGTTCGCTTTTTGGGCAAAAAAATCCAACATCCCTTTAATCACCCTCCAGGAGGGCTTAACCTATGGCCTGGACTTCGGTTATTCCGGACATGCACAATATTCCACCCTCAATCTTGTGTGGGGAGAACGGGTAAAGAAAAAAATGGTCAGCTTTGAAGCGCCTGAATCAAAGATCCTCCCGGTTGGCAATACCCACCTTGCAAAGGAGATTGCATTTCAGAAAAACAATAAAATAAGAGAAACAAAAAGAAAAGAATATGGCATATCCGACCATTTTGTAAGCCTTTTAATTCTTTCATCCATTTTGCCCAAGCCTGAACTCTTTAAACCCATTTTTAGAACGGTGTCGAAAAATACCGGGAACACCTTGTTTGTCAAATTCCATCCCGCCTGCAAAAAGGGGCAATTGGAACAATGGATTCACTCAGTAACGGCTCTTTTCAAAAACAATATCCAGTTTATCCATACCCAGGAGGACACCTACAACCTGATTTCCATGGCAGATGTGTGTATCCTGGGACAACCGAGCACAACGGGACTCGAATCCATTGCCCTTGGCAAACCCCTTGTAAAACTGGATTTTGCCTATACCCCAAACTCACCTTACTCTTTTGTGGATCAGGGAGTGGCCGTTAAAATGAGTGCCAAAAAACTGGCTACAGCCTTATCAGAAAAAACAGATTTTTCACAATTTATGGATGAAGAAAAAAAAGTGCAATTTCTTAAGAATGAACTGATAGCGCCGACCCATGCGATTGAAAGCGTATGCCGGGTCTTTGAAAAGACAATCCGGGCAAATACCAGCCCCCGCAGATCTCTGGAAAATCCCAAGCAAAAATCGGATAAAAAATGGTCTATCATCCTCCAAGTCCCGGACAATTCCGATGTTTTCCTCGCCCAATTGGAAGCTGTGGCCTTCAATTCCGAAGATGCGGGTGACTATGAAATTATTTTATTGGAACCGGAAAAAAAGTCAGCAGACATCATCCAAATTCTGGAGTCGTTAAAAGGGGATTTAAATCGACTGACCGTCCCTGAAGGCAACAACCCCATCACCATGATGAACACAGCAGCTCTTTTGGCCAGGGGGGAAAATCTGATTTTTCTTGAAAAAAACCTGGCCCCCCTTAGGGGATGGCTTGATTGCCTGAATACCGCTTTTTTAAAATATGGGAAAAATAAAATATTTGGGGCACGGATTTGCGATAAAAATGGAAAAATTGCCAATGCAGGAATGGTTGTTGATCACAACAACACACCTGTTTGCGCCTACCAGCACCTTAATCAGGATTTTTCAGGGGTGCTCACAGAAAGAAGTTTTCAGATGGTAGATCATTTTGTTGCCATGGAAAAAAATGGCTTCATTAAAACAGGAGGCTTTGCACCAAATGCAGGCAAATACGCCTTTTTGGATATCTGTCTGAAAGCCTGTCAATCCACGAAGGATCCGGATGCCATTGTGTATCTTCCAGACCTTAAAATGATACTTTTAGATTCCCTGCACCCAAAAGAAAACCCGGATGATGCCATCTTTTTTTATGGCAAATGGACCGGTGCGCTCTGGGAATCGGAACAAAAATTGTACCAGACAGACGGGTTCTCTCCAAATGATCTGGCCCATGCCCGGATGGCAGCAGCCATGCAATCGGCTTTATAGCGGGGAATAGGGGTTAAGGATATCCCCTTCCCAGCCGGCTTGCCCCAGGCGCTGCTGGATCTCTTCAAAATAGGTTGATGCCACCAGGATCAGCCAGGAGCGACTGTTTTTGAACTCTTGTTCAATCCAGACATCGGCGTTGGCTATCTTTAACTGTGCATACCCGACAAATGTTTTCCCGGCCTTATCCGGATTGCTGTCAACAATAATATCCGGGCAGATATTAAAATAATTCATCACCTTCACCCCCCCGGAACCTGCTCCCCACAGGGCCAATTTTTTACCGTGCACAGCCTTTTCCAGGACATTTTTATTTTTTTCTATCCACAAAGACAATTGAAACAAATTTCCAACCCCGGGAACCGATATCCTGCCGTTTACCCGGGTAAAAAGGCCGATCAAATGTCCATTGGAAGTCTCCACATACGCTTTTAAATACCAGTTGTGCTTTTCCAACAGCCGCTTTAACGACATGATGCTGAAAACATGGACATGCTCGATATGAAACGCAGCCATACTCTGGTGTTGTATGGACCAATTCAAACAGGGGGTTTCAACAATCAAAACGGTTTCGCCGTGACTCACATTCTGATGGGCTTGAAAAAAATCTTCAAAATCAAATACATGCTCAATCACATGGCGGTGGAAAATGAGATCAAATTTTCTTTTAATCGTTTGAGATGCCCGGTTTGTAAAAAATTGTCCATAGACCAGAAATCCGGATGCCGATGCCCTTTCAGCCGTTTGGGTATTGGGTTCAAACCCCGCCAGCACCGTGTCGGGAAAAAGTCGGTTGATTTTTGTCAGCATCTCCCCTGCCGAGCAGCCGACCTCCAGGATGCTTGCAGAAGGGGTCAATACCTTAAACCGCTCTAGCAATGTCTGTAGAAATTGATTCTGGAACTGAACACCGATATCCGGGGGGCGGGGGGTATAATAATGGTCTTGATATAGTTTCTCTAAAACTGAAATGGCCGGATTTTTCTGGAAACAATGTTCACAATTTTTACAAAAAAAATAGTTCAGGTCTTTGAAATAGGGTTCTTTGATGGCATCGGCAGATACAACCGGATGCTGATAGATTGGTTGATGGTCAAGGGATAAGATCTCTTGAAATTTTGGGCTGTCGCAGACGGGACATTTTTCCATAGTTACTCCAGTATTCTCAAGACCTCAAAGGCTTCTGCCTTTTCCATGCCTGCCTGGCACCCCCGAAATTGGGCCAGGGCCTTCAGGGCTTGTTTTGATCTGGCATGGGGGAATTCTCTTAATTCCATGGCATATGCCTCCAGGGCCTGCATTTTTTTTTCCCACAATTTTTCCACATCAACAAACCGCCGGGGATTAAAAACAGCGTCCGGATCATACCAATGGGTGGCAGACATGATTTCAAAGGCATACATCTTTCGGACTATTTCCTCTGGCAAAGGCCTGAAAACGGTCAATGCAATATCATGCACCACCCTGTGATCAATATTCAGGTCTTTGTTGCTGTGGGTATACACCGTGTCAAATGGAATTTTTCGGGTCTGCTGTTCAACCGCCTTCACCAGCTCAAGCAGGGGATATTGATCCAATTGGTTGTCTTTAAAATCAAATTGATGCAACAGGTGAATGCCGAGGATATCACAGCTTTCGGCAAGGGCCTGATCCCGTTTTGTTTTGTCTTTTTTTTCCCGGGACGAAACGCCGTCGGCAACCACAATCAGATAAACCCTGTCGCCTTGCTGGACATGTTTTGCCAATGTCGCCCCGCACCCGATCACTTCATCATCCCCATGGGCTACCAGTGCCAGTACATTCAAGATATATGCTCCCATTTTAATGCAGTGCCTGCATCCAGTTTTTGATTAAAGGTTTTGCCCATCACCTGCTCATAAAATACGGGTGAAAGCCCATATCCGGGTCGAATGCTGCGAATGTTTTTACCGCTTAACGGCTCCCCGCAAGCCACATCACAAATAACATATAAGGAACGGGCATGCTCACGGCCGGGTCTGTTTTTCGAGTTTAAAATTTCAGAAGACCCCAAACTGTCCCAGACGTTTTGACAATTGATTTTTAACGCCCTCATCTGGTCCTCTTCTAGGGAAAAGGCAGCATCAGGCCCCCCATCCGCACGGGACAGGGTAAAATGCTTTTCAACGGCACATCCGCCCATGGCAATGGCGGCCAAGGCCGCTGTATCCGCCAGGGAATGGTCAGACAATCCCACCAGGGGAGAAAACTGTTTTAAGATCGGTATAGCACGAAGGTTATAGTCCTCAATGGCAGCCGGATAGGCGCTGACACAATGAAACAGCAGAATATCTTCTGCCCGGTTGTCCGTAAATACCTTCATGGCCATGTCAAGATCCTCAAGACTGCTGATACCAGTGGACATCAAAATGGGTTTGCCGGTTTGGGCGATACAGTTTAAAAATTGCGGGTCAACGGCTTCAAAGGAGGCGATTTTAAAGGCCGGGCACCCTGATTCCATGAGCAGATCAATTGCCCGTTCATCAAAGGGGGAGCTGAACAGGGTGATGCCGATTTCACGGGCATAATCAAACAATTGCTTTGTATATTCAAGGGGCAGAGCGATCTGTCTATACAATTGATAATAGGTTCTGCCTTTCCACAAGGGGGTGCGAATCATAAAATCCGTCTTTGTGCAGTCTATGGTAAGGGCATCTGCATCATAGGTGGCAATCTTTACGGCATCCGCCCCTGCTCTCTGGGCGGACAGCATTATTTTTTTGGCCCTGTCCACACTCCCCATATGGTTGTTGGACATCTCGGCAATAATATAGGGTGGATACCCGGGACCGATTTTTCTGCCCTCAATTTCCATAAAATCCCACCCCTATAAAATCAATACCCGCATTTTTGGCAAACACACCATCAATATCAAACCGGTCTCCCACCATTATGATTTTTCCCGGGTTGAAGCGGTTGCACATCAAATCAAAGGCCGCAGTATCCGGTTTTATGCAGGCCGTTGTTGACGGATCTAAGATGATGATCTCTTTCATATAGGGGGCAAGCCCCAGTTTTTCTATCTTTCTTGTTTGAAGCTGGTTTTGTCCATTGGTGATAATACACATGTTTTTATGGCAGGATTTCAAATAGGCCAGACAACCGGACTCTTCCGGGCCAAGCACAAGGTTTCTGCAATCATGATCCTGATAGAGGTGCAACAATTTTGTTTTTACGATACCCTCAATGCCCAGAAGCAATAGCGCATCATCTATCAGGTTGCCATAATCATTGCCCCTGGCCTGCTTTAACCCCATGACACAATCGACCCATGGTTCCGGATTTTTTTGAAAACCGGCTTTCACAAGCCATTGGGCCATGTCCTCAAAAGCACCCCTATAAAATTGATCGCTGTCGTAAAGCGTGCCATCCAGATCAAAGAGAATGGTGTCATAATTGGATAACATTTTTTTATGCTCACAGATCCTGGACATATTCGTTCCAATAACGGATAATTCTTATTTTTTTTTGTGGAGTGGGAAAAGTTACCTTTTCCCCGGTATAGACATCAATGGCGCCCTTTAGAAAATCAAGGCCGCTGTAAACGCTGAACATGACGCTGCCTGCAATCCTGGGATTTATTTCAATGATATGACAGACATTTTCACGGTCTTGTATCACCTGAATATTGATAAGGTACCTAAATTTGAGCAGACGGCCAATTTTTTCAACCAAAGGAAAAAAAGAGGCCGGGTCCACGATGGTGCCGATGATGGAAACACCGCTGGCTGTATCCCGTCGCCGGACGGAAATTTTTAAAAGCCCCCCGTCCTTTGAAAACAGGGCGTCAATTGTGTATTCGTCTCCTGCAATAAAGTCCTGGATCACGCCGTCGGCCTTTGATTTTTCTGCCAGCTCGGACACAGTATGGAGAATTCGCACCCCTTTGCCCCCCCTGCCGAGGTTTGGTTTAAAAACAGCCGGAACCGTTTTTGAAAATCCTGCCACGGGCAGGCCGTTTTCCCGGCAAAAGATCTGGAATTGTTTTTTATAAAGGCATGTTTGGGTGGTATCGGGTCGGGGCAGCAGACATTTCTCCCACAGGTCCATATCCGAATGTTCCATCAATCTTGCGATCTCTTCATCAATAAACGGAACAAACAGATCAACCCGATTGATCTGGTCTGTCATAAAAGAAATATAATCTGCCCCGTTTGCCAGGGGAGCCTTTGTCACCCCATCGGCAATGGATCGGGCAAGGGGCAAGGCCTTTTCATTGGCATCAATTGCATGGACATGATGACCCAGCTCTTTCAGATGCCCAATGATATTATGGGCAGCAGGGGACGCGCCTGCGGAAATTAAAATTTTAAGGTGCGGCGTCATACACATACTCTCCTTTTCCCGCAGATTGAAACCCAAGGGACGAGAACAGGCCAATGGACGCTTTATTTTCCGGATGAACAACTGCCGTATAGCATTGCTTCTGGGTTTGAATGATTTTTTCCAGGGCTTTTTTCGCAAAGCCCAGGCCCTGAAACTTTTGGGCAATTAAAACAGACACCTCATTTTTGCTGCCGTTGCAGTTCAGGCGGATATATCCGATGGCCCCATTGCACCATTCAATGATATGGATAGTCACGTAGTCGCATGACAACATCCTGTCAAACCAGAGCCGGTGTTCTTTTTTTGTGGGCAGGTCCGGTTTTCGAAAATACCGTCTTGCCCCTTTCTCATGCTGCCATTTGTACAATAGTTCCAGATCATTTTCGTTCACCAATCGAAGACTCACAGGAGATATCAGGTCAATGGTCTCTTTTATGACCCGGGCAGGTCCGTTCCCATCAACCAGCCCTATTGCCTGTTTTTGCAGATTTTTTCCAACGGCCGGCACCTCTATCATCTGTGTCAGTGTTCGGGTGAGAAGCAAAGGGTCAAGACTTGAAATCTCACCCAGGCAAAGGGCCGCACCTTGACGAGATATATTTTCACCAACTTGTCTTTGATTTGGCGCCACAACAATCACAATATTAATCAGGCCGCAATAAATACGCTCCAATAGGCTTGTGCCCGGTGCGCCGATGGCAATGCCGCAGATCTCATATAAAGGGCAAAGGTCGGGCAGATCCCGGTACAACCGGATATCCAGCCGAAAGCTGTCCCTGCGTTTTTCAAGTTCTTCAACACACGGAGACATAGAAGACAGAGGCAGGTGAAAAACAAGCCCCTTTGTTGCCATAAAAGGTTCCAGGATATCCAGAACCTTTAACGCCACTTGTTCAGGATCCGTCGCCCCGAAGCTGATCAATATATTGGTTTTGTCCCCATTGCTTTTAATCTTATCATAAACAGGGTCAATCAGGATAAAGTTACTTCCAGACAAAATTCGGGCAGAAGGATTAAACATTTTTTTTTCATAGGTATGGGCCTTGCAATTAGGCGTTTGATCCACCAGCAAATGACACCAATGAGACCGGCACAGATCATCCATCACCACTACCGGAAAAATAGCAAAAATCTCCTGTTCAATGTCAGCGCCAATTTCATAGTGATCTATAATGACAAGCTTGATCCGATCTTTTTTTTCAACCAGATACGGCCGACATTGGCCATGATCTGATATGACCGCAAATTCCATATCCCGGTCTTTCAAAAGCATTCGGACAACAGGGGTTGCTTCTCTCATTAAAAAAGTGACCAAAAGACCCAGTTTCCTGTAAAGGCCGGCCAATACCAGACATCTTTTCAAATGGCCATAGCCGATCTGCCGTGTTGCATCACATATAATGACGATCATGACGCCACCATGCCCAAAAACAACGGCGCCAAAAGCTGCGCATTCCTGTAATCTTCCGGTGTATCCATGTCAATGGCCCTGATCCAGGGGATTTCATACCCCTTTAACCGGTCAGCGTAAAAACTTTTATTCTTTAAAAAAGCCAGGGTATCTGCCCAGTAAAAGGTGCCATTGCTTGCCACAAGTCTGGGATGAAGCTGGGACTGCAATCGGTTATAATCCGGCCACTTTGGCCTTAACCACCCGTCTTCCTTATTTTCCAGTGCCTGGACCGGATGCAGGTTGAAAGCGGAAACCCCCATCACCACCTCTGGGCAGGAAGGTTCTTCCATCATCAAAAAAGATGCCTGCAGATCCTTGGGCGTTATAAAGACAGCCGTGGCATAAATGCAGCAAAACCGTGTCGGACGGATACCGTTGCTGTCAAGCCGTTCAAGGACATCCCGGCAGACCTGGCCGACGCCTGCCGTATCACGGGCCAAAGCCTCTGGCCTTTCCATAACCGTGGCCCCAAACCCTTCTGCCGTCTGTTTGATTTGTTCGTCTTCCGTGGAAACGATCACCTGGTCAAAAAGCCCAGACCCCAGGGCTGCCTGAACCGGATAATAAAGGGCAGGTTTTCCCAAAATAGGCAAAATATTTTTCCGGGGCAGTCTTTTGGAGCCCCCCCGGGCCGGAATGATGGCAATGCGTATCATTCGTAGACCACATCTTTAAAATCAAGCTGATGGCCCGGGGTAAGGTCGCGGGAAATCCGCATGCCCACCAGAGATTCGAATTGTTTGGGAGAAATCCCGAACCCCGGCCGTCTGAATTCAACCTGGTCCAGACCAATCCTGTCTCCCTGTTTCATCTCCTGTTTTGTGAAGGTGCTTCGCCGGACATTTCGCCTCGTTTGTTTTTCTTCAAGATCCATAACCCGTCTCGGACTGCCCATGGCGATTTCAATCTCCCGGATGGTTTGAACAAAGGCCTTCATTTCAGCAGGTTCCAGGGAAAAAACATGTTCCGTGCTTCTGATGGCCCGGTCCAGGGTGATGGTCTTTTCCACAAGGTTTGCACCCAGGGCCACGGCAGCCACATCCATATCCCAGCCCGGCGTATGATCGGAATAGGCAATGGGATAAAGGGGAAACATCTGCTTTAGGGTGGTAATCATCTTTAAATTAATACTCTCAAGCCTTGCCGGATAGCCCGAAGGACAATTGTGGATGATGATATTGTGATTGCCTTCCAGGTTGCAGATTTCCACCGCCTGCTCAACCTCCCCGATACTGGCATTCCCTGTGTCCAGCTGGATGCACATGCCCGTCCTGGCAGCCATTCTGATCAGAGGCCAGTGATCTATATCGGCAGATGCAATCTTGATGGAATCACACTTCAAGGCCGTTAAAAGCGCAATATCCTCTTCAAACCCCACCGTGGCAAAAAAGGCAAGTCCCAGAGAATCACTGAATTCTTTGATAATTTTCCATTGGTCAGGCGCAAGGCACCGTCTGCACAAAATATCATAGAGCGGTTCTGTTATGGTATGGGTTTGCCCTGTTTTTTTATCCCCGAGGATCTCATAGGTAAAGGGAAGTGTTTTATCCGCCACCAGTCTGTCCGGATCAAAGATCTGAAATTTAATGGCGTCGGCACCGGCTTCTGCCGCAAGACGGATCAGGGCCATGGCAGATTCAACCCCATCGTGGGTGGCACCTGCTTCAAAGGTGATGAAACAGGGATGACCATCCCCCAGTCTTCGATCGCCGAAACTAACCATCATACCCCCTCCAGGAACGGCGCTATCATCTGTTCAACCTGGTCTTTGGTGACCCAGATTGGATTGGTGTCGGACGTGTATTCAAAATCCAAGGGAACCGGTTTATAAATATTTTCATCAATGCTGCATTTAAAAAACTGATTATCCGATTTTATCAGATAATACGCTTCACTTTCTAAGGTGTTCCGGGCCTCATCCCGACTGATCAATGTTTCATGGATTTTCTCGCCCTGGCGGATACCGATGATTTTTGTGGGACAATCCGGGGCAATGAATCCGGCCAGGTCCATAATGCCCATGGAGGGTATCTTGGGGACAAAGGTTTCTCCCCCTGTCATCCTTTCAAGACTCTTGAGCACAAACTCCACCCCATGGTCAAGGGTGATCCAGAACCGTGTCATGTCCGGATGGGTTATGGGCAAAACCCCTTCCCGACTTTTCTTTAAAAAAAACGGAATAACAGAACCCCTGCTGCCCACCACATTGCCGTAGCGCACCACAGAGAACATGCATTTTTTGCGCCCCACAAAGGCATTGGCCGCAATAAACAGCTTTTCCGCACACAGCTTGGTCGCCCCATACAGATTGATAGGATTCACCGCCTTGTCCGTGCTCAGGGCAATCACCTTTTGCACCCCACACTCGGCCGCCACACCCACCACATTCTCAGCGCCTGTAATATTTGTTTTGATGGATTCCGTTGGGTTGTATTCGCTGGCAGGCACCTGCTTCATGGCAGCGGCATGGATCACATAGTCCACACCCTGAAACGCCCATTTCAAACGCTCCTTATCCCTTACATCCCCTAAAAAAAACCGCACCGGATATTTTTCCGTGGGAAAACCTTGCGCCATGTCAAACTGCTTGAGCTCGTCCCGGCTGAACACAATTATTTTTTTGGGACTGTGATGCCTTAAAATAATTTCAACGCATTTTTTCCCAAACGACCCGGTCCCGCCGGTAATTAAAACAACCTTATCTTTCAGCATTGAATCCATGGAACCCCTTCTAAAATTATAGGATTAACAAACACTTGACCGGCTTTAAATCTATCAAAACTGCAATAACTATTCCCCTCTATCAATAATCTTATACTCCCTTTGAAACCCCATGCCTATTGCAGAATTCTCCCCAATTAAATATCAAACATTTTCAAAAAAGTAATGATAGTTTTTGAATGAATCCGGATAATTATTCCACAACCACAAAACTGCGGCAATATTTTCCACACTCACCTAAGCTATTAAAAAATGAGCTTCCCCCATAGTCCTCTCAAAAACAAAAAAAGGAAGCGTTTCTGGACAGTAGAAACAATTCCCCTCAATTTATCAATCAGATGTCTGTTATTTTTCCGGATGGAATTCCCGCTATTAACGCTTCCCATAAAGGATACAATTTACTTCGTTTAATTCAGTTTTAGAAAATTTTCGAAAATATGGATGGAATGAATCATACATTGAATCATCAAATTTCATCTCCTCTTCAATTTTGTAGGTTCTAATATTCAATCCATGTTGAATAAAAGGCCTTTTTCCATTCAATGGGAAGCAACTGATTCTGATAAAATTTTTTTAAAGAAATCTCAGACCATTCTTTCTCCGCATATTGTCTGAATGAGAAAGCATGGCATCCTGAATGTTTTGAAAAGGATCGATGATCCTTAGTGATCACTTTATTTAATATAGTTCCCCCCTTCTTGAGGACACGCATAACCTCTGCCACAGAAGACTCAGGATGCTTGGCGTGCTCCAAAACACCTGAAGAAAATACAAAATCAAATTGACTATCCTCAAAAGACAACTTGCAGATATCCATTGGATATAAAAATTTAATCTTTTTTTCAGATAGAAAATACCGACCTTTTTTTTTGTATAAATATAGATTCAAAGCGTTTTAAAGCGCGCTGCCGAAGTTTTTCATCACCAATTGAGTCAAAATAAATTCTAATGGAATCATAGGCATCAAATTAATTGGTAATATCTGGATAATTTATACCAAAGCGATATTTGTCAATTAAAAAAACCACATCCGCGCCATAACAATAAAGCAACACCTCAAGCCCGAGGTTTCCCCCAGGTCCAATGGAAAGACAGGTAGACCCTTCAAAGGTCGCCTGGGAAGACAAATAATACGTATCAATCAATTCCCATGAAGCATCTATTGAAAGGGGATACCGGCCAACGCTCAGATAGTGTGTATTGCGTTCATACCCCATGCGCTCAAGTTGAATGGAAATTGCATCCCGCCCGGATATGGTTGTCACAATAATTTTGTCGAAATCAAAACTATTCAGCTCAGCCGGGGGAATAATTTCATGACCGGAAAAAAATTTCCCATGCAGTGAAGCGTCATTATCAGTTACGTATAAAACCTGGACATCGGGGTTGATTCTTGCTCAGATAATCCAAGAACTCTTCAGAACCATTTCCTGACCCAAACAGCACGATTCGATCCTTATTCATAGCAGGGATTTCGAATATATTAATCCATCGATAATTCATTATAATCCAAAAAACACTTTATCAACGTCCATGGAATTGTTTGAAACAACTATGCATTGGCTCAAAAGTTTCAATTGAGTTGTTTTAATTTAGAGGCAGAAAGCCATTCTCTGGCTCTAAATGCACACTTTTTTGACTCCTCTAACAAATTTTTATAATTGGCCGTGGTATGTTGCCCTATTTTTCGATTGTCCCCATGATACCGGATTGAATATAACACCCTTGAAAGGTGTTTGAATACAGCCCCATCCATAGCAAACCTTAAGTAATGATCATAGTCATTTGCCGATTTATAGTTTTCCTCATCCATAAGACCTGAAATCTCGTGAAGTTTTGTTCGGTACAACTTGCTTACACCAAGGTGAAACCACTTCGCAAAACAAGTTCGAAAGTCATAATCCGGTAACTTCATTTGTCTTATAATCCTACCGTCATCATCCATTAAATTCATGTCAGAATACACAAAATCAGCACCCGTTGATTCAATCGTTTGGACAAGTTCCTCAATCATATGAGGATGAGGGATATCATCTCCCACAATGTAAGAGCAATAGTCGCCACTGGCTCTCTTAAAACCTTCATTGTATGTTCTGGTTGCACCTATATCATTATCAAAGGTGAGAATAATCAACTCCCTGTTTTGAGGATACAAAATCTTCTTTTCACGAATAATATATCCAAACTCATCCATCCTATCAACAGGGGTAACAGTCGAATTGACAATTTGCTCTTCCAGCAAAGCAAGATACTTTTTTGTCCCATCCGTAGACCCCCCATCAACAATGATGAGCTCCAGGTTTTCATAAGTCTGGAACAGACAATGGTCCACACAAGCCGGAAGATACTTGATTTGGTTGAATGTGGGGATAACAATAGATACTTTTTGCATCCTTTCCTTCCTTCTAAAATAAAATCGTTTTTTTAATGATCGAAGATGATGGTATCTACCACAGAATTTATCGAGTAATCAGGAAACCTCTTTGAAGGGGAAGGAAAACCCGGAAGCCAGAAAATCAACTGATCTATTCCATTTTTCCTGGCAAGATATTTTGCTTGTTCAATATGACTGTCCGTATCATTCCATTCAAACAACAGATATTTCCATATCAGGCAAGTATTTTTCCCATACGCTTGTTTCAGCCGAGCACACTCGGCGATAATACCCATCATCTTTTCAAAATCAAATACAGACGTCATATATTTTTGTACACTTTGAGTATCTGACCCATGTATTGAAAAATAGATACAATGGACATTTGCGTCAATAAGTCGTTTCCGTTTTGCCCGGGTATCAAGGAGAAGTCCGTTTGTAGCAATTTCTATTTTTATATCTGGGGCTGATTTCCTTATAAGTTCAATGAATTCAAAAGATCTAGGATGTACAAATGTTTCCCCATAATTATAAAGCCGGAGATAATCAATGTTATCTGCCTTATCAAGAATCCAGGTTGAGAGTGCATCAAAATCAATCAAAGGATGCGTTCTCGTGCTCGGAATATCCGCTCTTGATTGCATACACCCGTTGCAGTTCAGATTGCAAATAGAAGACATCTCAATCACAAGTTGCCGGGGTCTTTTTTTGTTATTTACAAAAGCTTTAATTTCTTTATTTGAAGGATTTGTTTTGTAAGTACCCGTCTCAGGAAAACCGGCTGCACTAATTTTTTCAAAACAGATCCGGCATCGCGGCATACTCAATGGATCTTCCACTATGCTTTCAAGCACGCATTCATGTTTTTTTAGTACGGTTTCAAAATCATCTTGACCGATATCTGCATACCGATTCAACCCGATAGGATCCATACAGCACGTGGTGATAGACCCATCTGAAAGTATAACAATCTCATTTAAATAATCACATAAAAACTGCATTTTTAAATTTTCAAGCTCAACAGCCCCTGCTTTATAAACGGGTGTAGCTCGCCTTTTTTCAGATTGGGAATTTTATTGCGAATTGTATAAACAGTTTCAATACTTGGCCGGGCATCTTGCAACCCAAACCCATCTCCGGCAAGAATGCCTTCATAGCTTAACGTGTGCAAATCTGTGAATCCGGTACTGAATTCTATCTCTTTCCCATTGATTGTCATAGATCGGTAAGTCCTCTGACCAGCAGCCCTTATATTTCCAGGTAACGTAGCTTCATCCACACTTAAAAACCATCGAACTCTTGCATTTTCAAGCTCAAGAAATCCGGCTGATTTATCCGCCTCAAACAAGTGCACCTCATTTTCCTGAACAGCACCAAAAATCCATATGAGCATATCATAAAAATGGATCCCGATATTTGTTGCAATCCCCCCTGATTTTTCACTATACCCCTTCCAGGACCGGGAATACCAATTTCCCCTGGATGTGATATAGGTTAAATCAATTTCATATTTCCTGTCTTTTTTTTGGGCATCCACCTGCCGCTTCAACTCAATCAAAGAAGGGTGATGCCTGAGTTGAAGAATATTATAAACCCGTGCGCCGGTTTCCGACTCAATTTCCTCAAGACCGTCAATGTTCCATGGATTCAATACCAGCGGTTTCTCACAGATTGCACATGCATTGTTCCTCAGGGCAAATCTAATATGGGCATCGTGGAGATAATTTGGAGAGCAGATACTGATATAATCTATTTTTTCCCCCTTCCGTCTTTTTTTGTCTATGTATCTGTCAAACCGTTCAAACTCCGTAAAGAAGTCAGCACCGGGGAAATAATTATCAATGATTCCCACACTGTCGTTGGGGTCAAGTGCTGCAGTCAAAAGATTATGGGTTTCTTTAATCGCTTTCATATGTTTTGGCGCCACATACCCGGCGGCGCCAATCAAGGCAAATCTTTCCATAAAACAAATACTCCGGTTTCTTTTTAAATAATCACCCAAAAAATCAACAAGGTTCTATACCTTTACAAACTTCAAGTTGATCCCTGTAAGTCAGGTAGGGATGCATGGGAATACTGAACACCCTTGAAGCATAATCTTCAGCGACCGGAAAATTCCCTCTTTGATACCCCAGATCAGCAAAAACTGTTTGCAGGTGCAAAGGCTCTGGATAATAGACCGCGGTTGGGATGCCTTGTTCTTTGAGCCGCTTTTGCATCACCGCTCGTTTTTCTTTATCCGGTGCAAGCAACGTATATTGAGCCCAGGCACTTTCATATCCCGGAGAAACTTCCGGAAGCGTCAAAAACCCTTTTTCCTTTGATAGTATTTCGGTATATCTTTTGGCAATTTTTCTTCGGGATTCAAGTTCCCTGGGGAAAATTTCAAGTTTGGGAAGAAGGATTGCCGCCTGTAATGTGTCCAAACGGCCATTAATTCCCAAGCAAATATTATGATATTTATCTTTTCCCTTTCCATGAACCCGTATGGATTTAAGCTTGCTTGCCGTTTCATCTGAATCTGTAAACACAGCCCCTCCATCCCCGTAACACCCAAGGGGTTTGGCCGGGAAAAAAGAGGTACATCCGGCATGTCCCAGTGACCCCGCCATTCTGCCCTTATATTCAGCGCCAAAAGACTGGGCCGCATCTTCAATAACGATTAAATTTGATTTAGCTGCAATCTGATTTATTTGATCGAAATCACAGGGAAGCCCAAAAAGATCTACCGGAACAATTGCCTTGGGTTTGAGTCGACCAGCCTGGAGCACCAGCTCAATAGATGCTTCCAGCTTGTGAACAGAAAGATTAAAGGTGGCAGGATCAATATCAACAAAAACAGGGGTTGCCCCCAGAAGCCGGATGACTTCGGCGGTTGCAATAAAGGTAAAGGGTGTTGTAAAAACCGCATCTCCGGGACCGATACCGTAGGCCATGAGTACCATTAACAAAGCATCGGTTCCTGAAGAACAGGAGACAGCATGGCGCACTTGGGCAAACTCTGCCAGCTTTTTTTCAAGCATTGTTACTTCAGGCCCCATTATGTATTGTCCATGCGTTAAAACGATTTGAATATTTTTCTCTATTTGCGGCAGGATTTTTTGCTGCTGTGCTGCCAAATCCACCAAAGAGATAGGGCCTGATTTCTGTTGGATGCTTTTGCTGCACACAGGACAGGTGAAATGGTCCAACTTTTCCCCGCATTCACACATCCAACCGGTTTGTCGTGCTGGATTTCCCATGACTAATGCATGATCCGGCACATCTTTTGTCACAACCGCCCCGGCCCCGACAAACGCATACTTCCCAATGGTTATACCGCAGACAATCGTACTATTTGCACCAAGACTGGCACCCGTTTTAACCAGAGTCGGCCGCAACTCATCCATCCGCTTGATAAAAGACCTGGGATTAAACACATTGGTAAAGACCATTGACGGACCACAAAAAACGTCTTCTTCCAGCGTAACCCCCTTGTATAAAGAGACGTTGTTTTGAATTTTACACCCATTTCCAATGCGAACATCCGGGCCTGCAGCCACATTCTGACCAAGATTGCAATTTTCACCAATAATGGTATTTTTCATAATATGGGAGAAATGCCATATTTTTGTGTTTTTACCGATGGTAACATTTTCATCCACTTCCGTGGTTGGATGAACAAAAAAATCTTTTCCCCCGCATTCGTACTCAGGCATCACAATTTCCTTTTCATTGGCTTCAATTAACGCTTTTTCAAAACAACGGATGCATTTGAAATTTTTAAATCTTCGCGGTCATATTTATCCCAATCTTTATGAATATTGTTTATCTCAAAACCATCTGTGCGAATACCCTTTGTGCAACTCAAATATTCAAACCCGAAAGATTTAAAAATACAATCAATTTCACTAAATCTTAATAAATTTATATACACCTGTTGGCATGAATTTCGCCAAAATTGTTTGGACACGGAAAGAAACCGCTGTCCAGAACCATCCGGATGGTGATCTCCAAAATCGATGGAATGAAACATAACCCCGTCCGGTTTGAGTACTCTGTTCATTTCATTACAGACCTCTTCAGGATGACTCACATGCTCCATAACAGCGTCAGAAAAAATAACATCAAAACTGTCCTCTTTAAAAGGCAGTCTTGAAGCGTCCTGGGAACTTAAAATTCTCACCTTCTCTTCAAAAAAAGAATATCCGTATTCGCTTTTTTTAAAACCGAAATCCGGCTGAATGGTTGGATCAAACTTTCCTGATGATTTTATTTTGTTTTTTAAATATTCAAAAAGACACAAAACATCAGAGTGAACAACATTGATGGCACTGATATCCGCGCCGGTATATTCAAATCCATTCATCAGGGAAAGAATGATACCCAACCCAAACCGCTTCCCACATCCGATTTCGAGGACTGAAATATTAGATTGCTCTTTATATTTTCTGATTTGTTTTTTTAAAGATTCCGCTCTGGTAAACCAGCTTTCAGGATTTTCCGGGTTTCCGGCCTGCGTTTCAAGAATCGCCTTAATTTTTTCACCTGCCGCAGCCAGTTGAAGGCCATTCATTTTGTCCAGCATTTTAAATGTTAAAAAATTTGAGGGATACTGATAATAATTGGATCCCATTGGATCTGAATAAATGGTTTCATAATACGGCCACGCGATAGATTGATCATAAATCTTTTTCAAATACACTGTATCAATAATCTTCGGTAAGATATCAGGACGACAACCGGCCGCCTCAGTGAATCCCCCATTTTGGTCACAGTGATATTCGATCATTTCATCTATTCTTTGGGCCGGTTCCAATTGCCCTCTGACCGACACATCCACTATTGTATCAAGATGATACAAATCTGCCAAACTTATCATTCTCTCGATCATATCAGAAGGGTTTCCATAAAAAATATGGACTTTTTTTTCTTGTATCTTCAGGTTTCTGTGAAAGACATTTTCCGGGAATGCCAGTATGATCAAAGAGATGTATTTTGACTGGCATAAAACGGGAACCAGTCCATCTAAAACGTCTTTTGGCTGAAAATCGGCATTCTCAAAATTTGCCCGAATAATGGCACCGATTTTTATATTATTCAAATTCGCAGGATTTATAATCATAACATTTAATAATCACTTTAACTACAAATTAAAGGAAAGCTGGCAAATAAGGGGTTTTCAGATTATTGCCAGACTGATACTGACAATCTGACAATTCAATCTTGCGCCATGGGCTACGGTTTATTCGATATTCAAATCCGACAAGTAATCCATCATCAATAATGGACACCTCACAGGAAAACAGATCCATAAGAGGGAACTTGAACAGTATATATTGAGGGTTATCATCTCCAAACGTATAAGAAGATTCAAGGATCGAACTTTGTATAGACCCCTTGCCATTGATTACAACATTCAAAAAATCTGCATTTTTAGTGATAAGGCTGAGGCGTATTTCAATTGCTGTTTGTTCATCAACATTTAAAGGTGTTCGACGAAAACCAATCCTATATTCATCCAGCTTAAATAACTTTACGTCTTTGTAGAAACTTTTCGCTGCCGCATTCCATCTATTCTCTAAACGAAACAAGGCATCTGCAAGAGATGGATTGATCTTAAAGGATAAAGCATTCAATGCCGTTTTCAATTCAATCAATTGGTTTAACACCCATTTCGCATTGTCATACCAGTTGTCCATAAACGCTGCTCGTGGAATGTCTATTTTAAGCGCATCTTCAAGCAGGGCCTGTATTTCTTTGATTTTTTTATCATCAAAATGTATCTCATCTCGATAAAATGCAACGTCGCTCAAAAAACATTCTGAATCATTCATACGATTAACCGACAGAATTTTCATCCCTTTGTTGAGGCTTACAAATTCCTTTCTATACCAGCGCCAGTTGTTTACCCCTTGATTTTGGGTTTCATGCCGCCAATACTCCATTATACGAATTTGTCTTTCTTGGTATGCTTGGGTAACAAGAGGTACCCACTCGTTTTCTATAAAGTTAAGAAGCGCCATATTGTCATTACTATCTCTGCGGTAAGAACACCAGGCACGGACTTCTTCGGTTTTCCATTCAGGAGAAACCCCTTGAGGACTTAAATCCGGCATCTTATTTTCGCTTCTCATCTCCTCTATTGGAAGATATCCCAGCTTGATAAGATGTCTGCAGATTTCTACTGCAGCCACCCGATGCAAATGGCTGCTTGGATGACCGTCAGCTTTACTGACGATTTGCCGGTGCCGGGGAATCCATAAAACTTTTTCCTGGAGATTTAAAAAAGGAGCTGTCCTTTTTTTACATATGTCAATCAACTGCTTGCAGGCCAGTTCAACAGCATTATCACTTTGAATCCCGTAGTATGCCATTAGATAAGGACATGCTGAAAACGCATCCATGAGCCTGTTCACACTATCATAAAAAAAAGGCCATGAATCCGAATTTGGATTCCATATTGTTTGACAGTGGTTTATATATCCCTCTTCTACCCCGATTACCTCCGCATCATTCTCGCACAAAATGGGTATGACCAGATCAGGGTTTAGCTGCTCCCCCTTAACCTTGAATTCCGACTCAAGATCCATGGCACTGTGCCCATTTTGGCTGATATTTATCACATGGTAAAAAACATTGCTGAATTTATGATTTAGAATCCGTTCCATCTGGGCCGGTATGGTTTCTTCCGGCAGCACCCCTGATCCAAAAATCATGGAATCGCCCAGAACAAGAATTCGAAAGACACCGGATGGCTTTTCAACCGGATACTCCCTTCCCCTATAACCCAATTCCAAAGTATTCATGCTATAAACGCCTTAATGGGGGTATATAAATTCGTTGAAATTCTTATCAGATTCCGTTTCAGCAAACCGTTCCTTATCATCCTCGCATTTTTCCATAAGAATCTCCACAAGTACCTTTTCAGGCGCATCTTCAGGCAGATCTTTGATCCAATTTTTCCACAATTCAAAATCGATAGTTACCATTTATATTTCCTTTCTTATCAAAAAATTGCCCATGACAAGATAATCGATATCAGTATAAAGAAAACATTTATAAGCATCCTTTGGACTACAGACAATCGGTTCACCACGGATATTAAATGATGTGTTGATTAACACCGGAATACCGCTTTTTTTTCCAAATGCCTTAATTAATGAATGAAATTTAGGATTTACCGCCTTGGATACCGTCTGAACCCGTGCTGAATTATCAACATGTGTAACAGCAGGTATTTTTTGCGCCATACCATCACGGACTTTCGGGACAAAGAGCATATACGGACTGGGAAATTCCAGATCAAAATATTTATGGTATTCTTCTTCAATAACAGCGGGTGCAAAGGGTCTGAAATCCTCCCTGAATTTTACCCGCCGGTTGATGATATCTTTCATTGCCGGATGACACGGATTGGCCAGAATACTCCTGTTTCCAAGAGCCCTAGGGCCAAACTCCATCCTTCCCTGAAACCAACCGATAATCTTGTTTTCCAAGATTAAGTCCGTAACAGTATCATACAAATCCGAACCATCCAGATATGTATAGTCCGCCTGTTCATTATCCAGATAACCCTGTATCTCATCATCGCAAAATGCCGGCCCTAACATCGTGTGATAGGGTGTTGTACCGTTTAACGTTTCATTACTAACCTGATGAGCTATCCATAAAGCCGCACCAATTGATGAACCGCCGTCACCGGCTGCAGGTTGGATAAATATGTGCTTAAACAGTGAGCGTTTGAAGCATTTCCAGTTTGCAACGCTGTTCAATGCGACACCGCCAGCCATGCATAAATTTTCTTCTCCGGTCATATCGAATAAATTCGCAAGCATCTTGTCGATAATTTTTTCCGTCACCAATTGAAGAGATGCAGCAATATTTGCATGTCTGAGTTCAATGTTATCCATTTCCGGAACTCTTGGGGGCCCGAACAAGCCTGCCATCTTATCACTGAACATTTGATTTCCATTTCTATGGAACTCAAAATATGAAAGATCTAGTATTATGGCCCCGGACTCCGAAACAGCTACCAATTTCCCGAATGCTTCCTGATATTCCGGTTTGCCATAGGATGCCAGCCCCATGACCTTGTATTCGTCATTATTTACTTTAAATCCAAGAAAAGAAGTGATGGCAGAATATAAAAGCCCGACCGAATGTGGATATTGTAATTCTTTGAGAATACTAATTTTGCCTTTTTTACCAACTCCCATGGTAGTGGTCGCTTTTTCGCCAACACCATCAATTGTTAAAATTGCCGCAGAATCAAACCCTGACGGATAAAATGAACTTGCCGCATGGGATAGATGGTGTTCAAGGTAATAAAATTCGCCGGTATACCCATATTGAGTTCTGATCAGATTCTCAATATTGGCCCCACTGTGCATACCCTGCATTATTTTTTTTTTCAAAACATTTTTCGTTGCCGCCCCCATACCGACAGAACATTTCCGCCTGGCGAAGCATTTTCCGGATGGGTTTTTCATAAAAAACAACCGATGAAATATCATTCCAACAAATTTTCCCCTGCGCCATACAATAATTGATCGCGTGTTCCGGGAAGGACGCGTCATGTTTTATTCTTGTAAAGCGTTCCTCTTCAGCAGCAGCAACAACCCCATTGCGGTTCACCAAGGCAGCCGCTGCATCATGATAAAAACAGGATATCCCTAAAACATTCATCAGTAAGGCTTTCTCAGATCTTCTATTTTTTTGTTATTCAATTCTTTTTGAACCCAACCGTCATTCTCAACCGGATTGAGTACTGGAAATAATTTGTGTTTGATACTTGTAATAAAATTCATATCTATAGAATTTAACGCTTGAGTTTTTCCACAACTGCTGTTTTCGCAAGAGTTCTTTTGGGCAAGCACTGAAAAGAATCCCGGATAATATTTCTTTTTAATACCATTCCACTGATAGGATAAAGATTCTTTATTTTTTTCATCCTCAAATAAGGCATCCCAAGACTTAACAGGTCCAAAACCATTCATACTGGTCGAGATAACAGAGAAATCAAGATCCCAAAGCCACTCACACGCCTCTTTTAAGGTATGCTGGGTCTCATGCGGATGAAAAACCTGATCCCGGCACCATGACAAGAGCAGGGTTTCGTCTTTTATATGGGAATTGAGCTCCTTATATTTTTCAAGCGCTTTCTTCTCCGCCTCTTTTTGACTCTCCTCATCTCCAGAAAAGAATCGTTTCCGTTCTGCTGAAAAATAATCCAAAAAAGGTTTTCTACCATATGAATGATATAAAGCGATATGGATATACCCCCCCGAGCGAACAAACTCCGATATTCTGACAAGCGCCGCCTGGCAGTCATGAGTGTGGTGCAGCACTCCGATGCTGTTCACTAAGAAAAAAGATGACTCAAAGTCTTCAGTAAACAAATCACACACGTTGAAGGAAAGTTTATCTTCCACCTCTAAAGCTGCTGCTATTTCACGCGCTCTGCCAACTGCTGTCTCAGAAAAATCAACGGCAACGCATTGTAATTGATAATGACAGGCCAGTGTATTCGGGAACCACCCAGCCCCACACCCGATATCCAAAACCGTATCAGTTTCTTTCGTTTTTCTCAGAATTTCATGGAGGTTGGGATAGGCCTGGATAGCATTTTGCCTCAGAATCTTTTTTGATGCAGTTTTTACCGAATCCGTAAAATTGAACGGCATTGCATTGTAAAAAGTTTGTACTTTTTCCATGGTCTGTGTTTTAAAATTATTCATTTTTCCCCTGCGAATTAATTCCCAG